>CAMCWU010000069.1 GCA_945882675.1 Klebsiella pneumoniae | reverse complement strand
GCGTGGGTACCTGGTAACCGTTCCCCTCGAAGTCGAGGTCCGGATTGGGCTTCTCGAAGTGCAGGTCGGGCGGGAGCGCCGCGTGCTGGAGCGCGAGCACCGTCTTGATGAGGCTCGCCGTGCCCGACGCGACCTCCATATGGCCGAGGTTCGACTTCACGGCGCCGAGGTACAGCACCCGGTCCTTCGCGCGGTTCAGCCCGTAGGACGCCTCGATCGCGTGGACCTCGATCGGGTCGCCGAGCACCGTGCCCGTGCCGTGCGTCTCGATGTACGAGACGTCGTGGGGGTCGACGCCCGAACGCCGGATCGCGTCGTTGATCACCTTCGCCTGGGCGCTTCCGTTCGGCACCGTGAGCCCGGAGGACGGCCCGTCGTGGCCGACCGCGCTCCCACGGATGACAGCGAGGATCGGATCCCCGTCGCGCAGCGCGTCCGAGAGCCGGCGGAGGACGGTCACTCCACAGCCCTCGGCGCGGCCGTAGCCGTCTGCGGACGCGTCGAACGTCTTGCAGCGGCCGTCGGGCGAGACGGCCTTGATCTGGCTCACGTACACGAAGTTCTCGGGCGAAAGCATCAAGTTGACGCCGCCCGCGAGCGCGGTTCCGCATTCGCCTGCGCGCAAGGCCTGGCACGCCAGGTGGGTCGCCACGAGCGAGCTCGAGCACGCCGTGTTCAGCGTCAGGTTCGGACCGTGCACCCCGAGCACGTACGCGACGCGACCGGCGAGGAACGCCGAGAGATTGCCGGTCCCCGCGTACTGGTCCTGATAGAGGAGCCCGTTGCCCTGCTGGAAGCGCTGCAGATAGCCCGAGTCGCCGGCGCCGATGAACACGCCGATGTCCGAGTCCTTCAGGTCGTCCGTCGCCTTTCCGGCGTTCTCGAGCGCCTCCCACGCGACCTCGAGCAGGAGCCGCTGCTGCGGATCCATGCTGTTCGCCTCGCGCGGGCTGATGCCGAAGAACTCGCTGTCGAACTGGTCGATCGGGTCGGTGAGGAACGCGGCCTCCCGCGTATACATCTTGCCGGGCGTGCCGGGCGTCGGGTCGTAGTACGCGTCGATATCCCAGCGCTCGATCGGCACCTCCACCATCGGGTCCACGCCGTCGTGCAGGAGGCGCCAGTAGCCATCCGGGTCGTTCGCGCCGCCCGGATACCGGCAGGCGATGCCAACGATCGCGATGGGCTCGTCGAAGGCGGCGACGCGCGCCTGCGACACCGCCGGGAGCTGCTTCGTCTCCCCGAGGTCGAGGCGCCCGAGCAGCGACGTCGTCAGGTCCACGAGGTTCGGGTGGTCGAACAGCAGGGTCGCCGGGAGCTGGATCTGCAGTCGCTCCTTGAGCTTTCCGACGACCTCTACCGCCATGAGGCTGTCGAGGCCCGCGTCGAAGAAGCCCGTCCGCGGATCGAGATCAGCCGGATCGAGGCGGAGGACACGCGCGATCTCCGCGCGGAGCGTCGCCTGGAGGAGCTCGGCGCGCCCGGCGGCCGGGACGGCCTGGAGCGCGGACCTGAGGCCCGCCTCCGCTTTCGGCTTGTCGTCCACCTGCACGAGGCCCGACAGCAGGCGCGGGATCCGCTGGAGGCGGGCCGCGAACGCCGACCAGTCGATGGACGCGATGGCCACCTGACCGACGTCCGCTGCGAGCGCCCGGCTCATCACCGCGACAGCGCTGCGCGGCGCCAGCGGGTTCACGCCGCCGGCGGCCCACGCCCGGCTGGTCTCCGTGGCCAGGCCCGCGTCCGCCCACGGACCCCACGCGTGGCTCTGCCCGGCGAGGCCCTGCGAACGCCGCAGCGCGATGACGGCGTCCATGAACGCGTTCGCCGCCGCGTAGTTACCCTGGCCGGGGCTCCCGATCATCGCTGCCGCCGACGAGAAGCCGACGAACAGGTCGAGGGGCAGCCCCTTCGTGGCCTCGTGCAGCCACCAGGTCGCGTCGACCTTCGCGGCCCAGACCGCCGGGAACCTCGACCAGTCGAGGTTCACGACGGCGGCGTCGTCGAGGACACCGGCCGCGTGGAACATACCCCGGAGGGGGTATATTTCACGGCCTGCGAGGGCGGAGATCACGCGGGCCACGTCCTCGCGCTTGCTGACGTCGGCGCGAAGGATCTCGACGGTGACCCCCCGGTCACCGAGCTTGCCGATCGCCTGGAGCGCCGGGCCCTTCGGCTCGGTGCGGCCCACGAGCGCCACGGACTTCGCGCCGCGGTCCGCGAGCCACTCCGCCACCCGGATCCCGAGTGCGCCGAGGCCGCCGGTGACGAGGTAGGTCGCATCGTCGCGGATGATGGCTTCACCGGAGGGGATCGGCGCGCGCACCAACCGGGCCACGCGCCGCTTCCCGCCGCGGAGGGCGATCATCTCCTCGCCGTCGTCGCTCTGGATGGCCTCGAGCAGGCCGTTCAGCGGGGAGGCCGGATCCGCGTCGATCCGCACCAGCCGCAGGTCCGGCAGCTCGAGCGCCGCCACGTTCCCGAGGCCCCAGATCGGCGCCTGCGCCGGGCGGATCTGCCCACCCGCGGTCGTCCCACCGGCGGTGACGAGCACCACCCGCACGCCTCGCCGCGCGCCGGCCTGGATCGACGCCAGCGCGCTCACCGTCCCCGGCTTCGCCGCGTCGATCGGCGACTGACCGGGCTCCGCCGCGTCCAGGTTCGAGAGGTCCACGAGGGTCCCCGCGCCCGACGTCCCGAGCGCCCGCTCCAGATCCCCCTCGGCGCGAACGGCGCGCGCGCCCAGGCGGGAGGCGAGCGCGTCGCCGACACCACCCCGATCCATCAGGATCAGCCACGGCTTCCCGTCGTCCTGTCCGCCCGCGGCGTCCTTGTCGGACCACTCGACCCCGTAAGTCCAGTCGGCGCCGACCTCACGCGTCTGCCCTGTCGCGGGGGACCGCTCGACCCAGTACCGCTTGCGCTGGTAAGGGTAGGTCGGGAGCCCGATCCGGCGACCGGGCGCGTGCCGGTGGAAGCCCTGCCAGTCGACGTCCACGCCAGCCGCCCCCAGGCGCCCCGCGGTCTCCAGGAGCTGCGGCCACTCCGGCGCCTTCCGGCGCGCCGACGGGTACCAGTGCGCCGCGACGTCGGCCAGACTCCGTCCCCCATTGCCGGAAAGAATGGGGTGGTTGCCGATCTCCAGGAAGTGGCGGAAGCCGAGCCACGCGAGCGTGCGCATGCCGGCGTGGAACTGGACCGCCTCCCGCATGTGGTCGCGCCAGTAGCGCGGCGTCGCGACCTCGTCCCCGGCCATCTCGCCGCGGACGTTCTCGATGAACGGGAGGACGGGAGCGTGCATCTGCACCGTCGCACAGACAGCCTCGAACCGGTCGAGCACGGGATCCATCAGCGGGCTGTGGGCCGCGTGGCTGATGCGGAGCCGTCGGACCTCCACGCCCTGCGCCTCGAAGCGCGCCATGATCGCGAGCACTGGCTCGCGCAGGCCGGAGATCACGACCTCCTCCGCCGAGTTCACGGCGGCGATGGACACCGACGGGTGATCGATGGCGGCGGTGACCCGGGCGAGGTCGGTGAAGATGGCGACCATCTCGCCGATCTCGGGCTCGTCGCTCATCATCCGGCTGCGGGCGGCGATGAGCTTCGCGCCGTCGGCGAGCGAGAACACGCCGGCGAGCACCGCTGCGACGTACTGGCCGGTCGAATGCCCGATCACGGCGTCCGGCCGCACGCCCCAGCTCTCCCAGAGCTTCGCGAACGCGTACTCGATCGCGAACATCGCGGGCTGGGTGTACGCGAGCAGGTGGATCGGCGAGGAGTCGGCGTCCGCCGGGTAGATCACCGAACCCAGCAGCGGGCGGTCGAGGTGCGGATCCAGGACGGCGGCGGCCTCGTCCATGGCAGCGCGGAACACGGGCTCGGTCCTGTACAACTCCTCGCCCATGCCGACGGCCTGCGGGCCCGCCCCGGTGCAGAGGAACGCGACCTTGGGCGTCTCGACGGCATGCCCGTGGATCAGCGGTTCATCGGAGCGCAACCCGGCGATCACGGCAGCGCGATCGGCTCCCACCACCGCGACCCGGTACTCGAGGCCCGCGCGGCCCGTGTTGGCCGTAAAGGTGACGTCCGCGAGCGGATCCTCGTGCGACGCGAGGAAGTCGCCGAGCTGGACCGCGGCGGCATGCGCGGCAGCCGGCGACCGGCCCGACACGGTCACGAGGTGCGCCGGGCGCTCGACCCGCTCGAAGTCGGCGAGCTGCGGAGCCTCCTCGATCACCACGTGCGCGTTCGTCCCGGAGATGCCGAACGAGCTCACGCCGCCGATCCGCGCCTTCTCGTCGCGCTTCCACGGGGTCAGCGTGGTCGGGATCGCGACGTGGAGCTCCGCCAGCGGGAGCGCCGGGTTCGGGTTCACGAGGTTGAGGTGCGGCGGGATGGCCTCGTGCTTCAGCGCGAGGACGAGCTTCAGCACGCCCGCGATGCCGGCGCCGGCCTCCAGGTGGCCGAAGTTGGTCTTCACGGAGCCGATGGCGATCTCGCCGTTTGCACGGTGCTTCCCGTACACTTCGCCGAGAGCGCGGACCTCGATCGGGTCGCCCAGGCTCGTGCCGGTGCCGTGGCACTCGACGTACCCGACGTCGTTCGGAGCGACGTTCCCGGCGGCCAATGCCGCGCGGATGACGGCCTGCTGGGCCGCCCCGTTCGGGACAGTGAGGCCCGAGCTGCGGCCGTCGTGGTTGACGGCGGTTCCGCGGATCACGGCGTGGATCCGGTCTCCGCGGGCGATCGCGTCCGAGAGGCGGCGCAGCGTGACCACGCCCGCGCCCTCACCGCGGACGTAGCCGTTCGCGGACTCGTCGAAGGTGGCGCAGCGCCCATCCGGCGACAGGGCGCGGAGCTGTGCGAGCTGAACGGTGGTTTCGGGGCTGACGATCGCGTTGACGCCACCCGCCAGCGCGAGCTCGCACTCGCCCGCGCGCAGCGCCTGGACCGCCTGGTGGATGGCGACGAGTGACGAACTGCACGCCGTGTTGATCGACATCGCCGGGCCGCGCAGGCCGAGGACGTACGACACGCGACCGGCCGCGAAGCTGCTCTCGTTGCCGGTTCCGCTGTACGGGTCGGCGTCCCCGCCCTGCGCGAGCGGCGCGAACCGGTACCCGTACTCGGAGCCGCCGACGCCGATGTACACGCCGGTCATGCTGTCGGTGAGGCCGCGCGGCGCGATGCCGGCGTCCTCGAGGGCGTCCCACGACACCTCGAGGAGCATGCGCTGCTGGGGGTCGAGGACCTCCGCCTCACGCGGGCTGATGCCGAAGAAGGCTGGATCGAACTGGTCGATCTGGTCGAGTAGCCCGGCGTGGCGGTTGTACGTCTTGCCGGGCGTCGCGGGCGTCGGATCGTAGAACTCCTCGACGTCCCAGCGATCCGCCGGGATCTCGCGCACGGCGGAGCGACCGTCACGCAGGAGCTCCCACAGCCGGTCCGGATCGGTCGCACCGCCCGGGAGCCGGCACGCGAGGCCGACGATCGCGATGGGCTCCTCGGTCCGCGAAGCGACCGGCGCGGTGGTTGCCGCGTCCGCAGCGCCCAGCGCGAGCTCCTCGAGCAGATGATCCGCCAGCGCCGTGATGTTCGGGTGATCGAACGCGACGGTCGCCGAGAGGGAGCTGCCCACGGACCGCTGAAGGCGGCTCCGCAGGTCGAGCGCCGTCATCGAGTCCATGCCCGCGTCGAAGAAACCGCCCCGCGGATCCAGGCGCTTCCCCGCCGCGAACCCGAGGACGGACCCCACGATCTCCTGCAGCTGGTCCATCATCATGCCACGGCGGGCGACGACCGGAGCAGCGCGGAGCCGGCGTACGAGCTCCGATCCCGTCTCGGCCGGGAGGATGCCAGGGACGCTCGCCGCTGTCAGCGGAGCGAAGCCATGCAGGACCGAGAACCGGCGCCGACCCTCGCGGTACCGCGGAAAATCGAAGTCCACAGCCGCGAAAGTCGCGCGACTCCCGCCCATGGCGCGGCCCAGCAGGTCGAGCGCGTCGTCGGGGTCGAGCAGGCGGATCCCCTCGTCGGCCCAGCGCGCCTTCACGGCCGGCGACACCGCTCCGGCCATCCCCTCGCCCTCCCACGGCCCCCACATGATCGCCGTCGCCGGCAGCCCGAGGGTGCGCCGCAACCGCGCGAGGCCGTCGAGCCAGGCGTTCGCCGCCCCATACGTCGCCTGGCCGGGCGTCCCGAACCACGCCGACGCCGAGCCGAACAGCACGAACGCGTCGAGCTTCACGTGGCCCGTGAGCTCGTGGAGGTTCCACGCGCCCTGGACCTTCGCCGCCATCGCCGGGCCCAATCGGCCGGGCGTGAGGTTCGCGACGAGCGCGTCGTCGCTCGTGCCGGCAGCGTGCACCACGCCCTGGAGCCGCGGAAAACCATCGGCGCCGAAGGCCGCGATCTCGAGCTCGAGGGCGCCGTGGTCGGCGACGTCCACCCGGCTGGCGCGCACGCGCACGCC
Organism: Klebsiella pneumoniae; assembly: GCA_945882675.1. GTDB lineage: Bacteria > Myxococcota_A > UBA796 > UBA796 > CANLGQ01. Next base: position 6,962 of record CAMCWU010000069.1, on the reverse strand, counting down.
GCGACCCGTGAGGTCCGCGATCAGCCGCTGTGCCTGCTCGCTCTCGGCACCCGACCGCCCGAGGAGAACGAGGTTCCGCGCGCCCTCGTCGGCGAGCCACCGCGCCACCCGCCGCCCCAGGCCGCCGAGGCCGCCCGTCACGAGCCAGGTGCGGTCGGGATCCACCTTCAGCGCTTCACCCAGCGCCTTCCGGCTCCGCTGCAGCCGCGCCGCCCGCCGATCCGACCCGGTGAGCTGCACCTGGTCCTCGTCGTCCGCTCGGAGCGACGCCGCGATGGCCGAGGCGTCCGCGACGCCGCCCACCACGTCGATCGAGCCGCCCCACCGCTCGGGGTGCTCGAGCGCGAAGGTCCGGCAGAACCCCTGGATCGCCGCGCCAGCGAGATCCGCCGCCCGCGCCGGCGCGGTTGCCCCGTGCGTCACCGCCCAGATCCGGGCCCGCGTTCCCTGCGCCACGTGCAGCAGAGCGGCCAGGGACCGCTCCCGCTCCTCGTCCGCGATCACGACGATCCCCGTGGTCGCCCTGCCGATCTCACCGATCTCGTCCCCCGCGGCCGCCAGGGCGTCGGCGACAGCGCCGGCGAGCTCCCCGCCGCCGAGGATCGCCCAGGTCCGACGCTCGCTCCGCGCGTCCCCGACCGGCGCGTTCTTCCACACCAGGTCCCACACCCGTTCGCCCGCCGGATCCGCCGACGAAGCGCGCTCCCGGTCGATCGGCTCGATCCAGTGCCGCTCCGGCTGCCAGGGGTAGAGCGGCAGATCCACGGGCGCGCCGACGCCGAGGATCGCCTTCCAGTCCACGCGCGCACCGGCCGCCCAGGCCCCGCCGGCTGCGAGCAGGAGCTGCGCCCGCGACTCACCCTCCGCCGCCAGCGAGTGCAGCCAGGTCGCCGCTTCCGCGCCGAAGATCCGCTGACCCATGCCAGTGAGCACCGGGGCCGGCCCGATCTCCAGGAACACGTGGACGCCCGCCGCTTTCAGCGCGTTCACGCCATCCGCGAACCGCACCGCTCCCCGCAGGTGGTCCCGCCAGTAGCGCGGATCCGTGAGGCGGTCGCCGGCCTCCTTCCCGTCGAGGTCGGAGATCACCGCGAGGACCGGCGCCTTCATCGGGATCGAGGCCGCGAACGCCTCGAACGCGTCGAGCGCCGGGTCCATCAGGGGCGAGTGGAATGCGTGGCTCACGTGGAGCTTCCGCGCGCGTAGGCCGCGGTCGGCGCACACCTGCGCGATCCGCTCGACGTTCGCCGTCTTCCCGGAGATCACGGTCTCCGTCGGCCCATTCACCGCCGCGATCACCACGTCTCCGTCCGCGCCGAGAAGGGAACGCACCGTGGCTTCGTCGGCGAAGATCGCCATCATCGCGCCGTTACGCGGCAGCTCCTGCATCAGCCGGCCGCGCTCCGCCACCAGGCGCGCCCCGTCCGCCACCGAGAACACGCCCGCCACGGCCGCGGCCGCGAGCTCACCCACGGAGTGCCCGAGCAGGTGATCGGGCAGGATCCCCCAGCTCTCCCACAGCTTCGCGAGCGCGACCTCCACCGCGTAGAGCGCGGGCTGGGTGTAGCGCGTCTCGTGGATGGCGCTCTCGCGGCCTTCCTCCGGCCACATCACGGAGAGCAGCGGCTCAGGGAGCACGCCATCGAGCGCCATCGCCACATCGTCGATGACGGCGCGGAACACCGGCTCCGTCGCGTACAGCTCGCGCCCCATGCCCGGGTGCTGGGAGCCCTGGCCCGTGAACAGGAACGCCAACTCCGGCGCCCGCGTCGGCGCGTCAGCCTCCACCGCGCCGGAGGGCAGCTCGCCCCTTGCGATCTCTGCGAGCCGGTCCGTCAGCTCCGCCGCCGTCGCCCCGACCACCGCCACCCGGTGCCCGAGCGGGGCTCGCCGCAGCGCCGTCGCCCGGCCGAGATCCGCGATCGACCCCTCGATCCGCCCGGCATACCGCCCAGCGAGCGCCCGCGTGGCCGCAGCATCGCGCCCCGACAGCAGCACGACCGCCGGCCCCTCCGTGCCCGCCCGTCCCGCGACAGGCGGAGCCTCCTCCAGCACGATATGGGCGTTCGTCCCCGACATACCGAACGAGCTCACCGCCCCGATCCGGCGCCCCTCCTGTTCCCAGGGCTCGGTCACGGTCGCGACGGCGATCCGCGTCCCCGCGAGGTCGATCCTCGGGTTCAGCGCCGTCAGGTGCAGGTGCGCCGGGATCGTCCGCTGGCGAAGCGCCAGCACGACCTTGAGCAGCCCGGCCACGCCGGCGGCCGTCTCGAGGTGGCCGAAGTTCGTCTTCACGGAGCCGACGCGCATGGGGACGCCGTCGACCGCGTACGCCGTCCGCAGCGCCTCGAGCTCGATCGGGTCCCCGAGCGGCGTGCCGGTACCGTGCGCCTCTACGTAGCCGACGTCGCCGGCGTATATCCCCGCGTTCTCGAGTGCTGCACGGATGCAAGCCACCTGTGCACGGGCGCTCGGCGCCGTCATCCCGTTGCTCCGCCCGTCCTGGTTCACGGCAGAGCCCCGGATCACCGCCAGGATCCGGTCGCCATCGCGCACCGCGTCCGACAGCCGCTTGAGCACCACGACCGCCGCGCCCTCGCCGCGCACGTACCCGTCCGCGCCCGCGTCGAACGTCCTGCAGCGCCCCGTGCGAGACATGGCGTTGATCTGCGAGAAATAGACCGTCGGCTCGGGCGAGAGCACCAGGTTCGCACCGCCCGCCAGCGCGACGTCGGCCTCCCCCGCCCGCAGCGCCTGGGCCGCGAGGTGGATCGACACGAGGGACGACGAGCACGCCGTGTCCACCGTGACCGCCGGCCCGTTCAGCCCGAGGAAGTACGAGATCCGGCCTGCCGCGACCGACAGGAACGTGCCCGTGCCCGAGTAAGGCCCCATCCGCTCGGGCTGGTCCGACAGGAAGTGCCGGCGCCCGTAGTCCGAGAGGCCGAGGCCGACATACACGCCCGTCCGGCTGTTTTCGAGCTGGTTCGCCGCGATCCCGGCATTCTCCAGCGCCTCCCACGCGACCACCAGCAACAGGCGCTGGTTCGGGTCCATCTCCGCCGCCTCGCGCGGCGAGATCCCGAAGAACTCCGCGTCGAAGCCCGCTACATCGTCGAGGAACCCGCCCTCGCGGATGTACATCTTGCCGCGCGCTTCGGGGTCCGCGTCGTACCAGGCGTCGACGTCCCAGCGGTCCGCCGGGACCTCGCGCACCGCGTCGACCCCGTCCGCGAGCAGCCTCCAGTACCCGTCGAGGTCCGCGACGCCGCCAGGCAGGCGCATCCCCGCGCCCACGATCGCGATCGGCTCGGTCCGGCTGCGCTCGAGATGCTCGACCCGTGCCCGCATTTTCTGGACGGCGAGCAGAGCCTGCTTGAGAGGCGAGAGATCCCCATCACCGACGGTGCTCATCTAGACCCCGACCGGCGCGTCGCAGGGGCCCGCGCGAGAGAGCGCTGCAGGGCACGACACGCGAAAGTGGCGGTGAAGTAGCGCGGGACGCGCGGTCGGTCCACGTGTTGCGGTGCGGGGTCCCGCCCGGGGAGATAGCCGTCCCAGGCGGGGGTGCGATGACGGGTCCGAGCGTGGATGTCGACCGGCTCGCCCGGCGCTTCGGAGCGCGCTGGGCCGTGGCCGGCATCTCGTTCGCCGTCCCTGCCGCCGGTGCCCTGATGATCACGGGCGCGAACGGCTCCGGCAAATCTACGCTCCTCCGCCTGCTCTCCACGGCGCTGAAACCGCACCAGGGCGCGTGCCGCGTGGACGGACTCGACCTGTGGGAGCACCGCGACACGCTCCGCCCGCGGATCGGCTGGCTCTCCCACTCGCTCCAGCTCTACGAGGACCTGTCACCCAGGGAGAACCTCGCGATCCTCGCCAAGCTCACCGTGTCCCCCGCCGACCCGGACTCCGTGCTGGCTCGCGTGGGCCTCGACCCGAAGCGCACCGACCCGCTCAAGGCATTGTCGGCGGGAATGCGGCGTCGTGCAGCGCTCGCCCGGCTGCTGCTCAAGCGCCCCGGCCTCGTCCTGCTCGACGAGCCGTTCAGCGCCCTCGACCCCCAGGGGCGCGAGCTCCTCCTCGACGTGCTCCGCGATCTCAGGGCGGACGGCACCACGCTCGTACTCGCGACGCATATGCCAGGTACCGCCTCGCTCGTCTGCGACACGGCGCTCCACCTCGACCTCGGCCGGATCACCTGGACCGGGACCGCCGCGGGCCACCCCGGGGTGAGCGCATGACGCCCGGCCTCCTGCGACAGACGCTGACCGTCCTTCAGAAAGAGTTGCACATCGAGGTGCGGCAGCCTGCAAGGATCTCCGGGATCTTCTTCTTCGCGCTCGCGCTGGTCCTGATGGTGGCGTTCGCCGCGCCGAGCACCGGTTCGCTCCGCCAGCAGGCAGGGGGGACGCTCTGGATCGGCCTGCTGCTCGCGTCCACGCGGTCGCTCGACCAGTCGTATGCGGTCGAGACCGAGACCGACGCGCTCGGTGGGCTCTCCCTGTGGCCGGTGGACTCGAAGGCGCTGTTCTACGGAAAGGCACTCGCGAACACGCTGATCCTCGTGACCGTGGCGCTCGGGCTGCTCCCGATGATCGTGGCCGTCTACGACGCGCCCGTCGCCGGGATGTCGCTAGCCGACCTGATGAGCTTCCCGCCCGGGGGCGCCCACGCGGGAGAGCTCGGGATGATCCTGGTGTTCCTGTTCGTCGGGTGCGCCGCGCTCGCCGCCCCGGGCACGCTGTACGGCCTGATCTCAGCCGAAGCGCGGGGGTCGAGCGTGCTCCTCCCTCTGTTGATGTTCCCGCTCGTCGTGCCGGCGCTCCTGGCCGCATCCCGCGGTACTACCGTGCTGTTCGAGGGCGACCCGATGGGCGACGCCCCGAACTGGCTCGGGGTCCTCGCCGGCTTCGCCGCCCTGCATTGGAGCATCTCGGGGCTCCTCTACGGCCGGATCGTCGAGGACTCGTAGTTGCGGGTCGCCAGATCGCGAGCGAAGATGGCAGGATGCTCGTGCTCCTCGCGCTCGTGGCACACGCCGCACCGCTGATCCTCCCGCCCGGTGAGCCGACCGGGGCATGGAGCCACGCGATGTCGCGGGCGGGCCTGGAGACTGCTGCGAACGCCGAGGGGACGTGGGCAGCACTCGTGTCGACCCCGGCAGGCTGGCGCCTCGAGATCCACCGGGACGGCGCGGTCCGCAGCGTGCCGGTCGACCCGCCGACCACGGACGCCACCCGTGAGCGGATCGCCGTGCTCGCAGCCAGCCTGCTGCGGGGGGTAGAGGGCGCTTCGCTCCCGGCGCTTCCCGCGCTGCCGCCTCCGCCTCCCCGGCCCTCTCGCCGGGCCCCGGTAGCGGTGGTCCCTGCGCCCGTCGCTCCGGAGCCTGCGGAGGTCGCGGCGCCTGCCCCACCCCCGGTGGACGAGCCCGTCGTAGCGGCGGTGGACCCCGCGGAGATCCTGGTGGACGCCGTGCTCCTCGACGATCCGACGGTCCCGGCCGGTGATCCGGTCCTGCGCCCCTGGCTGTTCGCCGGCGGCGGAGTGGCGTGGAGGAGGGGCTGCCCCGCAGCCCCCTCGGCGCGGATCACGGCGGGCGTCGCATACGGGCCCCTCGCCCTCGGCGGGAGCGCAGTGTGGACGTCGGAGCTCGATATGTCCACACTGTACCCCGAGCTGGGGATGACGTCGCTCGACGGCCTCGGGGGCGTGTGGCTCCTGCCCCGCGTCCGGGGCGTGGCGCTAGGTGGCGGCGCGCTTGCGGGGGTATCGCGCCGCGTATGGCGTGACGGCCCCGCCCGGACGGTGGAGATCCCCATGCCGGTCGCCGGCGCCGAGCTGGTGGCCCGGATCCCGCTCGGGCCTCTCGAGATCGCCCCGACCGCGCGGCTGGTCACGGATCTGGCGCGGAGCCCGCTCGGCGTAGAGGGCGCGCTCACGGGGGGTCTCGCTCCGACCCAGCTCTCGCTCGAGCTCTCCGTCGGTCCCCGGCTCTCCCGGCGGTGAGTGGGAATCGCAGCCCGATGTGGATCCTTCTGGGCAGCTCCCGGCACTTGATCCGGTGATGACACCCGACCGCGTTCAGCTGGTCCGGGACGCCCAGGCCGGCCAGCCGGGTGCCCTCGACCAACTGGTAGGCTACTGGCTACCAGTGGTGCTGCGGTGGTGCATCCGCCTCGGGGGTTCCGGGGTGAACGCCGAAGATGCCGCACAGGAAGCCTTCGAGACCATGTTCGAGCGACTCTCCTCCATCCGCCAGCCAGAGGCGTTCCCGTCGTGGATGTACGGGATCACGCGCCGCGTGCTCGCCCGTCATCGGCGGCGCGCGTGGATCCGGCGATGGGTGCCGAGGATGAGCATCGCCGAGGCCCCGGACAGCTCCGCGGACCCGTTCCGCCGCTCCGAGCAGGCGCAGATCGCGAGCCGGGTGTGGGAGGCCATGTCGCGGCTCCCGCTCCACCACCGCGAAGTGCTGGTGCTATGCGACCTGGAAGAGCGCGCGGACTCGGAGGTCGCCGAGATGCTCGACATCCCGAAAGCGACCGTGAAGAGCCGGCTCCGCCGCGCTCGCGAAGCGCTACGCGCCGACCTCGGCGACATGCAGGACTCCATACTCCCCGACGCCGATCTGGAGGACTGATGAGCTGGAACGAGTGGCGTCGCCGCCTCGCCGAAGGCACCGAGCCGTCTGCCGAGCACATCGATCGCGTCCACCGCCGCATCCGCGCCGGCACGGAGCCCGCCACCGCCATCCTGCGTGCGGGCGCACCAGACGCCGGCAACTTCGCCGTAGCCCGCGTCCATGCCCGGCTCCGCGCCGGTCAGCGCCAGCCCTCGCGGGCTCGCCCGCTCCTGGGCGGGGCCTTCGCGCTCGCCATCGCGGCCGCGCTGCTCGTCGTCGTGCTCCCAGGGCCAATCGCCCCAGCGGAGCCCGCCACGATCGAGCTCGCGACTGGCAC
>CAMCWU010000068.1 GCA_945882675.1 Klebsiella pneumoniae | reverse complement strand
CGTCGCGCTCACGGAGGATCCGAAGTTCCTCCGCCTGGAGTCGGCGTCGGACCTCGAGCCCGTCGGGAAGCAGATCGCGAAGAAGCTGGAGCGCCTCGAGCCGGACGAGCGCCGCGCGCTGAGCCGCCTCGCGCACTGCCGCCTGCCCGTCACCGGCAACATCATGTCCGACATGGCGATCAGCCGGAAGACCCGGCTCGAGCTCCTGGCGGATGGCCTGCTCGAGATGATCGGCACCGAGAACGACAAGCGGTACCGCGTCCACGAGCTCGTCCGCGAGCACCTCCCGTACCGGGAGGTCCAGGACTTCGACGTGTACGCCGGCCTCTCGGAGATGTACGGCAAGGCCGCCCGCGCGGCCACGGACCCGATCGAGCGCCTCGCGCTCGCGCAGGAGGCCAACCGGTGCGCTTACGGCGCCCGCAACCCGCGCCTCACGCTGAAGCTCGACGCGCCGGACAACGACGGCATCCTCGAAGCCGGCGTCGTGCAGATGCGCGGGGACAAGGCGCGCCTCGACGTCGCGGCCCAGCGGTTCGCGGACGTCATCGCCAAGGACCCGACCAACAGCGACGCCTGGCTGCTCCAGCTCGAGCTGATGGACCGGACCGACGGCAAGCCGGACAAGATCTCGGAGACGCTGGAGGAGGCCATCACCAAGGCCCCCGTGCCCGAGCTCTTCCAGTGGGGAACGGGCTTCTGGCTCGGTCGCAAGCAGCGCCCGCGGGCCATCGGCCTGCTCGAGCGCGCGATCGAAGTGGAGCCGGAAGAGAGCCGCCTGCGCACGCGCCTCGCGAGCCTGCTGATCCGCCAGGGTCGCCGGCCGGAGGGCATCGCCCAGCTCGAGAAGGCGATGGAGCTCGATCCCATGCTCCCGGACAGCTATGGCCTGCTCGGCATGGCCCGGCGGGACGAAGGTGCCGGTTCGCTCCCGCGCGCCGAGGAGCTCCTGCGGGAAGCGGTGCGCCTCGCGTCGGACGATCCGACCCAGGTCGGCCGCCTCGCGGACCTGCTGCTCGCCCGCGCCCGCGTCGCCGCGCCGGAGGAGGCCACGCGCCTCCGCGCGGAGGTGAAGGACCTGCTCGACCCGATGATCAAGGGCGATCGCAAGGCGCCGGAGGCCCACCTCCTCCTCGCCACGCTCGTCCGTGAAGAGACGGGTGATCTCGAGCGCGCCGCCTGGCTGCTCAAGCGCGCCCGCAAGCTGTCGGAGCGCCATGCCGTCGACCGCAACAACCGGATCACGCTGGAAGAGGCGATCATCGAGAGCCTCCGCGGCAACCACGACGCGGCCGAGACCGCCGCGCGGGAAGTCGCGAAGCGCGAGATGAGCAACGCCCGGGCGTTCGCCGTCCTCGGTCAGATCCTGGCGCACCGCGAGTCGTACGTCGCGGCCCACGCCGAGTTCCTGCGGGCCCGCGAGCGCGCGACCCCGGGCTCGCTGGAGGCCGAGGAGTACCAGGCCGCGATCGCCCAGATGCAGCTGATGATCGAGCTGCAGGCCGCCCGCCTGTACGCGGGTGAGGACGTCGACGAGCTCCCGAGCGGCCCGACGCAGGGCCCGTCGCGGGTCATCCGGCGCGCACGCACCGACGGCGCTCCCGCAGAGGGCGACAATGCGGCGGGTCCCGGCCTGGACGCCGACACGCTGTCGGCGGAGGAGTCGGGTCTGGCGGCTCCCGTCACGGCGGAAGAGATCGCCGAGGAGCCGACCGAGAACCTCGCGACCGACGACCAGCCCTCCGACGGCTGATCAGCGAGCCGGGAGCCAGTCGACGCGGACGGACGCCACGGGCGTGTCCTCGTCGGCGTCCCAGCGTCCCGCCGCCTCGACCGCGAGGCAGCGCGCGGGGTGCGTCCAGCGCAGGCCGGCCGTCGCGCTCTGCCAGGTTCGAAGCGGATCTGCGGTGATCCCGGCGGTCCACCGCAGGGCCGCCGGGAGCGTCACGCCGACCGCGCCGCCCACCGACCGCAGGTCCTCGGGCAGCCGATAGCGCATGGCGTCCGCCAGGATCCCCGTGGCGGACAGGTCCAGCCGGCCCCGTGACCACGCGAGCCCGCCTGCGAGCAGCTCCGGCGCGGGCGCCAGGTCCGCCTGGTACCACGCCGTGACCGACGCCAGCGCCACGGATCCCCGTGTCGCCACGCGGACCCCATCCGGCGAAATCGGTGCTTCGGCGCGAAGATCCAGGCCCCGGCGGCGCCAGTCGAGCGCGGGTCGGATCTCCCAGAGCGGGGAGTCCCCAGCGCCCACGGCGGCGCGGACGGACGGCTCGAGCGTCTCGCCGGGGCGCCAGGCCGGCACGGCGAGCTCGAACCGGGCCTGCGCCCACGGATCCGTGGAGACGGCGCCCACAACCGCTGGTGTCACCCGCACCGGCCCCAGCCATGCCACGCGCGAGATCGCCGCGGTCCCCACGCCGGTGGCGCCCTCCGCGGTGCCCGCCACCTCCGACGCGAGAGACACCACCGCCCCGTGCAGATCCGCGGCCGGCAGCCGGAGCGCCGCACCCGCGAGCGCCGTCGGGTCGAGCTGGAACGCGTCTCCCCAGGCCTCGAGCGGGCCGGCCGCCGCGAGCGCTCGGCTCTCCACCCACGCCGCCCGCCGATCGAGGAACCCGTCCGCATAGTCCTGCAGGTACGCCGCATCCCCGAGGTACCGCGCGTCCACCGCCAGGGCCCGGTCCCCACGCCACGCGGTGTGCCGCCAGGCCGCGGCGCCGCGCAGCCCGTCGTCCCAGCCTATTGCGCCATCGGCTTGTCCCATACCGCCGGCGAGCGCATACCGGCCCTCGAGCAGGCCGCGTGCGCCCCGATCCTCGCGGACCTCGGGCGTGAGCGTGGCGTCCGCCGAGCGCCCGAGCGTCACGTACAGCGGGATCGCGGCCTGGAACCCGTCGTCCCCCCAGCCCACGGTCGGCGGCAGCACCCCGCTCGCCCGCTCGAGCGGGAGCCGCCCGTCCGGCACCGGGAGCACCGGCACGGAGAAGACGCGGATCTTCGCGCCCTCGTACGCGGCGATGCCCTCGGCGACGGTGACCGAGCGCGCTTCCACCGCGTACGGCGGCCGCGCGCAGTCGCACGGCGCGAGCACCACGCCCTCCCCCACGAGCGTCCCGTCCGCCGCCCACGCGAGCCGGTCTCCCTGGACCGTCAGCGCCCTCCCGCCGAGCTCGCCCACGTAGCGTGCGTCGAACGCGGATCCTGCGCCGTCCCAATCCAGCTCGACCCGCGTGAACCATACCACGCCCAGCCCTGGCCGCGTCCAGACCCCGTCCGTCAGGGTGATCGTGCGGGCCGCCGCGTCCACCTCGGCGGTGGCCGCGGTCAGCCGGTCCGCGCCGAACGCGACCTCCACGCCACCCGTCGCGTGCAGCCGATCGCCGGCTCCTTCCCAGCGATCCGCCGATACCTCCACTGGCGCCGCCCACGCCGCCGCGACCGCCAGCCACACGCCTGCTCCGGGGCGCCCCGCGGGCGCGCCAGCGTCCTATCTCAGGCCGCCGGATCCTGCTGGTAGAACCCCGCCAGCACCACGTACAGGCCCGGGTCCCGCTTCTTCAGCGCGCCCGGCCGCTCGAAGAAGTGCTCCGTCGCGACCGCGAAGAACTCAGCCGGGCTCGTGGCGCCGTACGGGTCGATCAGCGGCTTTCGCCCAGCCTGGATGTCGCCGCGGAGCTGCGCGTAGGCCCGCCCGAGCGCGCCGGCCCACGCCCGGTAGGCACCTGCGTCCGGGAGCGGCGGCGCCCCGTCGGATGCGCCGTCCGCCTGGTCGAGCTGGTGGGCGAACTCGTGGGTCGCGACGTCGTGGCCGTCGGCCGGGTCCCGGGCACCGCGCTTCACGGCGTCCCAGGCCAGCACCACCACGCCGTGCTCCCACGACTCGCCGGTGCGGACCTCGGGCCCTTCCGTCAGCGCGTGGCCGTCCCGCCTGCGCGCGTGGACCACGAAAGCCGTAGGATAAACCCGCACGACCTGGAGCTCCGGGTACGGCTCCGCGTCGTGCTGGAGCACCAGCCGGCACGCGGCAGCGGCGATGGTCACGCGGTGCTCGTCCGTGAGCTCCAGGCCATTGCAGCCCTCCCACGACTTCTCCGCCACGAACACCTGGATCAGCTTGTGGAGCTCGGCCCGATCGTCGTCGGCGAGCCGGCGGACCCACGGCACGTTCCTCTCGATGATATCGAGCCACTCCGCCGGGAACGGCTGGCCGAGGATCGCGGCGCGCCGCTTTCGCTTCCAGTAGCCGAACATCCAGCTGACCCTCCGGGGCCCACGCGGCGCCACCCAGGTTATACCGCATCTCGCGCACCCCCCGGGAAGGAACCATGCCGCTCGAGATCACATTCCTCGGCACCGGCGGCGCCTTCACGGACTTCCGGGAGAACTACCACAATAACGCGATCGTGCGCACCGCGGACGGCCTCCTCCTCCTCGACTGCGGGGGCACGGCGGTCCAGTCCCTGCGCGAGCTCGGCGTCCACGCGGAGGACGTCGCGGGCGTCGTCGTGACCCACATGCACGGCGACCACATCGGCGGGATCGAGCAGCTGATCTGGGAGCGGTACTACACGTCTCGCGCGGGCGGCCCCGGCTGGAAGCGGACGCCGATCCTCACTACCGCGCCGATCCACGCCATGCTCCGGCGCTCGCTGCGCGACTGCCTCGACGACTTCACCGCGTCGAGCGGCGACACGCGGACCGGCGGGTACGACGAGCTGGTCGAGCCGCGTCTGCTCGAAGGGCCGACCGCCATCGGCGGCATCTCCATGGAGCTCGTCCGCACGCCGCACGTCGTCGGGCCGGGCGTCGACAAGCCGGCCTTCGGGGTGCGTGTCCGCGCGCCGGACGCTCTCGGCTTCTACTACACGTCGGACACCACGTTCCGGGCGGACATCGGCGAGCGGTTCCCGGACGCGGAGATCATCTTCCACGACTGCACGTTCCACCAGCACTATCCGTCCACGGTCCACACGCACTACAGCGAGCTCGTGACGCTGCCTGCGGCCGTGAAGGCCCGGATCGTGCTCATGCACCACACGCGTGTGCCCGCCGGGGTGGACGTGGTCCGGGACGGCTTCCGCGGCGCGGCCCGCCGGCACGAGATGTTCGCGCTCTGAGGCCGTAGAGAACCGTCCTCCCCGCGGGTCCTTGGCGCCCGTGCTGCGCGCACCCTCCCGTGTTATCGCCGGGCGAGGTCGCCATGCGCCGACTGTTCGCGCTCCGACGCCCGTCCCCCTCCGCGGCGCGGCTGTTCGCGCTGCTCGGCGCGCTGGCGGGCTGCGCCGGGGACGCGTCGAAGGACACGTCGGCCCCCGCGTGCACTGACGCCGACGGCGACGGCGTCTGCGCGGCCGAGGGCGACTGTGACGACGGGAACGCGGCCGTCCAGTCGGATGGCGCCTGGTACCTCGACGCCGACGGTGACGGGCGCGGCGACCCCGCCACGTCGTTCACGGCGTGCACCCCCCCCGTCCGGCGCCGTCGCGAACGCGGACGACATCTGCCCCCTCGACCCGGCGGACGACTCCGATTTCGACGGGTCCTGCGACTCCGTGGACGCGTGTCCCGGCGAAGATGACGCGATCGACGCCGATCTCGATTGCGTGCCCGATGGGTGCGACCTCTGCCCCCTCGACCCGGCGGACGACTCCGATTTCGACGGGTCCTGCGACTCCGTCGACGTGTGTCCCGGCTCGGACGACAGGATCGACGCCGATCTCGATGGGATTCCCAACGGGTGCGACGCCTGCTCCGGACCCGACACGGACGGCGACGGCAGCCCGGACGATTGTGACGAATGCCCCGCGGACCTGCTGGACGACAGCGACGGCGACGGCGCGTGTGACAGCGCCGACCCGTGCCCCGCCGACCCGCTGGACGACTCCGACTTCGACACCGCGTGCGACTCCGGGGATATGTGCCCCGGCTCGGACGACAGGATCGACGCCGATCTCGACGGAGTCGCCGACGGGTGCGACGTCTGCCCGCTCGACTTGTTCGACGACTCCGACTTCGACGGAACCTGCGACGGCGACGACGCCTGCCCCGGCGCAGACGACGCCGCCGACGCGGACGGTGACGGGTTCGCGGACGGGTGCGACGCCTGCAGCCCGGCCCCGGGCGACCTCGACCGGGACGGACTCGGCGACGGTGCGGAGGTCGCGATCGGCACGTCCGCCACGGATCCCGACTCCGACGAGGACGGCCTCGGCGACGGCGGCGACCCCGATCCCCTCGCCCCCTGGGACGCGTGCTCTCCTTGGAGCGAGCTGGAGATCCACGCGCCCGACGGCGTGGCGGGCGTGGCGCTGGCGGACCTCGACGGGGACGGCGACCTCGACGTCGTGGTGGCCTCGGAGAACGACGACACGATCGCGTGGTTCGCGAACGACGGCTCGGGCGGCTTCGGGCCCGAGCAGGTGCTCTCGTCCGCGTCGCCGCGCCCGAAGGCCGTCGCGACCGCGGACCTCGACGGGGACGGCGACCTCGACGTGCTCGCGACCGCATACGACGACGATATGGTGGCGTGGTTCACGAACCTCGGAGGCGGGGCGTTCTCCGCCCGGAAGATCCTGACGACCACCGCGGACGGCGCGGTGGACGTGACCGCCGCGGACGTGGACGGCGACGGCGACCCGGACGTCATCGCCGTGGCCGAGTTCGACGACCAGGTCGTGTGGCTGGCGAACCTCGGCGGTGGCGTTTTCTCCGCCGTAAAGCTTGTGATCGGCTCTGGCGTGCTCGCTCCCCGGAGCGCGGAGGCCGCGGACTTCGACGCCGACGGCGACCTCGACGTGCTGGTGGCGTCCGACGGCGACGACACCGTGCGCTGGTACACGAACGATGGCGCAGGCGGGTTCCTGGCCGCGGCGCCCGTCACCGACGACGCGAACGCGGCGCGCACCGCGGTGCCGGCGGACCTCGACGGCGACGGCGACCTCGACGTGCTCACCGCGGCCGGCCTCGACGACGACGTCGCGTGGTACGCGAACCTGGGCGGGACCTGGGGGCCGAAGCAGGTCGTGGGCGCGGGCGCCGACCTCGCGAACTCGGCTGTGGCCGTGGACCTCGACCTCGACGGGGACCTGGACGTCGCGGCGACCTCGTACAACGACGACACGGTGGCCTGGTACCCGAACCGGGGGGACGGAACGTTCTCGGCCGAGATCGTCGTGTCCGACACCGCCGACGGCGTCCGCGCCGTCGTGGCCGGCGACTTGGACGGCGACTTGGACGGCGACGGTTTCCCGGACCTCGTTCGCGGCGTGTTCATCGGCGACGACGTGACCCTGCACGCGAGCCCGGGGACCTGGGGCGACCCCGACGCCGACGGCCTGTCGACGGAAGCGGAGGTCTGCGCGACCTTCACCGACCCCTACGCGGCCGACAGCGATCTCGGTGGGACGGCGGACGGGAACGAGGTCGCGATGGGCACCGATCCCGGCGTCTCCGGCGACGATCTGCGCGCCGTGACCCCCACCGCGGGCGACCCGGACGGCGACGGCCTGGGCGACGACTGCGACGCCTGCCCGGCGGATCCCGGCGACGACAGCGACGGCGACGGCTCGTGCGACGGCGCGGACCTGTGCCCCGGCGGCGACGACGCGCTGGACGCCGACGGAGACGGCGCCGTGGACGCCTGTGATCCGTGCCCGGTCGACTACCCCGACGACGCCGACGGAGACGGCCGCTGCGACTCCCAAACGGACGGGAGCCTCGTCCTGGTACACCAGACGGCGAGCTGGCTCGGCGAGGAGACGCTCGCGCTGTACGGTTTGTTCGCTGAGGATCTGGGCGGGCTCACGGGCGTCGCGGACTGCTGGCCGCTCGGCGAGGGCCCGTGCGTCGGCGCGCTCCCACCCGAAGGCGGCTTCGTCGAGCTCACGGTGGGTGGGCCCGCGGGCGCCGCCTGGCTGGATGTGGGCGGCGAGGTCTCGCTCGGCGGGATCACGGCGTACCGCGTCGTCGATCCGCTCACCGGCACGCCGCACTGGTTCGGCGAGGGCGCGGGCTGGCTCCCCGGCGAGGCGCTCGGCGCCACCTTCACGGGCGGCGTATGGGGCGACTACGCCGGCGTGGCGGACGTCGTGACGCCCGCGGCGATGGGGGTGACGGCGCCGGATCCCGGCGTGGTGGCGCACCTGGTGGCAGGCGGAGCGCTGGACCTCGCGTGGACGCCGGGCGGCGGCGGCGACGTCGTGCTCGTGGTGGACGCGCCGGCCACGCGCCGGCTGTACCACCTGGCGGACGACGGGCACTTCGCGCTCGCCGTGGACGATCTCGGCCTCGACGAGCTCGATCCCTGGGTTTCGCTCACGCTCGGGCGGTGGGCGACGGACGTGACGTTCCTCGGCGGCAACCGGCTCGAGCTGGTCGCGCGCACGGAGCAGCCGGTCACCGGCCGGTTCGTGGACGTCGGGGGGCGCGTGGAGATCGCGCCGGCCGACACGTGCGGCGCGAGCGTGCCGGTCGGGCCTGGCGCGTGGTGGGGCGACCTGTCCGGCGCCCCCGCCGCCCTCGATCCGGGGATCGCGGGCTGCACCGGATACGCCGCGACCGGGCCCGAGGGCCGGTTGGCCGTGACCCTCGCGCCGGGAGAGGCGCTCACCGCGACGTTCGACCTGCTCGACGCCGACGGCGCGCTGTACGTGGTGGAAGCGTGCGCGGACGCCGACACCTGCGCGGTGGGCTCGGACCGCGGCGGCGCGGGCGCGACGGAGGCGCTCACGTACGCGAACACCGGCGCCACCGTGGAGACATTGTACCTCATCCTCGACAGCTGGGACGCGGGCGGCGACCTGTTCCTCCTCGACGTCGCCATTGGCCCGGCCGACGCGGCGCCCGACCTGCTGGACGCCGCGGACGCGTGCGGCGGCGCGGCCGTGGGAGCGGGGACCTGGCTCGTCGATCTGGCTGGTGCGACCGACGATATCGCCCCGGCTGCCGGCACCTGCGCCGACATCGAGCCGGACGGCGCGGACGTGTTCGTCCCGGTCACCGTGCCGGCGGGCCACGTGCTCGTGGCTTCCGTGGACGATCCGGACGCCGTCGTGTACGCCACGACCGTCTGCGGGGACGCGACCACCTGCGGAGACCCCGCGCAGGACACCATCTACGTCAACGACGGCCCGGCCGACGTGATGGTCACCGTCGTGGTGGACGGCGCAGCCGCGGCGCCCCCCGGCCTCGTGACGCTCGACCTCGCGCTCGCGGACGCCGCGGACGCGCTGGCGGGCCGCGCGCGGCTCGACGGGGCGGCCGGGTGCGCGGAGCTCGCGGGCCTCCCCGATCTCGCGCCCGGCGCGTGGTACGGCGCGTTCGGGGACGCCCCCGCGGAGCTCGACCCCGCCTGCGCCCCGCTCGGCGCGGACACGCGAGAGATCCGGTACCCCCTGCACCTCGCGCCCGGCGAGACCCTCACGGCGACCTACGGCGCGCCCGGCGACACCGCGGTGCTCTACGTGCTCGCGGACTGCGCGGACGCCGGCACCTGCCTCGACGCGGCGGACGGCGGCGGCGTGGGGGTGGACGCCGGGCTCGTTTACGCGAACCTGTCGGACACGGCGTTCGACGGCGTCCTCGTCCTCGACACGCGCGGGGCCGGCGCCACGGGCGCGGTGTACACGCTGGACGTCGAGATCGACGGTCCGACCTCACTCTCGGACACGTGCGCGGGCGCGGCCGCCCTCGGCGAGGGCGAGCTCGTGGGCGACCTCGCGGGCCTGGCCGACGATCTCGCGCCGGCCGCGGGCACGTGCACGCCGGTGACCGAGGACGGGGCGGACGCGTTCGCGCGCGTCACCATCCCGCCGGGCGAGCTGCTGACCGCCACGGTCACCGCGTCGGACGCAAGGGTGTACCTGCTCGACTCGTGCGCCGACCTGGGCTCGTGCAGCCCCGGCTCCGGGACCGGCGCGGCCCGCTGGAACGCAGGCCCGACGCCGGTCGACGTGTGGGTCGTGGTGGACAGCGCGGCCGCCGATCCGGCCGGGTGGTACGGCCTCGCGCTCGACCTCGCCCCCGCATCGCTGGCCGGTCGGACGGAGCAGCAGCCCACCGCGGGCTGCGCGGACGCCGCCATCGCCCCCGCGCTCGCCCCGGGCGCGTCGTGGGGCACGCTCGCCGCTGCAGGCGCGCCGGTGGACCCGGCGTGCGCCACGGGCGCGCGGGACGCCCTGTACCCGGTGGACCTGGCGCCCGGCGAGCGCCTCGCCGCGAGCGTGGATCTCCTAGGCGGGACCGGCACGATCGCGGTGCTCACCGACTGCGCCGCGGGCGCCGGTTGCGCGGCGGACGGCGCCGGCGACGTCGCGTACACGAACACGTCGGCCGTGACCGAGCGCGTATGGCTCGTCATCTCGTCGGACGACGCGACGACCTTCCTGCTCGACGCCGCCGTCGAGCCCGCATACACCACGTTTGCGGCTGATACCTGCGACGGCGCTGCGCTCCTCCCGCCCTTCTACGGCGCGGGCTGGTGGGTCGGCGACACGACCGGCCTCGCGGACGACCTCGACGGCGCGGTGTGCGCCGGAGTGACCCTCAATGGCCCCGATCTCGTCGCGCCCGTCCACCTCGAGCCGGGAGACCTGCTGTGGGTCGAGCCGTCCGCCGGCGTCGCCTGGCTGGCCGCCGACTGCGCGGACGCGTCGTCCTGCGTCTCCGCGAGCCACCTGCTCACGGCGGGCGGCGGGGACGCGCTGTTCACGCTCCACACCGGCCCGGCCGCGGACGCGTACGTGATCCTCGACGCCACGGACGCGGGCGGTCCCGTGGACGCCGCGGTGGACGTCGGCCCGTCCGCGGTCCTCGCGCCATCCGACTCCTGCGCGGCGCTCCCGCCGGCCATCGGCGCCGGCCGCACGCGCTGGACCGGCGATCTCACGGGGTTCGCGGACCACTTCGACCCGGACACGGCGATCGTCAGCTGCACCGGCTTCGCGGCCCCCGGCGCCGACGGGGTGGTCCCGCTCCTCCTGCAGCCCGGCGAGACCGTGCGCGCGGACTACAAGGTCCAGGGCGACGCGCCCGCCGCAGATGGCGCCTTGTACCTGCTGTCCACCTGCGGCGACGTCGACAGCTGCGTCGCCGGCGACGACGACTACTCGGGGACCGGCCCGGAAGCCGCCCAGGAGGCGGTATTCTGGACGAACGCGACGGGCGCGCCCGTCACCCGTTACCTGGTGCTGGACGGCTACGCCGATCCGGGTGCGTTCCTCCTCGTCATCGACATCTGGTAGGAGCTGGCGTGCACTTCCTGCTGCTCCCGCTCCTCGCCTGCGCTCCGCCGGACGCCGTGCCGTCGGCCGTGGCGCTCTCGCAGCGCATCCCGCTCGGCGGAAGAGCCCCGACCCCTCCGGAGATGCCAGCGATCCTCGCCGACACCCACCTGATGGAGCCGGACGCGCTCGGCGTTCAGCAGTTCACCCGGCCCATGTACCCGGCGCTGCGCACCACCGCGGACGGCCGCCTCGGCGTGAATGTGCGCACGCGAAACGAGATCTACGAGCTCGTGCTCCTCGGGCCGGAGGGGCTGACGGAGCCGCTCGGGCGTTCGGATCCGGGGGTCCAGGGCGTCCTCGACCAGACCGAGATCCTGCCGGGTGACCTGTTCGACGCCGTCAGCACAGAGACCGCGAACCACGCGATCATCTGCGATCCGACTTCCGAATTCCCCGCGCCCGGCGAGCCCACCAACCCGTACCCGTGCGCGGGCGATCCGGCGCAGGACTGCTACGACCTCACGATCATCATCGACGTGCAAGCAGCGTGCAACGACTCCGGCTGCGAAGGCGTGGACGAGGCCTTCGATACGAAGCTGTGGGGCACCGAAGTCACCGTCGCGGTGGACCAGCCGAAGACGACGGCGGCGACGATCGCGTCCGTGACGCTCGGGCAGCCGGTCGCGTCCGGCGTATTCGATATCCGCGGCTTCTACGAGCCTTCCATCACGGGGGACGGCCACCTGCTGATCGCCCGGCTGGACTGGACGCGGGTCCCCGTTCCGGACGAGCTCGACCCCGCGCAGACGGAGTTGCGCGCGATGAACATGGCGTACGTCCTGCCGGACGACCCGGACGCCTGGGCGCCGTGCGACGTCGCGCAGTGGGACCACGTCGAGCCGATCGCGCACCTGCCCTACGACCCGGCGGCCGCCCGCTATCCGCTCGCCGCCGCGCCGTTCCGCGACGGCGAGGGGCACGTCGTCGGGGACTACGACACCGTCGGCCTGTCGTACCCGTGGGTCGATCGCGGAGGGACGAACGTGTTCTTCACGAGCGCGCGCTCGACCCTGTTCTACGACGCGGACCTCGACCCCGCGGTGGACGACGTCCGCGCGCGCTACCCGTGGAAGTGCCTCCCCGGCGTCGCCTGCGCCGCGCCGGTCACCGACGAAGAGATCCAGAGCTTCGAAGACCCGTTCATCACGCGCGGAATCGGCGTGATGGGCCTGTGGACGCGCGGCAAGATGGTGGTGCTCGACAGCCCGCTCAACCACACGGACTTCGGCATTGGCCGGGACCAGGACGACCACCGGCTCATCGGGCTCTACCAGCCCGGAACGGGCGCGGATCCGCTCTCGACCGGGTGGATCCACGTGGGCACCGGCCGTGACAACGCCGGCGTCGCCCCGCTCGGCACCACGCAGAACACGGCGTTCATGGACTCCTTCGAGAACCGCTACTTCTGGCAGCCGGCGATGCTGCCGACGTCGGTCGGCGAGATCGTGTGGACCGTCAACACCGGCCACGGCTCGGCGGAGGTGGTGTTCGACGACTTCCTCGACGCCGGCGCGTTCCTGGTCGCCGACATGGGCGCGGCGGCCACGCAGACCGCCCTGCCCGGCCGGGACTCGCTCGTCTACCGGGACGGCTTCGTCCGGACCCCCGCCGTCGGCAAGCCGGGCTTCCGCGAGGCCGTGCACTTCCAGAACGCGTCGACCGTCCTGGCCGAGGAGTGGGCGGTCCCGGCCGCGGGCTACGGGTTCGGCGGCGTGCGCCTCGAGCCGGTAGCGCTCGGCGGCGTCCACGCGAAGGGCGCGTGGCTCGCCGGGAAGAAGGACGGGATCGTGTTCCCGGTGCTGGCCCAGCCGAAGTACGACGTCGCCGCGACCGAGTGGTACACGGGGATCTTCCTCGATCCCCGCTTCGAGGACGACGGCGTCCTCCGCTCGATCCTGTCCTGGCCGGACGGCTCGGTCCTCGGCGTCCGCGGTCTCGGGACGCTCGTGGTGCTCGACGCCGCCGGCGCGGAGGCCGCGAGCATCGCGCTCCCGGACGGCGGCCTGTGGCCCGTCGCCTGGCGACACCTGGGCTTCAACCTCACGAACGGTGGGACGACGCTGGATGTCCTCGTCGACGGGTTCCCGTGGGCGACCGCGACGCTCCCCTCGCCGCTCCTGCTGCCGACGGAGGGCGAGCTCGTCCTCGGCGACCGGCCGGGCGACGCCAGCCCGGGCTGGCGGGGCTGGGCCGACGAGCTGAAGATCTTCAGCTACGCCGCATCACCCGAGATCGCCT
>CAMCWU010000067.1 GCA_945882675.1 Klebsiella pneumoniae | reverse complement strand
GAGGATCTGCGCCTCGGGGTCGATGATCCACAGGTGCCCGATCCCGCGCGATGCATAGATGTCGGGCTTCAGGATGCGGTCACGCCGGATGTTTGCGGATCCTGGCGAGAGGATCTCGCACACCCAGTCCGGGACGACGTCATTCGTCGGGAGCTTGCCCGCCAGGCGCTCGCGACGCCACCCGGCGATGTCGGGGACGAGCACCACATCTCGCGGGTGCGGCACGCCGAGGTGAAGCTCCGGCTCGGGGTGCAGGAGCCACCCGCCCGGGCCGTCGCCCCCGCGCCTGCGACCGAACTGATCGCGAAGATCGCCGTACGCGTTCCCGTACACCTCCACATGCGGGGACGCGGGCCTCGGCGACAGGTGGAGCTCGCCTCCGAGGATCTCCGCGATCATGCCATCGGGAGAGTCCTCCACGTCCGAGTACGTCGCGACACGCTTCGCAGGCTCGCCCATCGGACCTCCCCCATCAGTATACCCCCTCACGCCCGACGGATCGCCAGCCACACCCCAACCCCGGCGACCGCGATCCCGGCCGCCCACGCGCCCACCCGCGGCTCCTCGAGGACCGACATGGTGACCATCCACGTCGTCAGCGCGCCGAACAACAGCGGCGGAAGCGGGTAGAAGGGCACGCGATACGGTCGCTCCAACCCTGGCTCCCGCCAGCGCAGCCACGGCACGCCCGCGACGGTCACGAGGCTCGCCGCGGCCAGGAGCACGCCCATCCACGCGAGCAGGTCCTCGAACGACGCGCCCACGGCCATCCCGATCGCGATCGCCGTCTGCACCGCGAGCGCGTTGACCGGCACGCCCCGCGCGCTCCGGCGCCCGAGCCAGCCGAGCGCCGGATAGTCGTCTCCGATCGCCGCGATCAGCCGCGGGCCCGTCACCAGCATCGCGCCGACCATCGCCGACAGGCACCACGCGATGAGGGCCGCGCAGATCCGTCCGCCGACCGGCCCGAGCCATGCGGTCGCCGCCACCGCGCCGATCTCGACCTGGCCGGAGAGCGCGGCGGGAGGCGCGGACATCAGGAACGCGGCGTTCAACGCGACGTACAGCACGGCCACCAACCCGGTGCCCGCCAGCAGCGCCCGTGGCGCCGTCCGCGACGGATCGTGGAGCTCGCCCGCCACGTATGCGGCGCTGTTCCACCCACTGTACGCGTACGACACGTACACCAGCGCCACCGCGATCGCGCCCGCGTCCCCGACCGGACGCGCGACCAGCGGCACCTGCGCGGCCGTGAGCCCCAGCGTCGCGAACCCCGCCACGAGTACGATCTCCACGGCGGTCACGGCCACCTGGAACCGGCGTCCCAGGCTCGGATCCCACCCGTGGACCAGCGCCGAGCCACAGATCAGCGCCACCGCCGCTGGCACCTGCGGCACGCCCGGCGCCGCCGCCCCGAGATAGCTCCCGAATGCCAGCGCGCTCGCGGCCGTCGGACCGGCGAACCCCGCGAACACGCCGACCATCCCCGCCACGAAGCCCACCGCGGGGTGGAAGATCCGGCTGATGAGCGCGTACTCCGCGCCGTTCCGCGGGATCGCGGTGGCGAGCTCGGCGTAGCTGACCGCCCCGCACAGCGCGAGCACGCCGCCGACCGCCCACAAGGCCAGGATGGTCCAAGGATCTCCGACGTCGCGGACCTGGAACCCGGCGGTCGTGAACACGCCGGTGCCGACCATGCTGGTGACGACGAGCGCGGTCGCGCCCCAGGCGCCGAGGAAGGGACGGTGGCGGGTCATCCTCACTCCGGAGCGCGCGTGCTACAGTCTGGGCGGGGGTCCGGTGCGTCGTCGCATGCTGCTGCCGGTGGCCGTGCTGCTCGTCATATTCACCATCGTGGCGCTCGTCGTGGCGTTGCCGCTCGCTGACGCCATGTCGGGGATCACCCCCATGAAATCGGGGCCGCTCCCCGGCGACGGCATCGAGCGCGTGGTCGACGGCTACGTCAGCGCCGGCCTCGTGGACGTCGGCGACGGGAAGTTCGCGCTCGTGGACGCCGGGAACGACCCGAAGGGCGTGGCGCTCGTGGCGGCGTTGCAGGCCCACGGCGCGGCGCTCACGGACGTCATCGGCATCTTCGTGACCCACGCCCACTCGGACCACGTCGCCGCGTGCGGGCTGTTCCCGAACGCGACCACGTACCTCATGTCGGAGGAGCTGCCGTTCGCCCTCGGACAGCAGGCGTACACCGGGCCCATTCCGCGCATGTTCGGGGCGAGCGCCGCAGCCTGCCCGCACCTGACGGCCGTGGCGGACGGCGGGTCCATCAAGGTCGGGCGGCGCGTGTTCTCGGCGTTCTTGCTGCCGGGTCACACGCCCGGGAGCGCGGCCTGGCGCGTGGACGGCGTGCTCTTCATCGGGGACGCCGGGAGCGTCAAGGTGGGCAAGGGGCTCGTGGGCGCGCCGTGGGCGTTCTCGGACGACACCGTGCAAAACCGGGCGTCACTCGCGGCGCTCGGCCAGCGGCTGGCTGACGATCCGCCCAAAACCGTAGTCCCGGCGCACACCGGCGAGATCGACGGCGCGGCCCTGGTGCACTTCCAGCCGTGAGCCGTCCTGGACATCGGGCGTCATGTGGTCCACGATGCGGTCGGGAGTCACCATGTCCAGCATCCGCACCGTCGCGCTCGTCGTTGCCCTCTCCGCCCTCTCGGGCTGCTACCACATCAAGTACTACAACACGGCGGTCCCCGGCCCCGGTGAAGTCCACCGGATCTGGGTGCACAACTTCCTGGGCGGCCTGGTGACCGTCGGCGAGGTCGACCTCGACGCGAAGTGCCCGACCGGCGTGTACAAGCTCAAGAGCAACATGAACGTCGTAGACCTGCTGCTGGCCAGCGTCACGGGGCTCATCTACACGCCGATGAACGTGGTCGTGACCTGCGCTTCCGGCGCCGCGAAGTAGACTACTGGTCTTCCTCGGGCGCGTCCGCGACATGCATGAGGTGCCCCGAGCGAGCGGCCTTCGTCTTCAGGTAGAAGCGATTGTGCTCGTTCGGTTCGATCACGTGCGGCACGCGCTCGGTGACCTTCACGCCGAGCTCGGCGAGCTGACTGACCTTGTTCGGGTTGTTCGTCATCAGCGCGATGGACCGGATCCGGAGCGTGGACAGCATGTGCGCCGCGATCGCGTAGTCCCGCTCGTCGTCCCGGAAGCCGAGGGCGAGGTTGGCCTCTACCGTGTCGAGGCCCTTGTCCTGGAGCTGGTACGCCCGGATCTTGTTGAGGAGGCCGATCCCGCGGCCCTCCTGCCGCAGGTAGAGGACGACGCCGCGATCGAGCTCGGAGATCCGCCGTAACGACGACTCGAGTTGCGGGCGGCAGTCGCAGCGGAGCGACCCGAGGGCGTCCCCCGTCAGGCACTCGCTGTGCAGGCGGGTGGCGACGTTTTCCTGATCGATCACGTCGCCCTTGATGATCGCGACGTGCTCCTTCGCGTCCCGGTTGTTCCAGAAGGCGGCGATCTTGAACTCACCGAACTCGGTCGGGAGGTTCGCGACGCCGACCAGCCGGACACAAAGGTTCCCGCGACCGAATCCGGGGCACTCGTGCTCACGGTCGGCGAGGAGCAGTTCTTCGAAGCTGTGGATCGCGCTCAAGCCGGCCTCGGGGCGACAGGTGCTTGTCTGACGCTTCCTAAGGCCCTGGCCCCACGAATCAAGCCCCAGGCACGTCGATGGGCTCGCCGTCGTCCCCGACGCACCACAGGAGGCGCGCCCCTGATGCGGCCCGGATCGCGTCCTCTGGCCGAAGCCGGACGGCGCCGCGGGGCCAGGCGAGCACGCCGACCTCCACGACCGCGAGATCCGCGCCCCGGCACAGGTGCTCCACGACCGGCCCCGGCGCGGCGGAGGGGACCCACGCGAGCTGGATCGGCCCGCGGAGCTGCAGGCCCACGGCGGGGATCGCCCGCGTGGTGCCCGCCCGGAAGTCCGGCTCGGCCGCCGACACCGAGATGGTCCGCACTTCGAACGGACCGAGCTCGAAGCGCGCGCCCGGCGCCTCCGCGTCGAGCTCGACGGGGAACGCCTGCGGCCAGCCGCGCTGCCAGGTCTCGGCCACGAGCGACGCGCGCTCTTCGCCGAGCGCGATGTGGATCGGCAGCGCGAGGCCCGGATCCCGCCAGCGATCCGTCGCCGCGAGGACGCCCAGCAGCCCGCCGACCGCCTGGATCCGCCCCGACGTGAGCGCGATCGCGCGCAGGTGCCCGAGCTCCGCGCCGAGCAGCGCGGCGGCTGGCGGCGCATCCAGCAGGATCCCCCCGCTGTCCCAGCGGATCCACAGGCCGCCCTGCAGCCAGGTCACGGTGATCCCGTCCTGTTGGAACCTCACCGCGCCACCAGCCACTCGGCGATCCGGGGGAACAGCTCGGTCGGGGCCTGCGGGGCGCACCCGAAGTCCAGGTGGCCGTAGTCGGTCGACCAGCCGTTCGCCCGCGAGACCATGATCCAGGTCCGATCTCCCGGACCGACCGCGTCCTGGTACGCCCGCACGCGGTCCGGGTTCACGACGTGGTCCGCGCGCCCGGCGACGAACAACATCGGGATGCTCGTCTCGCGCAGCGCCGAGACGTAGTCGGTCACGCCGTCCATCGAGCGGAACACGGCGTCCGATCGCAGGCGGGCGAACTGGGTGATCTCGCCCGACGTCATCGGCGAGACGACGCTCCGGAGCATCAGCGCCTCCGTGCGCCGGTCGAACGAGTCGGGGTTGTACAGCAGGGCGTCGGCGTGGAGCGGCACGGCCGGGCGGAGCGGCCCGGAGAGCACGCTCGCGCCGAGCGGCGTCGGCACGCGGACCCCGCCGAGGGTCCCGCCGACCTGGAACAGCATGCTCATCAGCCGATCGGGATCGCGAAAGTCCAGCGGGGAGCCGACGACCACCGCGCCCTGCAGGCCCGGCTCCGGGTGCGTGGCCAGGTAGACGGCGAGCGTCATCCCGCCCATCGAGTGGCCGACGAAGAACGGCTCCGGATCTCCGCTCTCGGCACGGACGTGGTCGAGGGCGGCGGGGAGATCGTGCGTGCCGTAGTCGTCGACGGTCCAGACGCGCGGGGCCTTGCCGGTCGCGATCCCGTCGGGCGCCAACCCGGCATCCCCGTGGCCGCGGAGATCCAGGTTCCACACGTCGAACCCGGCGCGCCAGAGCGCCACCGCCAGGCTGATGTCCGGCGTCAGATCCCAGAACCGATGGTTGGACGACAGGCCGTGGCAGAGGACCACCGCCGGCTTTCCGGGGTTCGCGTACCGGTGGAGCGCGACGGTGTCGTGGTCGGCGGTCTCCACCCAGACCACCTGGACGGCGGGTGGCGCGGGACCCTCGATCGCGGCGGCTGCAGGGGGGATCACTCGGGATCTACCCGGACCAGGAGCGCGCCCTCGCGGACCGCCTGGCCCACGTCCACGGCCACCACCGCCACCACGCCGGCCCAGGGCGCGACGGCCGCGTGCTCCATCTTCATCGCTTCGAGCGACACGAGGCGTTGGCCCTGGGCCACGCGGTCCCCCACCGCGACGTGCACCCGCGTGACGGTCCCGGGCGTGGGCGCCGTGCACGTGCCGGCCTCCACGGCCGAGAGGGGGGGTGGGAACCGGTCTTCGCGGCGGACCATGGCCTCGCCGTCGCCGAAGTGCACATACACCGTGTCACCATGCTCGAGGACGCGCCAGCCGGCGCGCAGCCCGTCCACCTCGATGTCCAGGATCCGCCCGTCGAAGCCGTGGACGCGAACGGCGGACTCGGTGTCGCCCACGCAGATCCGCAGGTCGGGAGCGGATCTCCAGCGGGTGTCTACGACATCGGGACCCGCCCGCCAGCGGTCCGATTGCCACGTCGCGCCGCCCACGCGCCAGCCCGCCGGGGCGTCGTCCCGCCGCCGGCGCCACCACCCGAGCGCCGTGCCCGCGATCGCGCCGCGCTCCAGGTTGAGCGGCGGAGCGGTCGGGAGCCCCGTCCGAGCGAGGAACCCCGTGTCGAGATCTCCCGCCTCCCACGCCGGGTGCGCGACGATCTGGCGCAGCAGCGGGAGGTTGTTGGCGACGCCCGGCATCCACGCGCGGTCCAGGTGCCGGCGCAGCCGCCGCGTCGCGGTCGCGCGGTCCGGCCCCCACGCGATGAGCTTCGCCACCATCGGGTCGTAGTGCGGCGAGACGTCGTCACCGGCCGCATACCCGACTTCGAGGCGGATCCCCTCGTCCGGCGGCAGATCCAGCGCCAGGAGCGTCCCGCTCGCCGGGAGGTGGTCGCGCAGGGGATCCTCGGCGTACAGCCGAACCTCCACCGCGTGCCCGCGGATCGCCAGATCCTCCTGGCGGAACGGCAGGCGCTCGCCGTCCGCGATGGCGAGCTGCAGATCTACCAGGTCCAACCCCGTGATCGCCTCCGTCACAGGGTGCTCGACCTGCAGGCGCGTGTTCATCTCCAGGAAGTGGAACCGCCCGTCCGCCCCGAGGAGGAACTCGGCCGTGCCCGCGCCCACGTAGCCGGCCGCGCGCGCGAGCCGGACCGCCGCGTCCCCGAGCCGCGCCCGCAGATCGGGGTCCACCGCAGGGGATGGCGCTTCCTCCACGATCTTCTGGTGCCGGCGCTGGATGCTGCACTCGCGCTCGAACAGGTGCACGACGTTTCCGTGGGCGTCTGCCAGGAGCTGGACCTCGATGTGCCGCGCGCGCTCGACATACGACTCGACGAGCAGATCTCCGCTCCCGAAGGCGCCGATCGCCTCGCGCTGCGCCGACGCGATCGCGTCCGCCAGGTCGTCCGCCCGGTCCACGCGCCGCATCCCGCGGCCGCCGCCGCCCGCCACGGCCTTGAGCAGCACCGGGAACCCGATCTCCTGCGCCCGAGCGGCCAGCTCGTCCGCCGGGCCCCACCAGCCCCGCGCCGTCGGGACGTCGTTCGCGATCGCGAGCGCCTTGGCCCGCGCCTTGTCCCCGAGCGCCCGGATCGCGGCGGGCGGCGGGCCGATCCACGTGAGCCCCGCGTCCAGCACGGCAGCCGCGAACTCCGCGCTCTCCGAGAGGAACCCATACCCCGGGTGGACGGCGTCCGCGCCGGACCGCTCCGCCGCGGCCAGGATCGCCGG
This sequence comes from Klebsiella pneumoniae, assembly GCA_945882675.1. Taxonomy (GTDB): domain Bacteria; phylum Myxococcota_A; class UBA796; order UBA796; genus CANLGQ01. Next base: position 6,558 of record CAMCWU010000067.1, on the reverse strand, counting down.
GATCGAGAGGTACGAAGCCGAAGGCGCCGCAGGGCCGAGACGCACCGCGCGATCGGCCTCCCGCACGTATGGCAGGCCCGCGTCGGCGTCGCTGAACACCGCGACCGTGCCCAGGCCGCGCGCCCGGCAGGCCCGGAAGATCCGCCGCGCGATCTCCCCCCGGTTGGCGACGAGGACGGTCCGCATCTTCCCCTCGACGGCGGTGGGGGCACCACCGTGATCTCGCTCGACTGCAGTCCCGAGCCGCGCCGGCGTGAGCCCACCCTTCGGGATCGGGTCGACGGAAGATCCGGGTTCGTCCGGGCGGGTCTGGTGGCTCATGCGATCCCGGGGACGGCAGCGGCGGAGGGTCACCTGCCACGACAAGGGATAACCACCGGTCGTCCACGCCGCACCCGCGCTATACTCCCGGAATGGGAACCGTGATCGAAGACCTGTTAGCGCGCGTCGGGGCCTATGGCGGCCACGGCATCAACAACGAGGATCAGCCCTTCCACGGCGAGCTCTCGCTCACCGCGCTCCCGGCGGACGCCGGCACCCTCCTCGAGTACCGCGCGACCGGCATCGACGGGACCGAGTACCACGTCGAGCTCACGTGGATCGCCGCGGACGACACCGGCGAGCTCGGCTTGTGGACCGTCTCGTCCAGCACCGCCCACGTCTCGCGACTCCGCCTCCGCCGCAGCTTCCCGACGGACGGAACCGACCGCACGCTCGTGTTCGGCACGGGCGACCAGGCGGACGCGACCACCTTCCGCTTCGAGATCACGCTCGAGCTCTGGCCGGACGGTACCCTCGGATACCGGTATGCCTGGGCGCTTCCGGGCGACCCGAGCGGCGCGCACTCGGAGGCCCGGGTCCGCCCGAACGCCGCCGCCGACCCCACGGCCGACGAAGAGCCGCACACGTTCTCGTAGGCCGGATCTGGGCGTGCCCCCCTGCGGGGGTCGGACCCCTCCTCCGTCCCTTCGGTCGCCGCCGGGTCTTCGTGTTCTGCGGTCCTCTGCGCGTCGGCGGCCGCCGCTCCGCGGCGCTCCGTCGGGCTCCTCACGCGACTCGCCCCTTGCGCGAACGAACGGTCGTGCTATTCTACCTCCATGAGCAACCGCGGCGAGCAGACCCGAGAGCAGATCCTCGACCACGCCCTGGACGTCGCCCGGCGCGCCGGCCTGGACGGCCTCACCATCGGCAAGCTCGCAGACGGCCTCGAGCTCTCCAAGAGCGGGTTGTTCGCTCACTTCGGGTCGAAGGAGTCGCTGCAGGTCGCCGTGCTCCAGCACGCATCCGACCGCTTCGTCGCCACGGTCGTGCGGCCGGGCCTGGGCGCCCCTCGCGGGGAAGAGCGCCTGCGCGCGCTGTTCTCGGGCTGGCTCGCGTGGGGGCTCGCGAACCCGGCGCAGGGCGGGTGCCTGTTCGTGGCCGCCGCGGTCGAGCTCGACGGGCGGGCCGGCCCCGCGCGCGACCAGCTCGTGGCGACCCAGCGCGACTGGCTCGAGCTCCTGGCCAACGTCGTGCGGGCGGGCCAGACGGACGGAAAGCTGCGCGCGGAAGCAGATCCAGAGCAGATCGCCGGTGAGCTCTACGGGATCCTGCTGTTCGCGCACCACGCGCGCATGCTCCTCGGGGACGCCCACGCTGGGGCGCGGGCGACCCGCAGCTTCGAAGCCTTGCTCGACCGGCTCCGTCCGGCCTGCTGACCACTCGCACCGGAGGCTCCATGTCCGCGTCCATCGCCGCCCGCAAGAATAGCACGAACGTTCGTTCTATCGCATGGCGCGCCGCCCCGCCGGTCGCGCGCGCGGCGGTCGCGCTGGCCCCGGGCCTCACGGCGCACCTGCTGGTGTCGGCGTTCCTCCGTACGCAGCCGACCCGTCCCGACGCCCGCGAGGCCGCGCTCCTGGCGGACGCCGCCCCGTTCTCCGTCCCGCTCGCCGGCTCGGTCGTCCGCGGCTGGGCCTGGGGGGAGGGGCCGCCCGTCTACCTGGTCCACGGGTGGAACGGCCACGCGGGCCAGCTCGCGGCCCTCGCCGGGTCCGTGGCGGCCGCCGGCTTCCGCGCCGTCGCGTTCGACGCCCCCGGCCACGGCGCCACGGGCGGGCGCGTGAGCTCGATCGTGCACGTCGCCCGCGCGCTCGAAGCGGTCGAGGCGGTCCACGGGCCGGCGCGCGCGGTGGTGGCGCACAGCCTCGGGTCCGCGGCGGCCGCGTACGCGGTTCGCCGCGGGCTCCGCGCCGAGCGCCTGGCGCTGATCGCCCCGCCGGTCGACCCCATCACGTACCTGTACGGCATGGCCGGCATGCTCGGGATCCCGGCGTTCGCGGCTGTCCTCGAGGCCGAGCTCGCCCGGCGCGTCGGCGCGATGGGCGCGGACGTCTCGATCCTCGGCCACGCGGACCGGGGCAGCCATCCACTGCTGGTCGTCCACGACCGCCGCGACCGCGAGACCCCGTTCGCCGGGTCCGAGGCCCTCGCCGGGCGCTGGCCGGGCGCGCTCCTGCACGCCACGGAGGGCCTGGGCCACCGCCGGATCCTCGCGGACGCCGCCGTCTCCCGCGAGATCGTGGACTTCGTGCGCACCGGCGCCGCTTGCGTCCACGGCGGGGCGGTGCACGCTTGCCCGCAATGCCGGCTGGAGCGCGGGCTCTACGAGCGCGGGGATCGGCTCGCCTCCTGATCGGTTAGCCGTCTGGGGGAGGCTCCATGTCCGGTGAGAAGCGCGCCCTCGCCGCCCGCGGCTGGCGCAACGCCAAGGCCGCCATGTCGTTCGGTCGCGCGGCGGTCACGGGCGGGGGAAGCGAGCTCCTGGCCGACCAGCTCGACGACCTCAAGGGCCTGGCGATGAAGATCGGCCAGCTCGCGAGCACGCTCGACGGCATGATCCCGGAGTCCGCGCAGGCGGCGCTCACCCGCCTGCAGAGCCGCGCCAGCCCCATGCCGTGGGCGGACGTGGAGGCCACGCTCCTCGAGGCGTACGGGTTGCCCGTCGCCGACGTGTTCGACGCCTTCGACGAGACCCCGTTCGCCGCCGCGTCCATCGGCCAGGTCCACCGCGCGGTCCGCCGCGGCGTCCCCATCGCCGTCAAGGTCCAGTACCCGGGGATCTCCCGGGCGATCGACGACGACATGGACAACGTCGGGCGCATCGCCACCCTCGGCGCCATCGGCACGATGGTCGCGAGCGGGCCGCTCGTCGCGGAGCTCCGCGCCCGCCTGGCGGAGGAGTGCGACTACCGCCAGGAAGCCGCGCACCAGCTCCTGTTTCGCGAGCGGAACGGGTCGCCCGGCATCCGGATCCCGGACGTCCGCCGCGAACTCGTCCGCACGCGCATCCTCGCGACCGAGCTGATGGACGGCCGCCGGTTCGACGACTTCGTCGCCACCGCGTCGCAGGCCGAGAAGAACGCCGCGGGCCTGGACATCTACGGGTACACGTTCGCCACGATCTTCGGCGACGGCATGTTCAACGGCGACCCGCACCCCGGGAACTACCTGTTCCAAGAGGACGGGTCGGTCGTGTGCCTCGACTTCGGGTGCGTCCGGTTCTTCCCGCCGGACATCATCACCACCTGGAAGCGGCTGGCGCGCGTCATGCTCGCGGGCGACCGAGCGAGCTTCAAAGAGGTCTTCGACGCGACCGGCTTCCCTGCCAGCCCGAAGTTCGACTACGACGCCCAGTGGCGCGTCATGCAGTATCTGTACGAGCCGATGACATCGCCGAAGTTCCGCTACGAGCGCGGTTATACGGCCCGCATGTTCGAGCTCATGCCGAAGACGAGCCCGAATATGTGGCGCATGAACATCCCGCCCGAGTGGGTGCTCGTGCAGCGGCTGCAGTGGGGGATGAACGGGATCCTGGCCCGGCTCGAGGCGGAAGGGGACTTCGGCTCGCGGTTCCGCGCGGCCCTCGACACGCCGGTGGACCATGCCATGCGCCCGGCACCGGTCGGTGTGGAGACGGACCAGACCTGACGCGCCGCGGCCACGTCCGCCATGGTTGTCGCCCCATGACGGATTATGTCACTCCGTCCGTGATTCCGTGTCGGGCGGGTTCCCAAACCGCCTCTCCGTGCTTAAGGTCCATATAGTCCAAGCCCGGAGGCCTGTTGGACCATCCTACCCTCGTCCTGCTGTCGGAGAACGACCCCCAGGCTCGCGCCCGCGCCCACACCGCGCTCGGCCAGCGCGCGCTGCAGCGGGAAGACTTCAGCGCCGCCGAGTCGCACCTGCGGGAGGCGATCGACCTCGACCCCACGGACGAGGTTCCGAAGCAGCTCCTCGGCACCATGCCGCCCGAAACGCTCAAGACGGCCCGGCCCAAGGGCTTCGGGGGCTGGCTGCGCGGCCGGTTCCTGGATCGGATCCGTCTCCGGTAGTGCGACCGCGGCTCGCGCGGTAGCGGTCGGAGCTCCTGCCGGTGTCCAGCTGGCAGGAGAACACACCATGTACCGCTTGCTTCCCCTCGTCTCGCTCCTCTCGCTCGCCCAGGGCTGCCTGCTCTTCATCCGCGTGGAGGACGGCAACGGCGACCTCGTGGAGGAGGTCCGCGACGTCGACAGCTTCTCCGGCGTGAGCTCGGAGGGCTCGCTGACCGTGGAGATCGTCGCCGGCGAGACGCCGTCGCTGACCGTGCTGTGCGACAGCAACCTCCTCGAGTTCATCGACACCGACGTCGAGGACGGCATCTTGGAGATCTCCGAGCGATGGAGCCTGTTCCCGTCGGATGGCTGCGTGGTGCACGTCGTCGCGGTCGGGCTCGACCACGTCGCGCTCTCGGGGTCGGGGTTCGTGCGCGTCGACGGCCCGGTGGAGGCCGGTCGGTTCGAGATCGACTCGTCGGGGAGCGGAGAGGTCGACGTCGAGACCCTCGCGGCGACGAGCGTGGTCGTCCTCCTGTCGGGGTCGGGGGGCGTCGTGGTCGCCGACGGTGGCGCGGGCACGCTCGACGCCACCGTCTCGGGCAGCGGGGACGTGGACACCGTGGGGTTGGAGGCCGAGGATGCCACCGCCATCGTCAGCGGGTCGGGCCGGATCGAGCTGACCGCCACCGCTTCGGTGGACGCCATCGTGGACGGCAGCGGCGCCATCGTCGTGCACGGCGACCCGGCCGGGCGCGACGTGAGCGGCACCGGCAGCGGGACCGTCACCTTCGAGTAGCTAGTCCGTCCCGAACGGGTCCTGGTACGAGTACGGGATCGGCTCGGGGACGTGCGCGGAGATGACGAGCGCGCCGCCGAGATCGGTCGCTCCCCCCGCGAACATCGCCTTGCCCTCGAGCGCGACGCGCAGCCAGTCCGTCATATCGGACGTGGCGCCGACGCTCGCGGTGCCGTCGGGCGCGCCGAGGACGCCGTCCGGGTCGATCGCCAGCTCGGCGCGGAGGAACGGGTTGACGACGGCCTCCGGGATCACGTTGACGACGAGCTGCTCGCTCGTGAACACGCTCGAGTCGCGGATGCCGGACACCGTGTCGATGTCGATCGTCAGGAAGGACGCCGGGTAGAACTCGAACGCGATCGCGGCGCCGGCGTACAGGCACTTCGCCGCCCCGCCCGGGCAGCCCGTCGTGAACTCCGGGTACACGAACAGGCCCGACCACGTCGAGAAAGCGTCCTGCGAAGTCGCGATCCCGACGCCCCCGCCCACCGCCTCCCAGTCGACGTCGTACCCGCCGAACGCGAACAGGTCGACCCCGCCGTCCGTCGTCATGCTGGCTTCGCCACCGAGGAACCGGCCCGCGCCCGCGTAGATGAAGTTGGTGGAGTACGTGGGCGCGTAGTTGACCCACGGGTCCCAGTCCTCGAGGCCGATGTTCGGGTTGAAGATGCCGAGGCGCAGGTGGTACTTCTCGCGTCCGAGCTGCACCATCGCCCACTCGGGCCACGGGCTCGGGTACACGCCGACGCCGTCCGCGCCGAGCGTCGGGTCGAAGTGCAGGTCGAGGTCCACGCGCGCGTGACCCCAGCCCCACCCGATCGCGCCGTCGAGCTCGGCCTGGGTGGTCGTCGAGTCCGCGGAGGTCAGCCCGCCGCTCTGCGACGTGGCGATGCCGCCGGAGATCCCCCCGCCGACCCACAGCTCCGGCAGATCCGCGGGCTCCTCCGCGGCTTCCTGGGCACGGGCGGTCAGCAGCAGGGCGAGCGCGAGCGTCATGGAAGCCTCCGGGGGCGGAGCGTACCACGACCGCATACATGGTGGAAATGCGACGTCGTCCGGTCCACCCGGCCCTCCTCCCGTACGTCGAGGAGCTCTGGCACTCGGAGGCCGGCGCGTCGGACGTCGCGCGTGAGCGGTCCCTGCCGAGCGGCCGCCGCCACCTCGTGATCCGGCTCACGGATACGCCGATCGCCATCTTCGCGGACGCCCACGACTCCGTGGGAGCGCGCTTTCACGGCGGGGTCCTGGGCGGCGGTCGGGCCGGGGCGTACCTGCGCGGCTGCGCGGATCCGGTGGTCTCCGTGGGCGCGACGCTGCGCCCGGCGGGCCTCGCGCTGCTGGGCCTGCGCGCGGACGACGTGGGCGCGCCCCACCACGGGCTCGCGGACGTGTGGGCGCCCGCCG
>CAMCWU010000066.1 GCA_945882675.1 Klebsiella pneumoniae | reverse complement strand
GTCGAAGCGGGCATCCAGGGTTTCGGTCTGCCGGGCCGCCGTGAAGAGCTGGATGGCCTGATCGAGGTCGGCGAGCGTCAGGTGGGACTCGGCGATCCGGTCGATCATCTCGACGACCTCACCGACCCGATCGGCGACGTCGGCCTCTTGCACCCGAAGCAGCAGCGCCTGCTGAGAGGCGTCCACAGGGAAGTACGAGACGTTGCTCTTGCCCTTCATGTCAGCTCCTGCTGCTCGGCACGTAGCAGGCGCAGCGCGATCCGACCTCCGGAAAGGGAGAGCCGGGGCGCGGGCTTCAGCTTGTCGAGCACTCCAGCTTCGTGGAGCTCCCGGAGGAATCTTGAGATCCGGTCTTCTAGGTGGTCGTCCGTCTCGCGCTCGAGGGCGAGCCACTTCGTGAGTTGCTCCGGGATCCGCGTGGTCTCCTGGTGCCCCACCACGGGGATCTGGAGAGGCAACCCGTCACTCTCGATGTCCCGGGCGAACGCGCGCGGGCCGCCGTACCAGCCAGGGTGGTTCGGATCGGCAGCCACGAGCTGTCGGATCAGCGCCAGCTTCACGAGCGTCTTGTCGCTCGCGAGGCCCGGAATGTCAGCCAGCGATGGAAAGCGCAGACCGCGGGTGCGCTCGCGCAACGGCCCCATCGCGATGAACAGAACGTTCTGGTCGAGGTGCTGATAGGTCAGCTTTCCGCCGTCGTCCTCGTAGATCACGACGGGCCATGCCCGGATCCGGAAACGCGCGCTGAAGTACTCCGCGAACTTCCGCGCGCGCTGGGCGGCCACATAGTAGTCACCCTGTCCATTTCCAGCCTTCCGCTCCACCTCCACGACCCACGCTTCGTCACCCCGCGGATGCCCGAGCGAGGAGCCGACGCCGAAGAACAGCGCGTCGACCTCGGTGAAGTCCTTGTCGGCGAAAAACATGCTCTTCACAGCGTCGCCGAAGAAGCGCGCGTTCCGAACGACGGTGGCCGATGTCAGCATCTCCCTCGGTCGGTCGGCGCCGAGGATCCGGGCCGGCAGCGTCAGCAGGGCCCAGAAGCGAGCCACCGCCTCTCGCTCGAACATCCGCCCCTGGCCGTGCCACTCGGCGTCGAGCTCGTTCGCCAGGTCGAGCGCGTCCTCGCGGATCATGCGCTTCCGCCGAGATCGACCAGGATCTCCTCGATCTGCTCGAGCGCCGCCCGCAGGTCGTCCGCGATCTCGCGCGCGATCACGTCGGGGTCCGGCAGCCCCTCCGCGTCGAGCATGCTGTCGTCCTCGAGCCAGAACAGATCGAGGCTGCACTTGTCCCGCGCCACGGTCTCGTCGTGGTGGTACGCCTTCCAGCGCGGCGTCGCCTCCGACTCGGCCCGGGGTCCCGCGTACAACCCCACGAACTCGTCGAGTTGCGCGCGTCGCATCTGGTTCGTCTTCAGCGTGATTTGCGGGTTCGTCCGCAGGTTGTGTACCCGTGCCACGACCCGGCCGGACGCGGCGAGCATAGCGTCGACTTGCTTCCGGGCGTGCTGCTCGGGGGACGGGGCGGGGTTCATCGATCGTCCTTCGCGGTCGAGTATACAGCGCGGCGGCCGTGGCGGCAGGTCAGTCGGCGATGCCCAGGAGCGCGCGGAGGTCGCCGCGGGCCGCCCACGCGTCGACGGTGCGGCGGAGGGATGGGCTCTGGTTGATGCAGCGGGGAACTGGGAAGTTACGCGCGAGGTCGCCGTTGAACCGGTCGCCGAGCGGGCACGTGTCCTTCGGGCCATCGACGTGGTCGAAGCCGGTTTCGGGCCGTCGGTTCGCGGTCATCCAGGGCTCGGTCGCCTGCGGGGCGCGGTTATCGGACACGAGCTCCGCGACGACCTTCTCGTGGAGATAGAGCCACGCCTCGATGCTGTAGTGCGGTACGAACGTCAGAGGCTCGCTGGGGAGGGGGCCGGCCATCAGGCGCGCGACGTCGGCGAGCAGACCGGCGAACGCGTCATCGTGGCGGGAGGAGGTCGCTTCGTCGGTCCACGGGACGTCGCCGTCGTAGTGGAAGACCACGAGCGCGCCCTGCGCGAGGCGCGTCGCGAGGTCGCGGACCAGGATCCTCCGCTCCCGCCCGTCCCGGGCCCGCCACCGTAGGCCGTTCGCCGCGTTTGCCGGCTCACCGTGCGCCACGTCGATGCGCGGGAGCGAGTGGCGCCGCGACAGGTGGAGCAGGATCCGCTCCGCCAGCGCCCGGACCACGACGGCGCCGCGCTCGGGCGAGTCCTCTGTGTAGACCACCAGCCCGGCCACGCTACCAGCATCCTCGCGCGTACAGGATCTCACTGAGCTGTTGGAAACCCGCGTCCCAGGCCGACCGGATGTCGGCGGCCTCTTCCGCTGTGGGGTTGCGCCAGCGCCAGCGTCGGCGGCCGTCTAGGACCTCGACCGAGCACAAGACGAACCGCTTGCGGACCTCCTCGACCGTGCCCGGCCCAACCTTGTCGACCAGCAGCGGGTTCTGGACCGCGTGGATTCCCTGGCGGTCTCCGAGCAGGTCCACGATGGCGCGGAGCCAGTCCGTGTGCATACCGTTTGCGAGCTCGTCCGTGAATACGGGGCTGTCAGCGCTCAGGTCAGCGTGCCAGAGGAACGCCAGCAGCCGCTTCTGGCCGAACGAGAGCTCCGTGTGGCTATGCCGCGAGCCGTCAGCCCACTCCACCCAGGCGTCGATCTGGCGCCAGAGTGTCTCCCCGGTTGGGTCCGAGCGGACGAGTCGCGGCCGGATCCAGAGCTCGACTCCGCCGATGAGCACTGCGAACTGGGCGATGGGTGATGCTGGGGATGTATGCGGGGACACCGCGAGAGCGGACATTTCGGAGCCTCTCCCCGCAGAGAGCAGGGCGAGGGACAGGTCGGGAGGCGCGCCCGAGGCCAGTACACCCTTCCCCCCGGGTCGCCAGAGCGGACTGCCGATCTCGAGGTGAGCCGCGTCCACGAGGGCAGCGAACCGGTCCAGCGCCTCGTCAAAGCGGCGGCTCGCTGACCCGGTCAGGACGATCATTCTGGCGGCTCGGGGGTCAACGCTCCCTTCGATGCTCGGGCTGGATTGTTGATACCGATGGACGATATCATGCCAGAGGGCCCACCAGAGCCCTTCCTCGAAGACGTTGTTCGGAACCGCAGCGGTTCCGGCGATCTCCGGGACCCCAGCGATCACGCCCGTTCCCGCGGATGACCATGTCCACGTCATGGGGTCCGCAAGACCGAAAACGGTCGAGCGGACCTTCGCCGTCCACTCCAAGTGGACACCGGAGGCGTTGGTCGACTCTGGTCCGAAGGGGAGCTTTGGTCTCGCTCCGGGAGCTGCGCGGAGGCTGACCTCGACGCGCCACCCGCCCTCCGCATGCAGGGCTGCGGGGCCCTCGATGCACCACTCGACGTCCAAGGGCTGACCGACCAGCCGCAGCCAGCCGAGGTCACCGGAAACCAGCGCCGCCAGCAGGTCGAGGAGCGTGGTCTTCCCCGTGCCGTTCTTTCCGAGCAGGAACGAGTGCCCGTCGGCGAACTCGATGTGAGTCCCCGGCTCGACGGACCGGAACTCGTGAATCGTCACCCACTTCAGGCGGACCACGGCGCGCTCCCGGCGAGCCCCCGGCCCGCATGCGGAGCATATCGCGAAGCAAGACCCCGGCGCGCCTCAGCCCGCGAGCGTCTTCCGCAAGTCGGCCATATCCGCCTCCACCTCGCCGATCAGGGTCAGCATCCGCGCCATCTCGGCACCCGTCGGCTTCCGCGTGGTGTCCGCCCACTCCCGCCGGAGGCGCTTGATGTCGGCCCCCGCCCGCTCGTACCGCGTGACCACACGCCCGAGCTGCGGCTTCCGGGCCGGCTCCGGCTCCGGCTCCGGAGGCTGCAGGCCCGGCACGTCCGGCTTCCCGTCGATCCACTGACCCGCCCGGGCGGCGAGCGCGGCGTCCCGGAGCTGCAGCTTGGTCCAGCCGTTCTCCGCGGACGCCAGCGCCAGCACGGCGCGCGTCGACGCGTCCGGCACCTTCGCGAGCTCCGTCAGGTGGCTGATCCGCAGCCGATCCGCGACTCCGGGGGGCAGGCCGTCCACGACGATCCGCGCGACCACGCACCTGCGCAGCACGGCTTCGCTGAGCCCGAGCTCTTCGAGCTGCGCCCTGCACTGGGTGAGGAAAGCCTGAAAGCTCAGTGGCTTCGTGCCGTCGTGAGAGCTGTACGCCTCCGGGCTGCCGCCGAAGAAGTCTTCGAGGATCAGCCCTCCGACGCCGAGGCGGAACATCACCTCGTGGTCGCGCGAGAGGCGGTCCAGGCGGGCGAGGGTCGCGGCGAACTCGTCGGGGAGCGCTGGCAGGTCCATGGGTGTGTCCTCGGGTGTTCGTCGAGGTTCCACCATGCAGCGCACGGTCTGTCACGCGACACCGGAGAAATCGAGCTCTTGCACCGGTGCAAGAGCTCCGTTACTGGCACCTCAGCGCTCCAGCCACCCCAGCGCGCGCTCCTGCTCGCGGGCGCGCGGACGCAAGATATCGAGGGGCACCGCCCGCAAGACGATCACGCGCTCCCCGGCGCCGACGACGTTCAGCCGGATCCGGACCGGCGGCCTGTCGCCCGTGGGGATGGCGTAAAGGACCACCGCGGGGACCTCCGGCCCGAAGGCGAGGCTGTAGGCCGTGAGCTGGTACAGGATGTCGCGCGGCAGCGGATCTTGGGAGAGGTCCTTGTACTTCGTGTCCATGACCGCCACGGGCAACCCGCCCCGACGCACCACCAGGTCGGGCGTGGGGGATGGCGGCCGCCGGCCCTCCGCTCCGGTGTAGAGCCCCTTGAGCACAGTCTGGGTGTCCACCGACCATCCGGACGGGAGCTGCTCACGCAGGAACCGGGCGACCGCGCGCTCGAACACCCGCGCCATATTCCAGAGCGCGCCGCCGAGCGGCTGGATCCCGTGCCCGAGGTCGTCGTCCGGGCCTGCCCGGTCGAGCAGCGCGCGCGCCAGGCGGTGGGCGCCGGTGTACCGCGCGGTGAGGGGATTGCTCGCGCGCTCTGCGGCGTCCAGGCGCTCGACCGTGGCGGGGACGTCGGAGCACACCGTGCGCCACTCCTGCACGGCCCGCCCGACCGTCGCGCGGAGGCGGGGGCCCGCGCCCGGCAGCCGCGACGCCAGGGTCAGCCCCCCGAGCACGAGCTGGTTGACCAGGATGTCGGGCGTGTACTCGTGGTGGCGGCACGGGAGCTCCGCCCGCGTGAGCGGACCATTCCGGGCGAGGGCGACCAGATCCGGGCGTCCGCGCGGTGACGCCAGCCACTCCTCCCGGGTGACGTACCCGCGCTGCAGCCCGTCCCGCCAGAGTCGGGTTGCCTCCAGGACGAGCATGGCCGCGAGCAGGTCGGGCAGGCTGCCGTCCAGCGCGAAGTCCGTGGGCGGATGGCGCGGAAGCTCGTCCAGCCCCAGGCCGTACGCCACCAGGCCCCACAGCGTCTCCGTGGGGATCTTCGGGCGGATCCGCACTCGGAGATCGCCGAGCTGGAGCACTCCGACATGCTGGTTCACCTCGATCAGGAGGCCGTTTCGGCCATCTGCGATGCGCAACGCATGCCGGAGCCGCGACGCCGTGCGCATCACCGCCGGGTCGTCGAGGGTCCGCCCGACGAGGACGGGGTGCTGATCCGCGCCGGCCGTCTGCCACTCCACGAGGTCGAGGTGCGCCATCAGAGCGCGTCGTCCACGACCTCCACGTCATCCCTCCGGATGTCGCCGAGCCCGCCGACGGCGGCCAGGAAGGACTCCTCCTTGCCGGGCGCGAAGAGGTCCTGGCGAAACCGTCGCTGGGCGCGGTCGTACAGCCCGTCGCCGAGGAGCTCCTCGAGGAGGTCGCCGTCGTCGCTGCAGTAGTCCTGCAGGAGCGGGAGGATGTCGTACTGGAACGCCGACCGGAGGGTGTGGACGCTCCGCTGGTTGAGGAGGTAGGCGTGGCCGATCTGGCGGTTGCGACCGGCGTCCCCGAGCGTCTTCAGGAGCCGCTCGTTGAGGACGGTGAGCAGCGCCGCGAGTCCGATACCCTCGACCGTGCCGTCCTGGAGCACGGTCGCGTCGGGGAGGTACTCGATGAAGCCGAAGCGCCGGCGGAGTGCCGCGTCGAGTAGGGCGATCGACCGGTCCGCCGTATTCATCGTGGCGATCAGGTACACGTTGCGGGGCACCGTGAACGAATCGCCGGACGTGGGCAGCGTGACCGCCACGCGCTCGCGCTTGTCGAGCTCCAGAACGGTGAGGAGCTCCCCGAAGATCCGGGGCGCGTCGCCGCGATTGAACTCGTCCACGACGAGGACGAACTTCTCGTCCGGGTGTGCCGCGGCGGCGGTACAGATCCGCCGGAACACCCCGGGGCGCGGCTCGAAGCCCAGCTGGCCGGCATTCGCGACGGGGCGGAGGCCCTCCACGAAGTCCTCGTAGCTGAACGCGGGGTGGAAGGTGCACGTCCAGATCCGCTGTCCCGGGCCCTCACGCCCCTCCAACGCGCGCTTCTCCTCGACGGTCAGCGACGCCCACGGCTTGCCGTGCGTGCCCCACGCCGCCATGGCCTGGGCAGCGTGCAGTGCGTGGTGGGTCTTCCCGGTTCCGGGCGGTCCGTACAGGATCACCTGACCCTTCCGCTCGAGCTGCTCCTCGACGAGGGAGAGCGCGCGTGGCGGCCGGACCGGGCTCGTCGATTCGTTCGGGATCGCGGGTCGTTCGGCCTGGATGGCCCTGGCCGCCGCGACCTGGATGTCGAGCGCGGTGGCGAGGTTGTAAACCGTGGTCCGCAGGCCGGTCGGTGAAGGGGACTCGAACGCGTGCGTCGTGAGCCAGCGCACGGAGCGGCGATGCGGGAACGCGCCGTCCTCGAACCGGTATGGCCCGAGGATCTCGCCCACCCCCACGATGGTCTGGCCCTTCGCGGCGTACACGAGGTCGCGCTCGGCCATTTTCGTGAAGAACGTCGCGATCTGGGATGCAGCTCTCCCCCGAACCTGGGGGGTCGTCGACGGGTAGTGCTCGGCCAGCAGCGGCTTGAGGCGCTCCTGCGCGTCCGCGAACGTGAGTCCCGACAGGAGGTCCGAGAGATCCCCGAGCGCGTCCCATCCAACGCCGACGTGCTGACCGTCGCGCATCTCGGGCCAGCGGTCCTCGTCGCCTTCGCTGGTGCCGATCCGCCAGTGCCCGTGAGGGTGGCCGAACAGTCGGCTGCACGCTCCCGTCACCTGCTGCATGTCGAGCGCGGGCCGCTCCGCGCGGAGCGTCTGCAACAGCGCGGTGAACGGCGCCGCCGCGTCGTACAGCGACTCGCCCGGCGTGAGCACGCCCAGGCGCGACAGGACGTGGTTGTGCCAGGCGAGGCTGTGGAAGTCGTCGATCTTGTCGGGATGCCACAACGTCAGGAGCTTGTGGACGAACGCGAGCTGGCGGATGGTCGGGGCAGCCTGCGCGATCCGCGCAGGGAGATCAGACCATTCCGGGTCCTCCGGGTCGTCGGGCAGGCGGTCGAGGACCTCGTGCGCCGCGAGGATCTCGTCCCGTTGCCCCTCGGCCATCGCCACGGCCTCGGCTTCGGTCAGCCGTCGCATGGCCCGGGCGGCGCCGGTCATCCAATCGCCGGCCTCCGAGTTGAACAGCCCGAACTTCAGCGCCGACCCGCCGCGGATCCCGCCGAACCGCTGCGAGGAGAAGTCGGCGTCGCTCTTGAACTCCAGCCAGTACGCGAGGCTATCGCGGCGGGTCCTGCCGTGCATCTCGTCGAGCAGCGCCGTTCCCGACAGCGCGGCGAGGCGCTCCGGCGAGAAGCGCTCGCAGAACGCCGCGCGATCGCGGAGGATGACGTCGAGGGGCGAGTCCGGGGATGCGAGCAGCGGATCCAGCGCGGCCAGGGCGGAGGGGAGGAAGGTGTCGCGGGCGGGCTCCGGGGCCTTCGCTTCGAGCCAGTCCGGGCGCGGCAGCTCGATACCTGCTTCGTCCTCGATCATGGCCGCGACGCCGGGCGACCAGGACTGGCGGTAGCTGCTGCGGCTCGACGTGGCGGCAGCGGCCGGCACGCTCGCGACGAACGCGCGCAGGACTGTCGGCGCGAGGCGGACGAGGTCGGCTCCTGGGGGCACGTACGTGCGATGGCCGGCTTCCAGCGACCGGAACGGCTCCCCCTCCCGGACCCAGGCCTGGAGGCGCGCGACGTCGGGCGCGTCGTCGAGCAGGACGAGCCATACCCGGTCGCGCATCACCTCCAGGGCGAGCAAGCGGCCGACGTTCAGCCGGAGCGCCCGCGGGAAAAGCGCCACGCTCCAGCATCCTGGCGCGATTCCGTGGGCGGTCCGGATGCCGTGGGCGAGCAGCTCGACCACCACCTTGCGCGCCGCCGGGTCCGGCTGCAGGTCGCGCAGGACCGCGCCCGCATCGGCAGCGCTGCTCCGGTCGAGGTCCGCGCCCCGGCCCTTGGCCCCGCGGAGGTCGTTCAGGTTCGGCATGGGTCTCCCTGGAGCGCGTCATGGTACCCCCCGCGGGAGTCACGGGCGAGGTCCGCACGTCCTACCCACCGCACGAGCGACTGGACCAGAGCCCTGCCACCCGGGCACGGGCCCGAGCCCCCCAACCCGATCCCTGAAGCAATCCCTCGACCCTCCCGCCCCGACCTGATAGTGAAGTGTATGCTTCAGTGTCCCCCCGACCTCGACCGCACCTTCGCCGCGCTGGCGGACCCGGCCAGGCGTGCGATGCTCGAGCGGCTGTCGGACGGCCCCGCTTCGGCCAGCGAGCTCGGCGCGCCGCACGACATGACGCTTTCGGCCGTGCTCCAGCACCTCAAGCTGCTGGAGGCCGCCGGACTCGTCGCCAGCGAGAAGATCGGCCGCGTCCGCACGTTCACGCTGCAGTCCCCCGCGCTGCGCGACGCCGGGCGCTGGATCGCGGACCGCCGCATCCCGTGGGAGCGCGACCTCGACCGGCTCGAGCGCCTCCTCGAAGAAGAGTAGTTCCCCCCAAACGAGATCACCCAGGAGCCCCCATGAGCGACGCGTACCATGGCCATTTCACCCTCGTCCGTGACATCCCGCAGCGACCGGACCGCGTCTGGGGCGCGTTCGCGGACCACGAGCTCAAGAAGCGCTGGTTCGGGGCGCGGAGCGACCTGTACGACATCACCGAGCACACCTTCGACTTCCGGCCGGGCGGAGAGGAGCGGCAGGTCGGGCGGTGGCACAGCGGCATGACGTCGGACTTTCGCGGCCGGTACTTCGACATCGTCGCGGGCCGGCGGATCACGTACGTCTACGAGATGATCGTGAACGACTGGAAGATGTCGGTTTCGCTCGCGACGATCGAGATCGAGCCACATGGCGACGGGACGCGGCTCACGGTGACCGAGCAGGGCGTGTTCTTCGGCGAGGACGGCGCGAAGAACGCCGCCGGGCGGAAGAAGGGGACGGAGGGGATCCTCGATGGGATCGCCGCCAGCCTGGAGGGCTGAACTTTCTTTCCCCGTAGCTAGACTTCTCCGGTACCGTTGAAAAATTTCTTGCGGGTGGCCCGTGTGCGTGGGATGACCAGAGCACCACCGAGAGCACTCCATGTCGCACCGCGCGTCGGCCCTCCTCTTTACGCTCGCGCTCACGGCAGGTTGCAAGGGAGATCCGAAGGGTGAGGACGTGGCGGAGCCCACCGTCTCCATCCAGCGCGCGGACGCCGCCTGGAACGGAGCGGGCACCTTCCTCGGGATCGGCGTGCTGGTGACGGACGCGGCCGGCGCCGCGGCCACCTGCGACCAGGGGGGCCTGACCACCACCGTCGCGTGGTCGGCCGCCGGCGACCAGGGGCCGTGAACGGACGTGGAGAGCCAGGATCTCACGACCACGTGCACTGCGGACGTCGGCGGGGATCTGGCGCTCGTGGTGGACAACTCGGGCTCGGAGGACGGGTACCTCGACAGCCTGCAGACCGCGGCGTCGGACCTGGTGAACGGCGTGCTCGACGCGGGCGGGCAGGCGTCGCTCGTGCGCGTGTCCACGAACGTCGACGTCCTGGTGGGCCTGACGGACGACGGCGGGGCCCTGTACGAAGCGATCGACGGCATGGAGATCAACGGCGGCTGGACGGCGCTCTGGGACGGCGCGCGCGTCGGCAACGAGACGCTGGGCGGCATCGCGGACCCGGCCGCCGGGGACCTGGACGCGTTCTGCGGCGCCACCGGCCGCGTCGGCATCGCCCTGTTCACCGACGGGCAGGAGAACAACTCGGAGGACCAGCAGGACTACGACCACGCGGCCTACCCGGGCGACGGGATCTCGACCCGCGTGGAAGACCTGTACGCCCTGCACTCCGGCGGCGCGACGACGCCGATCTACGTCGTCGGACTGGGCGCAGACGTCGACGCGGCCGCGCTCGGGACCCTCGCGGACGAGACCGGCGGCCGGTACCTGGAGGTCGCAGATCCGGTCGGGATCGGGGACGCTTTCGCCGTCCTCGACGACTACCTGACGACCAACCAGCGCGTCTGCGCCGACATCCCGACGGACGCGTGCGGGACGCTGTGGGTCAAGGTCGCATGGGAGCTCGACGACGGGAACACGGTCACCTCCGGCGAGAAGATCGAGCAGGTGTCCGTCGAGTGCCCGGTCGACAGCCGCGGGCGCACCGAGCTGATGCTCCTGACCCTCGGGAACCCGGGGATTGACGAGGCGACGGCCGGGACCCTGGCGCAGAACGCGGTCGACTACGTCGCGTCGGTGGAGAACCCCACGGTCCTCGTGGTCCTCGACGAGAACCACCACGACGAGTACGCGGACGACGCCAACTATGTCGCGGACCTGCTCGCCACGGCCGGGTACACGGTCACCCGCTTCGACGAGAAGGACGGCGGGCTGCAGGAGCAGGACATCGCGGGCTACGACGTGGTGTGGTATTCGAACCCCGGCTATCCGATGGACGACCTGGCCACGCGCGACGTGCTGCTCGCGTACTCGGCGGCGGGCGGCGCGCTCGTGCTCCAGGGCGACGACATGGCGTGGAGCTGGGGCGGCGGCTTCTCGATGTCCCCGCTGACGAACCTCGTGTTCCAGGACAACGGCACGCAGTTCTGCGGCACGCTCACGGACGACAACGCGGGCTCGGACTTCCGCGTTACCATCGGCAACGACGAGAGCCCGGCGATCGCCGGCCTGCAAGGCACGTCGTTCCTGTACGGGGACGACATCGACACGTCGACCGCCCTGGGGCTCGGCGAGTCGGTGGTCGCGACGGCCACGCTCGACGGCGCGGTGAACTGTCTGACCGTGCCTGTGATCGTCACGATCGACGCCCAGGAGTAGCCTCGCCATCGCCACGACGCCGGACACGGAGACGGTGTTCTGGAGCGTGGCGGGCGCCGGGCCCGAGAGCCGGCTCTCGAGCTACCAGGTCGGTCGCGGCCACGTCGTCGGGACGACGGAGCTCACGGCGCTGGCCGAGCCGGACGTGGTGGACGCGCTGCTCGGCGCGGCGGAGGACCCGCTCGCGCGACGTCTGCGCCCTGACGCTAGCGGTTCTTCCCGCCCTTGGCCTTGCCGCCGCCGCCGCCGCCGGCGCCGCCGCCAGCGCCGCCGCCGCCGCCGGCCTTGCCGCCCTTCCCGTCGCGCACGGGGTCCTGCGGGGCCGCGGTGGTCGGCGCGACCGCGAAGGTCATCGGGCTCTCCGGCGACCAGGACAGGCTCATGACGCCGTTCGCGTCCGTCCCGACGAAGTTCGCGGAGGGTCCCGCGAGCGTCACGATCACCGTGCCGGCGGCAGCGCCCGGGAGCGCGCCCGCGTGCACCGCGGCAGCGCACAGCCGGGAGTCGCCCGTGTACAGGCCGGTGCCCCACACGCTGCCCGAGGTGCAGCCCGCGGGGCACTGGACGTGGTCGGTCTGGCCGGCAGACTTGCCGATCGCGAGCGCCGTGACGTTGCAGTCGGCCTTGTGCGGGCTTTCCGCGGTCCCGCTCCCGGCGAGCGTGGAGGGGGCGGCGGCAGGGGCGGGGGCGGGCGCCGGCGTGACGACGGCCCCGTCCGTGACGTCGGCGGTACCGCTGCAGGCGAGCAGGGCGGCGAGGGTGATGGCGAGCGTGGCGATCGAGGTGCGCATGGTTCGATTCTCCGGAGCGGACTCTAGCTCAGGTGACGCACCGGCGGGTGGCGGGTGCGCGATCGCGCATGTACCCTGCCGTGGGGGGGGAGCCGATGCTCATGGCGTGGAGCCTCCCCAAAGAGCAGTCACGCCTTGGGGTAATGCCGCTCGTG
This sequence comes from Klebsiella pneumoniae, assembly GCA_945882675.1. Taxonomy (GTDB): domain Bacteria; phylum Myxococcota_A; class UBA796; order UBA796; genus CANLGQ01. The sequence continues at coordinate 1,519 of CAMCWU010000066.1, read as the reverse complement.
CCACGACAGGTAGCTGTCGAGCGGGCCCTCGTAGTGAAGCAGCTCGCCGGGGCGCACGTACGTCCAGATGCGGTTCGCGGCGGACGCGAGGTCGCGGTCGTGCGTGACGTAGAACACGGTGCCCTCGTACTTCTCGATCGCTTCCTTCAACGCCGAGATGCTCTCGAGGTCGAGGTGGTCGGTCGGCTCGTCGAGGATGAGGACGTTGTACTCCATCAGGATCAGCTTGCACATGATGAGGCGCGCGGCCTCGCCGCCGGACAGCGTAGTCGTCGGCTTTGCCCCGTCCTCTCCCGAGAACAGCATGCGCCCGAGGACGCCGCGGACATGCTCCTGGCCGACGGACGGGCGGTGCTCGAACAGCCACTCGAACACGGTGCGGCCGGGCGTGATCTGGTCGCGGTGGTCGTGGCCGAAGTAGCCGAGCTTGGCGTTGTGCCCCCACTTCACCTTGCCGGCGGCCTGGTTGCCCGGGTCCATCAGCGCCTTGACGAGCGTGGTCTTGCCGACGCCGTTCCGCCCGAGGACCGCGATCTTGTCCCCGCGCTGGACCTGCGCGTGGAACCGCTCGAAGACGGTGTGATCGCCGTAGGAATGCGAGAGATCCGACACGTCGAGGACGTCGCGGCCGCTCTGGTCGCCGACCGCGAACCGGATGAAGGGACGCGCGATGTTCGACCGCTTCACGTCGTCCGGCTTGAGCTTCTCGATCTCCTTGGCGCGCGAGCGGGTCTGCGTGGCGCGCGTGCCGGCGCCGAAGCGCGAGATGAAGTCCTGGAGCTGTGCGATCTTCTTCTCGCGGTGCCCCGACTCCTTCTCGATGCGGCTGCGAACGCTCGCCTTCGCCCGCACCATGTCGTCGTAGTTGCCGGTGTACGTGATGATCGTCTCGTAGTCGATGTCCGCGATGCGATCGCACACCGAGTTGAGGAACCGGCGATCATGGCTGATGACGACGAGGACGCCGCGGTAGGCGATCAGGAACTCCTCCAGCCACTGGATCGACTCGAGGTCGAGGTGGTTGGTGGGCTCGTCCAGCAGCAGCGCCTCTGGCCGGCCGAACAGCGCCTGCGCCAGGAGGACGCGGATCTTCATGCCGCCCTGGAGCTCGGACATGTTGCGCTGGTGCAGCTCCTCCGGGATGCCGGCGCCCTCCAGCAGCTGCGCGGCCTCGGACTCGGCAGTGTACCCGTCCTCTTCCGCGACCACGCCCTCGAGCTCGCCGAGGAGCATGCCGTCGTCGTCCGAGATGTCGGTCTTCAGGTAGATCGCGTCGCGCTCCTGCAGCGCCGCCCACAGGCGCTTGTTGCCCATGATGACGATGTCGAGGACCTTGTAGGCGTCGAATGCGCCATGATCCTGCCGGAGCCAGCCGGTGCTCTCGGGCAGCGCGACGTTGCCCTTGTCGGCCTCCTCGTCGCCGATGAGGATCTTCATGAAGGTGGACTTGCCCGCGCCGTTCGGGCCGGTGAGACCGTAGTTCGCGCCGGGCGAGAACGAGACGTTGACGTCCTGGAAC
>CAMCWU010000065.1 GCA_945882675.1 Klebsiella pneumoniae | reverse complement strand
TACGGCCCCCGACGGGTTCCTGAGCTTCGCTCCCCGGGTGGCCGGCGGTGTGCACATCGATGGAAACGGCAGCATCGGCAGCAGCCCGGTCGAGGGGGCCGCCATCTACGTGGAGGGTGGGATCGTCGTGGCTGACTACCTCTCCGTCGAGGGTAACGGGAACACTACCGCCAGCCCGCTGCCGGAAGCCGTGGTGCTCAGGAATGGCGCGATTTTTCAGGCCAACCGTTCCCACTTCATCAGCAACGACAACGTCTTCGTGGTGGAGTCCGCCAGCAGCCTGACCGTGGAGGCTGCCTACAACGACCTGGGATGCGACACCGATGGCGGCGCGTTGTCGTCGGTTGAGTTCGGGTTCAACCGCTACTGCTCGGAGATCAGTAACAACAAGGGACGGCTCATCGAGCTCTCGGGAGCTGGGAGCAACGCGCTCATCCGCACCACCGGAATGCTGGAGAATGCCCTTGAAACAACCGACGTCGCGGTGGTGGTCGGCGACGGCACGACCCTGGACTTCACCACCGTCATGGTCGGTGACAACAGCACCTTGGTTCCGTCGACGCCGATGATCGTGGAGGTCCAGGACGGCGGCGACTTCGTCGCGAAGCAGAACACCTTCGCCGATCTGGACATGCCGGTCGTCTACCAGGCGGGCGCGACCGGCGACTTCCGGCGCAACGCGGCGTTCGACGCCGGTGCCGGAGTGGCGGTCGAGGTCGACGCGCTGGCGGTGGTCACGGGGAACGAGAACATCGGCGACTGGAGCGGGTCGATCTCGCCGGCGTCCCTGAACGGGACCGCGCCGGGCTTCGTCACGGATCTGGCGCGTGGAAACTTCCACCTGGCCCTCACCTCCGCCGCGGTCGACATCTGCACCATCGACGGCGGGTTCGACGTGGAGGGCCGCGTCCGCCCGCAACCGGCCGGGCTGTGGGACGCCGGCGCCATCGAAGTGGACCAGTAATGCGGCTCGTCGCAATCCTTCTCCTGGCCGCGTGCGGTCCCGGTTCCCCGAAGGACTCAGGGACCGCCGAGACGCCGCCGCCGCCCACCGGGTCGACCAGCACGCCCGCGGTGCCGGACGACCAGGACGGCGACGGCTCGCCCGCGGGGGAGGATTGCGACGACGCGGATTCGACCGCGTTCCCGGGGGCCGAGGACGCCTGGTACGACGGAGTCGACTCCAACTGTGACGGCGCCGACGACTTCGACGCCGACGCGGACGGCGACCGCGCCGCCGCGTACCAGGGCGGGGACTGCGACGACGCGGACCCCGACCGCCACGCGGCCGCGGCGCGAGTGTGCGGCAACGACGTCGACGACGACTGCGACCTGGAGCCCGATTGTGACCTTCGAGGCGACGTCATGGCCGAGGACGTCCAGGCCGGGACATTTACCGGGGAGGTCGCGGCCGGCGTCCACGCGGACGCGGGAGACGTGGACGCCGACGGCTTGGTGGACCTGATCCTGTCCAGCGGGCACGCGGACACCACGTGGGTGTTCGAGGGCCCGCTCGCCGGTGCCATCCGGGACGCCGCTGACGCATACGCAGTTCTGCCGGGCGGAAACTCCGGTGCCGGGCTCGGGGACTTCGACGGCGACGGTGTACAGGACGTGGCCACGAACTCGGTCGGGGTCTTCGTGGAGACCACCACGCGGATCTGGATGGCCGGGAAGCTCGACCCGGACCGCCCCGCGGCCCAGCTCGTCCATGCCCTGGGGGACGTGAATTCGGTAGGCGTGGTGCGCGGCGCCGACTTGAACGGAGACGGGATCGACGAGCTCGTCATCGGCGCGATCGGGGGGTGCCAGATCACGGGGTGGGATTCGCCCGGCTGCGCCCAGGTGTTCACCGGCCCGATCCAGGGCGTCTTCGACGACACGGCTGCTAGCACGATGATCCTCGCCGAGGAGCCCGCGCTGGTGGGCGGCGTCGCTCCCGGCTTCGCGGTCGATGGCTCGAGTGATCTCACCGGTGATGGAATTGACGATCTGGCGCTCGTCGACAACATCGATCGCTATGGGAAGTTTTACATCCTCGAGAGCCCCCTGCCGTCCGTTCAGCTCCTGGAGGACGCTTTCGCAGCGATGGTCCCGCCGGCGGACGTCAAAATTCCCTACCTCCCACCGGCGGCCAGCGGGGTGGCGACTGGCGACCTCGATGGCGATGGCTATGCCGACCTTGTACTGGCCAGCTCCGGCTTGTATGGTGCAGGACCCGTATGGGCGTTCCGAGGCCCCATCGCAGCGGGCACACTCGACCCCGCAGATGCAGCCGTCACGCTACAGGGCGTCTCGCAATCCGGTAACTCGGTGGTGAAGGTCCTCGGCGACTTCGACGGCAGCGGGCGCGCGGACCTCGCGGTCGAGCGGTACGACGACTCGGTGAAGACGTACGCCGCGCCGAACTCGGTGGCGCTCTACTACGACCCTGCGGGAGCCGCCGAGCCGGACCTGATCCTCCACGACGGCGAGTGGGGTCCGACCTACATCGTCGCGCCAGGGGATGTGGACGGGGACGGCCTCGCGGACCTGGTCGCCGGCAGCACCGGGGTCCTCGACTCCAGCGGCGTCTCCCAGGGCGGGGCGTACCTGATCCTCGGCCGCACGACCGGGTTCTGACCATGCGCTGGTCATTCCTCCTTTCGCTCGCCGCCTGCTCCCGCGAGCCCGAAAAGCCGGGACCCTCCGACCCGGAGCCCATCGAGGACACGACGTCCGTCACCGACACGGACACGGACGTCCCGGACACCGACCTCCCGCCGCCGGAGCTCGTCCTCCAGGGGCAGCTCGTCGAGGTGTCGCCTCCGACGGACCCGTGGATCGCCGGGATCGTGGCGTCGTCGCCGTTCCCGCCCGGCGGCCACGTGCGGCTCTACCTGTCGCGTTCGACCACCCTCGAGGGCATCGAGGCGGGTCTGGTCGTCGACGGACGGCCGGGAGTGTTCACCTCGGATGGGCTCTACGGGACGCTGAGGCCCGACGAGACCGACGGCTCCTACGCCCTCTCCGAGTACGAAGCGTCGCTGTTCTCCTACTTCGAAGGCGACTTCGTCCGCTTCGAGTCCGCCGGGGTCGCGCCCGTGGAGGGCACCGCGCTCGTGTTCCAGCCGTCCTACGCCATCGTCAGCGTGCCCGAGACCACGGCGCTCGGATCCGACCTGGCGCTGGACTACGCGGACCAGGGGTTCTCGAGCAACGTGGCGGTGGTGCTCGACGCGTCCGGGACCGTCACCTGGTCGAACGACCCGGACTCGCTGGGCGCGATGCTCGCGAGCAACCAGGTCGAAGCCCCCACGCTGACCATCCCCGCGGACGCCTTCCCGACGGCCGGCGACTACGTGGTCGGGCTCGCCGCCTGCACGCCGACGTTCCCGACGGACCTCGTGAACCTCGTCCCGGAGCTGACCGGCATCCGCGCGGGCCGGATGGCGTTCTGGAAGGTCACGGCCGAGTAGCGGAAGGCCCCCGCCGAGCGTAGCCGACCCGAACCGCCCCCCGCGAGATCGGGGGTTCACCGGGACTACGTTCGGCGCCCGCACGGGCGAACGCCGCATGACGCTCGTCTATACGTGTAGACTGGCGTCACGCAGCCGCCGGTCCTGGCGCGGCAGGGGCACCGCTCGCGAGCGCGACGCCCCGTGATCCCCGAGAAAGCGCGGGCCTGCGAGGACGAGTCCCTCGCGAAGGTGCGGTGACCCGGCTTCACCCGAAGGGCGGCCAACCGGTAGGTGAGCCGCCAGCCGTCGCCGTCGCGCACGACGGACGCCACCGCGCCCGGGACGACCGCGCCGCCCCTCAGCGCCGCGACCCGCCGCTGCGCCGACACGAAAACAGCATCCGACCTACGAAGTCGCAGCGGTAGAACTGCCTTGCACCCCGCGACGAGGTATGCTGCCGACATGCACAGGCTCTCGGTACTCTTCGTGTTTCTCCTCGCGTGCGGCGGCGTCCTCCCGGGCCGGTCGGGTCCGGCGGGTGGCGGCGGTGGCGGCGGTGGCGGCGGTGGCGCGCTCACCCGCATGGTCGTGGACGGGGACAAGTTCCCGGACGCCCGCTGCAACGACGGGACCACGCCGGTCCTGTACCTGCGCCGCGCGGACGCAGAGAACACCAACCGCTGGGTCCTGTGGTTCAAGGGCGGAGCGTCCTGCGCGGACGAGCGCGGCTGCGCCAGCCGCTCCGCCGAGCTCACGAGCGCCCGCCCGTGGATGCAGCCGGAGCTCGAGCGCCTCGGGGTGGAAGGCGGCGGGGACGCGGAAGAGGGTGGCGCCGGCGGGATCCTCAGCTCGGACCCCGCGCAGAACCCGGACTTCCACGGGTGGAACATCGCGTACCTGGTCTACTGCACGTCGGACGACTGGGCGGGCGCGTCGCGCGCGAGCGAGAACCCGCTCGGCCTGCACTTCACGGGCCAGCAGGTGGTGGACGCCATGGTCGCCGCCCTCTCGGACCCGGCGATCTCCGGCGCCGGCCCCAAGCTCTCGGACGCCACGGACGTGCTCGTCACGGGCTCGTCCGCCGGCGCCAAGGGCGTCCTCGTCAACGTGGACCGCCTGGCGGCCGGGGCGCTCCGCGGCGCCAAGGTCCGCGCCATCGTCGACGCCGGCGCGATCTCGCGGGAGACCGACCCCGGTCTGGTGAGCGCCGAGCTCCAGAAGCGCTGGGCCACCTGGGGAGCCCGGGCGGACGCCGACTGCGTCGCGGCCCACCCAGAGGCGCCGTGGGATTGCCTGGAAGCGCAGACCCTCGTGGCCGGCCGTCACCTGCAGACGGACACGTTCTGGCACCTCGATCAGCTCGACCCCAAGCTCGGCACCGAGACGGCGCGCACCGGCCCGGTCGACCGGGACGCCAACGCGGAGCGCGCGCGGGCCTTCATCGAGTCCGTGGATCACGGCTTCTCCCCTCGCTTCCAGAAGCACATGATCCTGAACACGGCGCGGTTCGCCCAGGGCCGCGTGGACGGCGCGTCCATGGCGGACGTGGTCGCGCGCTGGTACTTCGACCGGCCCGGTTCGACCCGCGTGGTCGACACCGGCACGGAAGCGGGCGGCCCGGCCGAGCGTGCACGAGACGACCGGGGTCGTGGCGAGCGCGGCGACGGCGAGCGCGGCAAGGGCGAGCGGGGAAAGGGCGGGCGCGGCCGCTGAGCGCCCGGCGGGTCAGCCCGCCGGTGGTTCAGCCGGTGGACGTGGACGGCTTCGTCCGCGATGCCCTGGCTCACGGCGCCGACGGCGTTGAACGCGGGCGCGATGTCGTCCAGCGCGTTCGTGCTGTCGCTCGGGATCGGAGAGCTGCGGAGCCAGGGACGGCCCGCCGCTGCGCCAGGGTGGGGTCGCTGGACATCGGCGAGCTGCCGGATGAGCCGAGGATCCATCCCGGCGAACCGGGCGAAACCACATGCCGACCGCCATGTCACTCCGGAAAATCACCGTCCCAGAGCTCTGCGCGGCCGGTCGTCCGGTCGAGCGCCACCTGCCACACGACGTCGCCCTCCGGCGTGATCTCGTCGAGCCGATTCAGGTCCCCCCACGACACGAGGGTGTTGCCGTTCGGGAGCCGCTTCGCGTCCCCCAGGTACCCCACGTGCTTGCCGTCGGGCTCGGCGTAGGACCAGACGGTCTCGGCGGTCCCGGCGACTTCGTCCACGCGGATCTCCACCACGCGGCTGGTGGTGGACACCTGGTGGTCCCACCCGTTGTCGAGGACCAGGATCCGGTCGTCCCACGCGTCGCTGAAGTGCGCGTGCTGGAACAGGGCTTCGCCGCGGGTCTCCAGCGTCCCGCCCACGCCGCCGAGCTGCCACTGGAAGGTGAACGCGGCGTCCAGCTTGACGATCGAGTCCGTGTACCGGCTCATCACGAGCCAGCCGCCGTCGTCCGTCGGGACGAGCGAGTTGCTGTGGGTCCACTCGTTGAACCCCTCCATCCGCTCGCCGAGCTCCATGTGCGGGCAGGTCCAGTACGGTGCGAGCGGGTAGTCGTCCGTCAGGAAGTCGAACCGGACGTCGCTCCCGCCGCCCTCCTGGCCGACCCGGATCGTGTCCGCAGCGACCGGCAGCACGCCGTAGTCCGGCACGTCGAAGTCGCCGAACGAGTGCCCCAGGTACACGACGGTCCCGCCGCCCAGGTCCACGAGGTCGTGGTGGAGCGTGGGGGCCACGGTCTCCGTGAGCCGCTCGCCGTCCAGCGTCTCGCGGACGATCAGGCCGTCGCGCTCCTCGTGCTTCGGGTCGTTGAACCCCATGAGCACGGTGCCGTCGCCGCCAGCCGTGACGCGCACCACGCGATCGCCGGGGTCCGCCGCCCGCGACCAGCGGATCTCGCCTTCGCCGTCCACGAGGATCGCGAACGCGTCTCCCGCCGGGAAGAACGACGTCACGAGCACGCCCTGCGTCGCCGCGAGCGAGCGGTCGGGGTCCACCAGGACGAGGTCGGTCTCGGGATCGGGCCGGCACGCGAGGAGGAATAGGACGAGCATCCGAGACTATACCAGCTTGTTCAGGAACACGGGCAACATCGTGCGCCACGTCGGCCAGTCGTGGTCGGCGTCCGGTCCCCAGATCTCCACATGATGGGGGATCTCCTTCTTCTTCAGCACGGCCGCCATGCCGAGGCTGTTCCGCGGGTTGTCGTACGGGCCCTGCCCCACCGCCAGGAGGAAGAACACCTTGCGGAGCTGGGCGAGCTGCTCGCCGTCGAGCCCCGGCACGAAGTCGACCGGGTGGTTGTAGTAGAAGTTCTCGTCCCAGTGCCCGTTCATCCAGCGGCGCAGGTCGAACGTGCCGCTCATGGTGACCACGAGGTCGAACCAGGACGGGTGCTTGCACGCGACGTTCACGGCGTTGTACGCCCCGAGCGACATGCCGGCGGCCGCGAGCTTCTGGTCGGTTCCGCCCGAGTCCTCCTGCACGAACGGGATGAGCTCGTTCGCCATGTACTCGTCGAAGCGCGCCTGCAACCACGCCTTGTGGGCGGGGGGCGCGTCCCTGCTGATCCAGCCGTCCCGGTTGACGTTCGAGACGAGGTAGACCTTGATCCGCTGCGCGTCGATGAGCGGGGTGAGCGCCCGGATCATGAGGAACCGCTCGTGTTCGAGGTAGTCACCGCCGCCCGTCGGGAACAGCAGGAGTGGTTTGCCGTAGTCGCCGAACCGCGCCAGCGGCATCTCGCGGGAGAGGGTGGGGCTGTACCAGGTCCACGTGTCGCGCTTCACTCACGCTCCGGAGAAGGGCCGGGTCGCCCGGCGGGCGGAAGCTAGCACACGGCGGCGGCGCGCGCCGGCCGCTCCGGGTTACACTCGTCTGCATGGCGGGACGGACCTTCGCGATCGGGGACATCCACGGCGACCTCGAGCACCTCGGGGCGCTGGTGGCGCGGCTCCCGAGCACGGACGCCGACGACACGCTCGTGTTCCTGGGTGACTACGTGGATCGCGGGCCGAGCTCGGCCGGGGTGATCCACTTCCTGCGGTTCCGCCTTCCGGAGATCACCGCCGCGAAGCTGGTGTTCCTCCGCGGCAACCACGAGGACGCCTGGCTGCGCGTCCACGACGAGGGCTGGGAGGCCTTCCTGATCCCGCCCCAGAACGGCGCGCTCGCGTGCCTGCGGTCCTGGACCGGCGGACCGACCGTCGAGAAGAAGGAGATGCCGACGGAGGAGGAGTGGGCGCGCATGGAGGACGCCGACTTCTTCCCGGACGACGTGCTGGCGTGGATGCGTGAGCTCCTCTGGTTCTACGAGGATGATCACGCGATCTACGTGCACGCCGGCCTGGTGGAGGAAGACGGGCGGTTCGCGCACCCGGCGGAGACCCGCGACCGCCGCAAGCTGCTCTGGACCCGGACGCGGAGCTTCTTCCAGGACTACCGGGGCAAGCCGGTGGTGGTGGGCCACACGGTGACGAACACGCTGCCGCCGGAGCTCGACGGCATGACTCCGGCGGACCCGACGGATATCTGGGCAGGGGAGGCGGTCTTCGCCCTCGACACCGCCTGCGGCAAGGGCGGCTGGCTGAGCTGCCTCGAGCTGCCGCGCCGCGTCGTCCACGAGAGCCGGAGCCGGCCATGATCCTCCTGTCGACGTTGACACCGATCCCGTTGATTTTCCTTTTCGCGTGCGCGGACGTGTCGAAGATGGAGACGCCCTACGTCAAGGCGCCGTGCGCCGAGTGGCCCGCGGACCGCTGGGTGGGGGACGGCGAGCTCGTGAGCTGCGACGCGCAGCGCGTGGTCGTGAAGTTCGGGGAAGGGCAGGCGGAGCCGGTGATCGGGCGGTGGCGGTCGGCTCTCGTCGCGGACGGCTGGACCGTGGTGGCCGACAACTCGGAGCCGGGCGCTCCGTCGATCCACTGGCAAAAGGACGGAAAGACGCTGGTTACCGGCATCGCGGTCGCAGACGGCGTCACCTGGGCGACGGCCGCGTGGGGCGCGCCACCCAAGGAGCCGCCGCCGGGCGAGCCGACTCCAGCGAAGGCGCCGTGACGTTCTGGGCGTTCGTGGCGGTGTTGCTGGCGACCGGCGTCATGCGCCTGGTCGAGCTCGCGGTGTCGGTGCGGCGCATGCGGGCCCGGCCGGACGCCGTGGTGGAGGAGCGCTGGTTGTTCCCCGCCATGGCGGCGCTCCACGCGGGCCTGGTGCTCCTCCCCATCGCGGAGGTGGTGCTCTTCGCGAGAACGTTCGTGCCATGGCTGGGTGTCGCCGCCGCCGTCGTGCTCGTGCTCGCGACCGCGCTGCGGGTCTGGACGCTCTCGACGATCGGGCGGAGCTGGAATGTCCGCGTGGTGCGCCCGCCGGAGGACGGCATCGCGACGACCGGCCCGTACGCGTACATCCGGCATCCGAACTACCTCGTGGTCGTGCTCGAGATCCTGGCGCTCCCGCTGCTGCACACCGCGTGGCTCTCGGCCATCGTCCTGAGCGCGTGGAACGCGCTGGTGCTCGCCCACCGCATCCGCACGGAGGAGACCGCGCTCGCGCAGTCCCCGGGCTGGCGCGCGGCCATGGGCGACAAGGCCCGCTTCCTCCCCGGCATCTTCTAGCACTGGAGCTCCCGTGATCCTGCTCGCCCTCCTCGCCTGCCGCTCGGACGAGCTCGCCGTAGGGCTGTGGGAGATCACGCTCACGGACGGCGCGCTCACGGCGATCCACCCGCAGGGCGCGAAGCTCGTGGATCTCCGCCCGCTCACGGGCAAGGGCACGTCCACCGTGGAGATGCAGCTGGGGTCGTTCCGGTTCACGGACGTCACGTCGGACCTGGACGCGTCCGCGGAGTTCGGCCGGATCGAGCAGCTGGACACGGGCCCGCTCATCGCCACGGTCCTCGACGGGGACGGCGAGACGCTCGGCGCGCTCGACATCACGGAGGCGGCGGGCGGGCGCCTGGACATCCGCTGGAACCCGGCGACGGGCGGAGACCGCGTCGGCTTCTCCGCGGCGTGCGACGCCGACGATCACTTCATCGGCCTCGGCTCCCACGCGTTCGACGTGGACCATGTGGGCGAGACCTTCGCGCTCTGGACGTCCGAGCCGGGGATCGGCAAGTCGGACTCGGACGAGTACCCGGAGGACTGGTTCGCCACGGGCACCCGGCACTCCACGAGCTTCCCCGCGCCGATCGCCGTGCGCCCGCAGCTGCCCATGGGGATCCTGCTCGACGCGAAGGGCCGCACGGAGGTCTCCCTGTGCGACGGCTCCGACCGCTGGTCCATGGTCGCCTGGCAGGAGGGCGGGGTGCGGATCGCGGCGTACCCCGCGGCAGATCCGGTCGGGGTGATCCAGCGCATCACGGACGACCTCGGGCGCCCGGCGCTCCCGCCCGCGTGGACATTCGGCCCGTGGAACGACGCGATCCGCGGGGCCGACCGCGTCCGGGAGGTCGCCGCCGACCTGCGCACCAGCGGCACCGGCTCCGTCGCCCTGTGGACGGAAGACTTCAAGGGCGCCGAGGAGACCGGGTTCGGGTACCACCTGACCGGCGAGTGGACCGTCGACGAGACGCTCTACCCGGACGCGTCCGGGCTCGCCGCCGACCTGGAAGCCGACGGGTTCCAGTGGATGGCCTACTTCTCGCCGTTCGTATTCGAGGGGTACTCGGTCTTCGACGCGGCCGTCGCGGCGGACGTCCTCATCAAGAATCCGGATGGAACGCCGTATATCTTCCTCGCCCCGCCGCTCGACAGCGCGAGCCTGGTCGACCTGTCCACGGACGCCGGGCGCGACTTCGTGAAGGGCTACCTGACGCAGGCACTGGACGTCGGATTCGACGGCTGGATGGCCGACTATGCCGAGTGGCTCCCGACCGACGCCGTGCTCGCGAGCGGCGAGGACGCGGCGGAGGTCCACAACCTGTACCCCGAGTGGTGGCAGGAGACGAACGCCGAGGCCGTCGCGGGGACGGACGCCGTCTTCTTCGTGCGGTCCGGGTGGAGCCGCACGGCGGGCATGGTCCCCGTGGTGTGGGCCGGTGACCAGCGGACCAGCTTCGACGCCGACGATGGCCTGCCCACGGTGGTGCCGCTCGGCCTCGGGCTGTCCGCCGTGGGCGTCCCCGTCTTCACCCACGACGTCGCCGGCTACCAGTCGCTCGGCAACCCCGCCACCACGCGCGAGCTGTGGTCGCGCTGGGCCTGGCTCGGCGCGTTCACGCCGGTCCTCCGCACGCATCATGGCGCGTTTGCCGAGGACAACTGGCAGTGGGACAGCGACGCCGAGACGATGGCCGAGTGGGCCGCGGTGTGCCAGGAGCACCTGCGCCTGTTCCCGTACCTGTACGGCCTCGCGAACCGCGCGTCCGTGGACGGCACGCCCATGATCCTGCCGCCGGCGTTCGTGTACGGCGGCGACTATGGCCGGATCGACGCCTGGCTCCTGGGCGATTCGCTGCTGGTGGCGCCGGTCACGGAGATGGGGGCGACGGGCCGCGACGTGGAGCTCCCGCCCGGCGTCCGCTGGTACGACTGGTGGACCCGCCTGCCGGTCGAATCTGGCCGGTTCGAAGCTCCGCTCGGCACGATCCCCGTGTTCGCGGCCGCCGGCACGACCGTCCCGCGCTGGATCGAGACGCCCGACACGCTCGTGGACGGCGCCGTGGGCCTCACCGGCATCGCGGACGTGGACGGCGCGCGGGAGATCCTGCTGTTCGGCGGGGGCGGCGACTTCGCGGAGGCCGACGGCACCACATACGATCCGTCGGGAACGCCGACGGGGTCGGGTACCGAGACCGTCACCCTGACGACCGGCGACATCGAAGTCGCGGGGGTTAAGCTCCATATTGACGGGACGGTCGAGCGTACCTATACGGTCGTCGTCATCGAGTGATTGGAGAATATTCAGCTCTGCGGATGGACAGATCCGAGGCGGCGCGTGAGTTTGCGCCCGCTCGGGGGTCGCGGTGAAGCGGTGGATGCGAATCGGCGGTGCGGTGGTGGGCGGCGGCGTGGCCCTCCTGGCGGTGACGCTCGCGGTGGGTGCCTTCTGGGCCGGCGGCGCGCGCGACGCGGTGATGGCGAAGACGTGGGAGGTCGGGTACGAGGCGGACTTCCCGATCCCGTTCCCGCTCACCGAAGCCGAGATCGCGGCGCTGAACGTCGATCCCGCGGGGCCGCAGCCCGATCTCGGGGCGCTGGCGACCGAGCGCGCCGTCGCGCGCGGGAAGCACCTGGTCGACTCGCGCCTCGGGTGCGCGGACTGTCACGGCGTCGACTTCGCGGGCGGCACGATGGTGGACGCCCCGCCCATGGGCAAGCTCCTCGGGTCGAACATCACTCCCGGCGGGGTGACGAAGGGCTGGGGTGCCAGCGAGTGGGACCGCATCGTGCGCCACGGCATCATGTCGGACGGCCACACGGCCGTCATGCCGGCGCAGGACTTCAACCAGCTCTCGGACCGCGAGCTGTCGGACGTCGTGACGTACCTCCGCTCGGTGCCGGCGTCGGACGCCGTGATCCCGGCGCCCACGTACGGGCCGGTGTTCACGGTCCTCCTCGCGGCCGGGAAGGTGCGCCCCGCCGCGTACGACCTCGACCACGGCAAGGTCCCGCCCCGCGTCCCGCCTGCGGAGGCGCCGGACGTGGCGTACGGCGCGCACGTCGCCCAGTCGTGCAAAGGCTGCCACGGCCCCCGCTTCTCGGGAGGCCCGATCCAGGGCGGCGACCCGGCGTGGCCACCGGCGTCGAACCTCACGCCGGCCGGGATGGCGGGCTGGACGTACGACGACTTCGACGCGGCGGTGCGGAAGGGCCAGCGGAAGGCGGGAGGAGAGGTCGCCGCGCCCATGCCGTGGAAGGCGTTCGCGAAGATGTCGGATGTGGAGGTCCAGGCGATGTGGGTGTTCGTGCAGTCGCTTCCGCCGCTCGAGACCGGCGTCCGGTAGCGGTTTGTGGGGTTCGAACCCGGCCTGGGCGCTGGGGCTCCGGTCCGTGCGCTCGTGGAAGGTGGTGCGCGACGGGCGAACGCTGTGTCGCGCGATGCCCCCCCGGGACCACGGTCGACCCGCCGCGCCGTCGGCCCACGATCGGCGTTCCGGCCTGGCGTGCAGACCGCCCCCAGCGAGGGGGTGGCCGCCCGCGGCCGGAAACCACCTTTCGACCCGACTCCGGCGGGCGGAGTGGCATCGAAAGGTGTCGACCCCCCGGCGGAGTGCCCTCGAAAGGTGTTTTGCAACAGTCCCTTCGGCTCGAGCGCGCGGACCGGCGCCCTGCCAGACCTGCACGGGCGAGGACCCCCCAAAAAACCGCGACGAACGGGGTGGATCAGCCGCCGTCGTTCGCGCTCATCGCCTCCGCCACCCGTGGATCGGACAGCACCGTCCACACCCACGCCGCGACGCCGACGTTGATCACGAGCAGGACGATGGTGGGGAGCTGGCCGAAGAGGAGCCCGCAGCAGTTGAACGACGCGAGCGCGGCGACCATGCCGAGGAGCATCGAGAGGATCGGCGCCACGATGAGCCCCAGGAGCGCGACCCGCATCAGGCCCGCGGAGCGCAGCCCACGCAGCCGGACGCCCGCCAGCACCGCCGCCGCCGCCGCGCCCAGGAAGGCGATGTCGACGCAGCCGGTGCAGGCCTGGATCGCCGGCGTCCACATCGTCGCGACGAGCACGGTCACGATGGTCACCGGGTCCCCGGACTCGAACGCCGCCGGCATCTGCACGAACGCGGCGATGCCGCCGCCGAGCAGCACCACGAACAGCGCGTAAGACCCCCAGGCCAGCCAGAACAGCCCGTTGATGCCGCCGATCACGGCCAGCACGAGGCCCGGCACGCTCACCTTCTCGGCTGCATCTGCGGACATCGCTCACCCCGGGGTGAGCGCAGCATACACGGATTCCCGACCCCTTCGCAGGGTCGCCCCGGTCGACGAGCTCGGCCAGCGGTTGGCTGACGGCGAGCCTCCGTGGGGCGCGCGACGCCTATCCGGGGTCGGGCGGCGCCCAGAGGACGGCGGCGAACACCGGATCCGTCCCGGCCGGAAGGTCGGACCCGTCCGGGGTGATCAACACGGACTGGCCGTTGACCCAAGCCTCGAGGGCCACGCAGCCGACCGGGAGACCGTCGGCCACGGCCGCGAGCCGAAAGGAGGTTCTTCCGTCGTCGCCGGGCTCCTCGATCACCTCCCAGGTGATCGCCGAAGCCGGCACCGCAGACACCCGCGGGCCGGCGAACACGCGCGCGCCGAGCTCCACCGAGAGGTCCGACGCGCCCGGAGCCACCGCCCGGATCCCGGCCTCGGTCTCCGTGAAGACGCCGTCGACCACCAGAGCGAGATCGTCGGTGCGAAAGCCGAGCAACTCGCCCTTGGCGTCGGCGAACCCGACCTGCAGGGCGCAGTCGACGCCGACCGGGATCGCGAAGTCCCCGCTGTCGAGGCCGACAGGGCCGGCATCCGCGGCCACCGGCTCGGCGAAGCGGACGCGAAACCGGTCGGAGGTCTCGCCGTCCCAGAGGAGGCGT
>CAMCWU010000064.1 GCA_945882675.1 Klebsiella pneumoniae | reverse complement strand
TCGCATTCCAGCACGCCTCCGCCCACGGGGTCCTCGCGGCGATCCACATCCCGGACGCCCCGGATCCGGTCCCGGACGACGTCCTCTCGCGCCTGCCTGCCGCGGAAGCGGAGCTCGCACGCTCCCTGCGCGGGTACCGTCAGGTGCAGTTCGTAGGCGGCCGGATGGCGCTGCGGCGCGCCTGCGAGTCGCTCGGCGTGCGGCCGGGGCCGATCCTGTCCACGGGCCGCGGCGCGCCCGCGCTCCCGGCGGGGATCGCCGGCTCCGTGAGCCACAAGCGCACGCTCGCCATCGGGATGGTGGCTTCCGCCGCGGACGGCACGCTCGGGGTCGATCTCGAGGAGTACGGTCCGCCGCGGCCGAGCATCGCCCGCCACGTGCTCACACCCGACGAACTGGCAGAGGTGGAAGCGCTCCCCGACGCGCAGCGCTGGACCTCGATCCTGCTGCGGTTCTCGATCAAGGAGTCGATCTACAAGGCCCTCGACCCGTACGTGAGCCGGTACGTCGGGTTTCACGAGGCCGTGGTCCGCCCCGATCTGCAGCGCACCGCGGCCGTCCGGCTCCAGCTCGCCAAGGGAGAAGGCCCGTTCGCCGTGGACGCCCGGTACGACTGGATGAACGGGCGTGTCGTCACGTCGGTCCGAATCCGGCGCGGTGAAGTTGCCTGAACGCCGGTATGGTTGTACCCTTGCGGTCGATCAGGAGTCCCCCGACATGACGCAGGCCGTCGAGACGCGTTCGACCAAGGACCTGTTCAAGGACTGGCGTCACGGAGACGCGAACGCCGGGCAGGTCATGGCCCAGCGGTTCGCCGACTGGTACTACGCCATCGCGACCAGCCGCCTGGGCGAAGGCAAGGGTCGCCGCCCGTGCGAAGTCGCCTGCCAGAAGTTCGGCGAAGGCATCGTCAAGGTCGCGGACGCCCGCGCTCTCGTGCCGTGGGCGCACGAGATCGTAAAGGGCGAGATCGAGAAGGCCGGCAAGCGCGTCACGGACGGCGACGAGCCGAACGCGTACACGAACAACCAGCCGCCGAAGCAGCTCCTGGCCCGCGCGCGGACTGCGCTCCCCGCCGAGATCGGCCTGCTCGAAGCGTGCTACGGCGGCCGCGCGACGGAGGCCGACATCGAGCGGCTCGCGGCCCCGCTCGGCGGCAACCCGCTCGGCGTGTTGCGCGCCCGCTACCGGATCAAGGCGTGGCTTCGCGACCATGCGGACGTCCCGTTCGAGGTCGCGCCCGAGAACCCCGTCCTCGACCGAGCGCCCCTGCCCCTCTACGAGTCCGGACGTATGGCCACCGTGGCGGAAGAAGACAGCTTCGAGCAGTGGATGATCTCGGACCTGAACCTGTGCCGTGACATCGCCGAGTTCGCCCAGTTCGCCATCGCGCTGCGCGGCGGCGTGCCGGTCGTGCAGGGGCGCACCGCGGCGCCCGCGGCCGTCCCGGCGGCGAACCGCCCGGCTGGGGGGGCCTTAGCGCCTTCGGCGCAGAGCCAGGACGAGCCGGGCGGCGGTGTCAACAAGGCCGCGGCGGCGGGTGGGGTCGCCGTCGTGGGGCTCATCGGCGTCGGCGTGGTGGTCGTGGGCGGCCTGCTGGCCATCGGCGCCTGGTACCTGCTCTAGGCCCGGGAGAGACCATGGAAGACGAGATCCCGAACGGCGTCTGGCGGATCGACGCCGGCACGCGGTCCGTCCTGCGGTTCGACCGGGCGCGCACCGCGTTCGACGCCGGCGACTGGGCAGTCGCGGTCGTGGAGGCGGAGGAGCTGCTGGACGAGTCCCCCGACCACCCGGAGGCCCTGCGCCTGGTCGCCAACGCAAGCCTCGAGTTGGGGCAGCCGGAGATCGCCGCGGACGCGTTCTCGCAGCTCCTCGAGTCCGGGACGGCCGGCGCGGACGTGTACTCGGGCCTCGCGGTCGCGCTGTTCGATCTGTGCGAGATCCCACGGGCCATCGTCATGGCGCGCGAAGCCATCAAGCGCCGCCCGGATGACGCGGAGGCGCACTATACGCTCG
The DNA here is from genome assembly GCA_945882675.1 of Klebsiella pneumoniae. GTDB lineage: Bacteria > Myxococcota_A > UBA796 > UBA796 > CANLGQ01. The sequence continues at coordinate 12,453 of CAMCWU010000064.1, read as the reverse complement.
CGCTCGCGCTCGAGCGGACCGGCACGGCGGAGTCCGCGACCCACTTCGCGGCGGCGCGCCAGCTCGACCCGGAGCTCTATCCCTTCCCGCTCCGGCTCAAGAAACCGGATTGGGAGCGCGCTTACGAGCAGGCTCTCGCGCTCGTTGCGGTGGACGTCGCCACGTTCTGGGACGGCGTCCCGATCCGGTGGGAGGAGCTCCCGACTATCGACGAGCTCAAGGCGGAGCATCCGCCGATCCGGCCGACCGTCGGGGGGCTCGCCGCCGGGGAGCCGCCGCCGGAGGGCGACACCGGCAACCAGCGCCCGGCAGCGCTGCGCCTGTTCCAGCGGAACCTGGCGCGCGCCCCGGACAAGCGCGCGCTGGCGGACGACATCGCCGCTGTTCTCGAGTCGGAGGCCATGGCGTGGCTCGGCCTGACGGAGGACGATCTGGACGCCGCGGCGAGCGACGACGAGCCCTAGATCCTCACTCCGACTCGATCGCCTATTCCCACTCGATCGTAGCAGGGGGCTTGTTGCTGATGTCGTAGACGACGCGGTTGATCCCGCGCACCTGGTTGATGATGCGCGAAGAGATCTTCCCGAGCAGCTCGTACGGCAGCGGGACCCAGTCGGCGGTCATGCCGTCCGACGAGTAAACGGCGCGGATCGCGCACACTTCGTCGTACGTGCGCTCGTCGCCCATCACGCCGACGGTCTTGACGGGCAGCAGGATCGCGAACGACTGCCACACCTTCGTCTCCCACCCGGCGCTCTTGATCTCGTCGCGCACGATGGCGTCCGCGGCGCGCAGCACCTCCAGACGCTGCGCCGTGATCGGGCCGAGGCAGCGGACGGCGAGGCCGGGGCCCGGGAACGGCTGGCGCCACACGCGCCCGTGCGAGAGCCCGAGGAGCTCGCCGACGGCCCGGACTTCGTCCTTGAAGAGCTCGCGGAGCGGCTCGAGCAGCTCGAGATCCATGCGCTCCGGCAGCCCGCCGACGTTGTGGTGGCTCTTGATCGTGGCGGACGGGCCGCGGACCGACACGGACTCGATGACGTCCGGGTAGAGCGTCCCCTGCGCGAGCCAGCGCGGCTTGACACCCTGCGAGATCGCGAGCTTCCGCTGCTCCTCCTCGAACACGCGGATGAACTCCTCGCCGATGATCTTCCGCTTGCGCTCGGGATCCGTCACGCCGTGCAGCGCGTTCAGGAACCGCTCGCGGGCGTCCACGATCTCGAGGTTGAAGTCGTGGAACTCGGCGCGGATCGACTCGCGCTCGCCTTCCCGCAGGAGCCCGTTGTCCACGAACACGCAGTGGAGCCGGTCGCCGATCGCGCGCTGGACCAGCGCTGCCACCACAGAGCTGTCGACGCCGCCCGAAAGCGCGCAGATCACGCGGTCATCCCCGACCTTCCGGCGGATGGCGTCCACGTGCTCGTCGATGAACGCGCCGGGGGTCCAGTCGCCGCGCGCGCCGCACACGTCCATCACGAACCGGCGGACGATCGCCGCGCCGTTCCGGGTGTGGGCGACCTCAGGGTGGAACTGGAGCGCGTAGATTCGGCGATCCGCTTGGCTCATCCCCGCGATCACGCCGTTGGTGGACCGCGCGATGACCTGCCAGCCTTCCGGCACGGACTCCACGTGGTCGCCGTGGCTCATCCACACCGGATGCCCCATGTCCGGCGCGAAGGCGGCGAAGATCGAGGACCCTTCCATCACCTCGATGTCGGCGGCGCCGTACTCGCGGGAGGTGCCGCGCGCGACCACGCCGCCGAGCTCCTTCGCGAGGAGCTGCATGCCGTAGCACACGCCGAGCACGGGCACGCCGAGCGCGAGCCAGCCCTGGTCGAACGCCGGGGCGTCCGCGCCGAGCACGGAGGCCGGGCCGCCCGACAGGATCAGGCCGATCCGATCACCCGCGTCCGCCGGCGCGCGGTCGGTGCACGGACGGATCTCGCAGTAGACGCCGAGCTCGCGGACCCGACGCGCAATGAGCTGGGTGAACTGGCTACCGAAGTCCAGGATCGCGATCTGCTGGTGCACGGGGACTCCTGTCAGCCGGCGCACGTAACGCGCCCCCTCACCGCGCGGCGGCGGTCCCCCGCGTCAGCGCGTCGCTGAAGCGCCCGCCCGTGAACGCGTCCAGGTTCGCCGTCATCTCCAGCAGCTTGAGCTGGTCGCGGAGCTGCCCCGACAGGTCCGTCTTCGGGTTCAGCAGCATCTCGACCTGGAGCCGGCGCCGCTCGAAGTACAGGCGAGTCACCTCTCCAAGCACCTTGTCGCGCAGCTTCACGACGTCCTGGATCTCGCTGATCACGCGGATCCGCTCGGACGACATGATGAGCTCGTTGAGGTCCCAGCCCAGGGATACGCCGAACGACTGGCCCTGATCGGCGCCAGCGTCGTCGAGGATCTCGAACACTTCGTCGTCGGGCGAGCTCGGCGTGGGCAGTCCGGAGGCGAGGTAGTACTCGTACCCGGAGTCGTAGCCGCTGTCGAAGTCGTAGTCGAGATCCACCTGGGGCAACGCCGCGAAGGCGACGGACTGCCGCAGCCAGCGGCGGACCAGCTCGGGGCTCGTCTGCGCGTATTCGTTGGTCCAGCCCTGCACCTGCTGGATCTGGGGCTCGGAGGAGAACTCCGCCAGGACCTCGTCGGGGGAGGCGTACACCTTGCCGGTGGACGTGGGCGCATTCACCTCGATCGAGGTGCCCCGCCGTAGATCCGACAACGTGGCGTCGTCCATGCCGGGCAGGATCCGCAGCTCCTCCATATTGGAGATCCGCCCGCGCTGCGTCCGCAGGGTCACGATCGCCGCGGCCTCTTCCGGGTCGACCTCCGTCAGCGACGCGAGCTGCTCGGCAGACGCCGAGTTCAGCGGGAGCCGCGGCGCGTCGGCGCGCGCGGAGAAGGTCAGGGCCAGCAGCATCGCGATCATGGTTGCTCCGATCGGGAAGCCCCGCGGGGCTCCGCTATCCAGGCGCTGACCGCGCCGTCTGTGAAGATATCGAGGCGCGCGTCCAGCTCCTGGATGTCGATCGCGCGTCTGACGAGGTCGGTCAGGCCCGCCGGCGTCGCCCGGGAGAGGTCGACGCGGCTGGAGTACAGCTCGGCGATCTGGCGGCTGGTAGAGGCCTTGTACGTGCTCATGTCGCGCGAGCTCGAGGCCGCGAACGCGCCCCCGACCGCGCCGTTGTTGAGGATGATGTCCGTGTCGATCTGGAGGAGCGCGTCGTCGAGCGAGGTCTGGGCCCGCGGGGTCCACGTGAGGCTGGTAGTGAAGCCCCAGCCTGACACCCCGCCGTTCGTGGTGCCGGACGCGAGCGACCAGTCGATGGCGGTCGCGTCCACGTAGTTCGCGGCGACCGTGAGGCGCGGAAGGGCCGTCGCGACCCAGCGGCTCCCCGGGGTGGCGTTGAGCTCGCGGCGGCGGTTCGACGCCTCCAGCAGGCTGCGGAGGGGCACATACGGCGCCGGGGTGGTCGGGGCCGCGGCGGCGAGCGCACCCGGCGTCAGGCGGAGCAGCCCGCCGTCCGTCGCGAGGAGCAGGTCCGCGCCCGCGACGACGACCGCATGCGGCTTCCGCGCGCCGATCCCCGCCGTCCGCGGCGTCCACGTGCCGCCTCCGTCCACGGTCTCCCACGCGCCGTCGTCCCCGGCCGCGAGCAGGTGCCCCGGCCCGATCCACGCCAGCGACAGGACGCCGCCCACGGGGTCCACGGACGGATCGCGCAGGGTGAACCCGGCGTCCTCCGTGCGGAGCACGCCGCTCGCCGACGCCACCCAGGCCGCGCCCGGGATCTCCGGGTCCGGCAAGACGCGCACGAGCCGCGTGCCCGTCCCGCGGCGCTCCCAGCCGATCCCATCGAGCGAGAGCCACAGGCCCGCGCCCGTCGCCGCCCACGCGCCGTCCTCCGTGACCGCCACGTCGTGGACCGCGACGCCTTCGGTGCCCTCCACCACGTCGGACCAGCGCAGTCCGTCCACCGACGTGAGGATCCCGGCGTCCGTCCCGGCGATCCAGCCGGCGGCGCCCGCGGCGAGCGCGCGCACCGGCTCGTCCACGATCCGCGTCCACGTCGCCCCGCGGTCTCCCGTGCGCCACAGGCCGTCCGCCCGCCCCACGTAGATCGCGCCGCCCAGCGCCCAGACGCGCGGCTGGCTCGCCAGCCGGTCGAGGCGGGTCGCGGCGTTCTCCTCCCCGAGCGCCGCGAGCTGCTCCTGGAGCGCCTGGATCTCCGCCTGGAACTGGGCGAGCTGCGAGTCGTCGTCGAACGCGACGTCGGGCTGCGCGGCGTCCTGGAGCTGGTCGAACAGCTCGCGGATCTGCGTCTCCAGCCGCTCGCGGGGATCCACCGTCTCCTGCGTGGCCCCGCCGGGGCCGAGGACCGAGCGGAAGGTCGCCCCGCCGTCCGCGGTGAGCCAGGCCTCTCCCCGCTCGTCGACGGCGACCCAGCTGGCCGGCGCATCGGGTAGCGCCACGGCGTCCACGACGGCGACGTCCGGGAGGGCCGCGGGCGCCCAGTGCCACGCGCCCGCGAGCAGGCCAGCCACGCCCGCAGGCGCGACCTGGGCGACGTCCACGGCAGGCGGGTCTTGCCCCAGCGCGAGGCGCGGGAGCGTGAGCCACAGCAGGATCGGGAGCCTGTTCATGCCGCGGCAGGTTAATCGATTCCAGGGGCGCCGGGGAGCCCACCCCCGGGGAGCGCAGTGGGGTACGACGTATTCGCAGCCGCAGCCGACGCGATCCGGACGGGTCGTCCCGCGGCGCTCGCCACCGTCGTGCTCTCCGGCGGCTCGACACCGCGGTCCGCCGGGGCGCGCATGCTGATCTGCGCGGACGGCGAAATCGTCGGCACCATCGGTGGCGGCGCGCTCGAGCACCGCGTCGTCGGCATGGCGCCCGAAGTGATCCGCACCGGGCGCCCCGCCCGCATGGCCGTCCACCTCACCCGCGACCTCGGCATGTGCTGCGGGGGCCAGATGGAGGTCTATATGGAACCACTCCAGGTCCGCGAGCCGTTCGTGCTGTACGGTGCGGGACACGTCGCACACGCGCTCGCCCCCCTCCTCCTGGCGCTCGAGTTCGACGTCACCGTGGTCGACGATCGCGACGAACTCGCGACCGCCGCCCGCTTCCCCGGGTGCGGGCTCCACCTGGGAGATCCCCGAGAGTTCGCGCGCGCCGACCCCGGCGGCCCGGACCGATGGTGGCTCATCGTCACGCACGACCACGTGCTCGACCTCGACCTCGGCGCGACCCTGCTCCCCAAGCCGTGCGCCTGGATCGGCATGATCGGCAGTCGCGCCAAGGTGGCGCGGTTCTTCCTGCGATGGGAGGCCGCCGGGATGGATCCGGCGCTGTTCGGCCGCCTGTGCGCGCCGGTCGGCCTGGACATCGGCGCGGAGACGCCGCCCGAGATCGCCGTCTCCATCGCTGCCGAGCTTGTCCGGGTGCGCCACCGCGCGGATCGCTCACCGGTGCCGCTCTCCGGGCACCCGCTGGCCGCCCGCACCGAGCCCGCGCGCCCGCCCCGGTGGGACCCGACCTAGACGCCCGCGCCGTCAGGCGCTCGCCACCGGAATACCCAGCTTCTCCCGGACGAGGTCGAGCAGGCCCTCCAGCTGGAGCGGCTTCTCCACGAAGCCGTCGAAGCCTTCGTCCCGCACTCGGGCGTCGATCGCGGGATCGCGGTAGGCGGTGCAGGCGATCACGGGGATGTGGCGAGTCTCCGGGTCTTCACACAGGAGACGGTACACCTGGAAGCCGTCCATATCCGGCATCATGATGTCCATGAGGATGAGGTCCGGCTTGAACCGGGCGACCGTGAGCCCCGCCTGGAAGCCGGAGTCCGCGACCTCCACGTCGAAGCCGCCCCGCAGGCTCAGGTAGTCCTTCACCATCTCCGAGAAGTCCGTCTCGTCATCGACGATCAGGACCTTGCGCTGGCCCGACCCGACCTCGAGCAGCTCCCGAGCCACCGGGTAGTCGTGTGCGCGCGCGAACGCGATAATGTCGTTGTGGGCGATCCGGCGGTGTCCGCCCGGGGTCCGGTGCGCCGCCAGCAGGCCGCTGTTCACCCAGTTCACGACCGTGGGGAGCGAGACCCCGAGGAACTTCGCGACCTGGTAGGTCGTGTAGTACACCGGTCCCGAGTATGTGGCCCGCCTCCTGGCCATTCTTGACGCTCTCCCAGCCGAATTTCTCTCCGCAGCGGCGGAGCCCGAACGGCGGATCGGGCCAGTCTCAACATAGCGGGGCGGCGTGTCAGGTCAAGTCGCCCAGCTCGTCTATCATCTCTTGCAGCTTACGGGCCGAACGCGCGATGGCGTCAATGCTACGTTGCTGCGCGTCCGACAGGGGGCCCGCCGCCCCCGAGCTCAGCAGCTCGCAGCGGCCTAGGATCACGGCAAGGGGGTTGCGCAGGTCGTGGCGCAGCCCCTGGCGGATCCGGGCGTCCCGGTCGGGTCGGGTCAGTCGAGGATCCGGAAGCGGAAGAAGGTCTCGCCGATGATGACCTCTTCCCCGCCGAACAGCCGGCGCTCCGTGATGAGCTCTCCGTTCACGAGCGAACCGTTCGCGGACTTGTTGTCCTCGATGTAGAAGTTCGGTCCGCGGCGGTACAGCTTGCAGTGATAGCGGGAGACCTTGCTGTCGTTCTTGACCTGGACGTCGTTGTCCCGGCCGCGGCCGAGCGACATCACGTCCCCGTTGAACGGGTAGATCTGCTCTTCCGGCGTGCCCTCCTGGTACAGGAGGACGGCGCGGCGCGGCTTGTCGCTCTTCTCGTCGTCCTTCGGGGCAGCGGCGGCCTCTCCGCCCTCGAGCTCCAGATCCTCGTCTTCGCCGAGGATGTCGAGATCGCCGACCTCGAATCCCTCGCCGCCGCGATCTTCCGTCTGCACGGCCTCCAGCCCGCCCACGCTCGCGGACGGTGCCCGCTGCACCTTGATGCGTGGCGCGGCGGCAGGCGTGGCGCCCGGCGGGTCCGGATCGTACTCGACGTCCAGCTCGTCTACGAGGTTGGATCGATCGTCCGCCGCGTCGTCCGGCGCGTCGTGCATCTCGACCCCGTTCGAGCCGTCGTCGATCGAGCCACCGTCGTCCGAACCGGAGTTGCCCGAACCCGAGTCCGATGCTGCCGGCTGCTCCTGGAGCACGCCCGCGCGGGTCCCGAGATCGGTCCAGCGGTCGAGCACGCTGCGGAAGCGGCCGAGCGACTCCTCGAACTCCGAGACGCGCGCGCCCACCGAGTCGACCGCGCGCTGGTGCGGGCCGGCCTCCTGGGCGAACGCGTCCTCTTCGATGTCCCCGATCTCGCGGCGGAGCTCGAGCTCCTCCAGCGCGAAGCGGGAGTCCTGCACGCCGGCGAGCACCGCGTCGCGATCGCGGGTCAGCTCGGCCACGACCTCGTCCATATCGGACGTGAGCGGGATCAGCTCCAGCACGACCTCGAGCGATTTCTGCTCGTTGTCCTGGACCACCTTCTCCACGACCGCCGGGGCGAACCGGCTTGCATGGCCCTGCGCGCGCTCGATGAAACCTTGGTAACGCTCGAACTGCGCGACGCGGCTCTCGAAGGCGCTCAACAGCTCCGACTTGTCCATGACGATGAATCCTCGCGAGGCCCCGCGGGCCTGACAGGGCACCTGACGGTCGCGTCCGCCGGTGCATTGGCATTCATGCCTACCGGAAACCGCCGGGCAGGTCAAGACACGACGTGGTCAACGTCGATTCCACGCTGCAACTCCGTCGATGACCGGACGCCCCCGCCGACCCCTCAGCCGAGCGAGAGCGGGCCGTCCATGAGGTTGTCGAAGCGCGTGAACTGCCCCTGGAACGCGAGGCGCACCGTGCCCGTCGGCCCGTTCCGCTGCTTCGCGATGATCACTTCCGCGACGCCCTTGTCCGGGGTGTCGGGGTTGTAGATCTCGTCCCGGTAGATGAACATGATGATATCGGCGTCTTGCTCGATCGCGCCCGACTCGCGCAGATCGGAGACCATCGGGCGCTTCTCCTGGCGCGACTCGACGCCCCGGTTGAGCTGGGAGAGCGCCATCACGGGGACATCGAGCTCCTTCGCCATGATTTTGAGGCCGCGGGAGATGGCGCTGATCTGCTGCTCGCGGCTCGCCTTCGGATCCTCGCCCCGCATGAGCTGCAGGTAGTCGATCACGATGAGCCCGAGATCGGGGTTCTCCATCTTGAGGCGGCGGGCGCGGCTCCGGACGTCTCCGATCGTGAGGTTCGGAGTATCGTCCAGGTAGATCCGCGCGCCCCGCAGGTACTCGTCCGCCTCCCCGAGCCGCTCCCAGTCCTCGGTGTCGAGGTTGCCCGTCCGCACCTTCCCGGCGTCCACCATCGCGTGGCAGCACAGGAGGCGCGTGACGAGCTGCCCGCGGCTCATCTCGAACGAGAAAACGCCCACGGCCTTCCGGGCGAGGAGCGCGACGTTCTGGGCGATGTTCAGCGCGAGCGCGGTCTTCCCCATCGCTGGGCGCGCGGCGAGGATCAGCAGGTCCGTGCCGTGCAGGCCCGCGAGCTTCTCGTCGAGGTCCACGAACCCCGTGGTGTGGCCGGACGTGCCGGCCTCGCTCTCGCCGAGCTTCTGGATCCGGAGGATCTCCCCGTCGAGGATCTCGGAGATCTGCTGCCAGCCGCCGCGCCCGACCCTGCCCTTCCCGAGGCCGAGGAGCTCGTTCGCGGCGCGATCCACCATGCCCGAGACGTCGTCCGGGTGGGCGTGGGCTTCCTCGCTCACCTTGCCGGCGGTGGCGATCACCTGGCGGAGGACGGCCTTCTCGTGGATGACCTGGGCGTAGTGCTGGAGGTTCGCGGTGGCGGACACCTGGTCCGGCAGCTCGACGACGTAGGCGACACCGCCGAACTTGTCCTGCTGACCGTCGCGGCTGATCCGCTCGGGGACGGTAACCATGTCCACGGACTCGCCGCGGCCGTGCATCTCCGTGAGCAGGCGGAACAGCGCTCCGTGCTCGTAACGGTAGAAGTCGTCCGGCGACAGCAACTCCGCCGCGGTGGGGAGCTGCTGCGGCTGGAGGATGAGCCCGCCGAGGAGGGCGCGCTCGGCTTCGACGGCTGAGGGAGACGGACGCGAGGACACATCCACCTCTGGTCAGAAGGTCCGATCACGCCTGCCGGATCACGCCCGGATGACGTAGACCCGGAGGTTCGCCGTGGCTTCCCGGTGCAGGCGCACCGCGACGGTGAACAGGCCGATCGTCTTGATCGGCTCTTCGAGCGTGATCGCGCGCTTGTCGACGACGATCCCCTCTTCCGCGAGTGCGTCCGCGATGTCGCGGTTCGTGACCGAGCCGAACAGCTTGTCGTCGGAGCCGGTCTCGCGGCGGATCGAGATCGCGAGGTTCTCGAGCTTGGCGCTCATTGCCTTCGCGGTCGCGGACTGCTTGCGCTTGATGGCGTCGGCGATCTTCTTCTCGTGCTCGGCCTGGTTGGCGTTGCTCTCGGAGGCGGGGATCGCGAGGCCGCGCGGGAGCAGGAAGTTCCGCCCGTAGCCGTTGGCGACCTTCACGATGTCCCCGGCGTCGCCGAGGTTGTGGACTTCGTTCTTCAGGATGACGCGCACAGGAGCTCCATCGGGGTCACCCGACTCCCGATGGGGCGTCAGGCGGACAGAAAGTGGGGTTTGAGGGAGGAAAGCTCGGCCTAGCTGTAGACCGGCTCGTCCTCGTCCTCGTCGCGATCGTGGTGCTCGGCCTCGCGGGCCTCCTGCTCGGCGCGGGCCTTGGCCTCGACCTCGCGGACGCGGCGCTGCTCGGCAGCCTGCTCGATGCGGGTGGGGACGTCGACCGAGTCCGCGACCTTGATGGTCAGGAAGCGGACGATGTTGTCCTCGATCCGGATCCGGCGCTCGAGCTCCAGGATCAGGCTCGGCTTCACCAGGTAGTTGAGCATGACGTAGTGGCCCTTCTGCTGCTTGGCCACCGGGTACATGAGCTTGCGCTTGCCCCAGTCGTCGCGGATGAGGATCGTGCCTTCCGCGCCGGTGATGATGCCCTCGAGCTTCTCCACGATGCCCGTGGTGAGGGCGTCGTCGATGTCGGGGCGGATGACGACCATGGTCTCGTATTCGTGAAGCACCGGGAGTCCTCGCAGGATCCGGGGAAGACCCCGGCAGATGTGTAGGCTTCGAGCTCCGGGGCGGACCCGCGGAGCGTGAGATGGGTCAGGCCTGGTTAGCGCCCGGTGAACGGGGCGCCGCGGGCGCGGCCTTTGGCTTCGTGTTGAGCTGGTTCATGGCGGCCTGGGGGCCGATGCGGATTACCTGCTCGACCGCCTTGCCGGCGTCGCCGACGCGGGCGCCGAGCGTGGCGTCCTCTTCCGGGGTCCACTTCCCCAGGACATAGTCCGCGGGGTCCCAGCCGGGGGGCGGCCGGGAGACGCCGAAGCGGACCCGGACGAAGCCGGGGTCACCCAGACGCGAGATGAGGTCGCGGAGCCCGTTGTGACCGCCATGGCCACCGCCCACCTTCACCCGGATCTCGCCGAACGGCAGGTCGAGGTCGTCGTGGACCACCACGATCTCGGCGTTCGTGACCTTGTAGTAGCCCTTCAGGGACGCCACCGGCTGGCCGGACAGGTTCATGAAGGACTGCGGGCGACAGAGCACCACGGCATCGTCCGGAACGATGGGAGAACCGGCCGGAATACGACCCGCCCCCACCTCCGCGCCGAACTGGTTGCGGTCGACGGGGCACGCCCAGCGCCCGGCGATCTCGTCGATGACGAGAAAACCGACGTTGTGCCGGGTCCGCGCGTAACGCGCTCCCGGGTTGCCCAGTCCGACCACGAGGTGCACGATCAGACTTCTGCGCGCTTGCCTTCGAGCTCGAGGACCTTGAAGTCCTGCTCGAAGAGCACTTCGACACCCTTCGGCGTCTTGACCTCGCTCGCCCGGATGATATCGCCGATGTCCATCTCGGTCGTGTCGATCTCGAACGTGGCCGGGATGAGGCCGTGGGCGCAGCGCGCCTTGAGCTCGCGGCGGATGATGAGGAGCTTGCCGCCCGCCACGGTGCCCTTGGGCTTGCCGGTCGGGACGACGGGCACCATGACCTCCACCGTGCCGCCTTCCGACAGCTGGTAGAAGTCCACGTGAAGGAGCTGGCGGCTCACCGGGTGGCGCTGAACGTCGCGGACGAGGCAGGAGAGGGTCTCGCCCTCCACCTGGAGCTGCACCACGGTGTTCCGGTTCTTGGTGGCGTCGAAGAGATCCAGGAGCGCCTTCGGGTTCACCGAGATGCGCCGGGCATCCTTGCCGCCGCCGTACACCACGCCGGGGACGGCGCCGCTGGCCCGGAGCTTCCGCGCGTTCCCCTTGCCGGTCTCCCCGTTGAGCGGGGTTCCCTCGATCGTCGTATCCATGACCACCTCGAATGCGGCGTCCGATCCTGGGGAATCCGCTGTGGCCATGGATCCGTTGCGTGAACGCAGTGGATCTGACAAGATCGGTCGCCAGGACCGCGACAAAGCGATCCCGGCGACCGTCCCATGGGCAGCGGACCACCCTCGGGTGATCGGGACGGCCGGTTGTCCCAGCCTGGGTGATCGGGCGACAGACCCGACCCCAATGAGCACCGCCGCATAATCAGGCGTGCCCTGCCGCGCAAGCCGGGGCCGGGCGGACCTACTCGTCGTCCGAGAGGAAGAGCCGGGAGATCGAGTCGTTGAAGTGGATGGCGCGGATGGCCTCCGCGAACGTGGAGCCGACGGAGAGCACCTCGATCTTGCCGTGCTGCTCCGTGTCCTTGAGCGGGATGGTGTCCGTCACGACGATCCGGTCGTACACCGAGTCCGCGATCCGCTTGTACGCCGCGCCCGAGAGGACCGGGTGGGTCGCAACGGCGATGACGCGCTCTGCGCCGTGATCCTTGACGGCCTGACCGCCCTTCGCGAGCGTGCCGGCGGTGTCGATCATGTCGTCCACCAGGATCGCGACCTTGCCCCTCACATCTCCGATGATGTGCATGATGTCGAGCTCGTTCGGGCCCGAGCGCCGCTTGTCGATGATCGCGAGGCCGCACCCGAGCTTCTTCGCGTAGCTCCGGGCGCGCTCGACGCCGCCGGCGTCCGGCGACACGAGGACGGTGTCCTTCGGATCCGGCGTCACCAGGTGGTCGCGGACGTGCGTATACAGGCTCGGCTGGGCGTACAGGTTGTCGACCGGGATGTCGAAGAAGCCCTGGATCTGCCCGGCGTGCAGGTCCATCGTCAGGACCCGCTCGACGCCGGCCGCCTCGATCAGCTTGGCCACCAGCTTCGCCGAGATGGGGGCGCGCGGCATCACCTTGCGGTCCTGGCGCGCGTAGCCGAAGTACGGCATGACCGCCGTGATCCGCCCGGCAGATGCGCGCCCGGCGGCCTCCGCCATGATCAGCAGCTCCATCAGGTTGTCGTTGACGGGCGAACAGGTCGACTGGATCAGG
>CAMCWU010000063.1 GCA_945882675.1 Klebsiella pneumoniae | reverse complement strand
CGGAATAATGCGCTGCTCCGGCTGCTCGGACGGGCCACCCTCGCGGCAGAGGGCACGCTCATGCTCGCGCCGGTGCGGGCATCGACGGGGTGGGCGGGGGAGCTCCTCGGGCGGCTGTACTCCGTGTCGGATCTGGCTGGGTACCTGTTCCCGATCTCGGGTTGGACGCCGGACTCCATCGAGCGCGAGCTGCTCGCGGAGCGCCTCGCCCTCGGCTTCGACTGGACGAGCGTGGAGGTGTGGCTCGAGATGGCGCGCTGGGCGAACGGCGCGCCGTTCCCGTACGCGGCGGCGTTCGAGGCGCAGGACGTGCCGCTCCTGGTGATGGCCGGCGACCACGATCCGCTGGTGACACCGGACGACGCCCGCGCATGCTTCGACGCAAGCGGGAGCACCGACAAGCGGCTCGTGGTGTTCGACGCGTTCGACCACCGGGTCCACTGGGGGCACGTGGACCTGGTCCTGGGACGGCTCGCGCCCGAGGTGGTGTGGCCGGTGCTGGTGTCTTGGCTGTTGGAGAGATCGCGAGGACCCAAGCCATGATCCGCCCACCTTCCACGCTGGACCGCGTGATCGTGCCGCTGGTGGCGGCCACGGTCGCGGCCACGGGATGGATCGCGGGCGGGCACGGCTTCGTCAACGGGGATGCGGCGGCGTACGCCGCGCAGGGCTGGGCCGGCGACCTGGGCCAGCGGAGCGTGCACCTGGGATGGACCGGGCTGGCGGCGCTGCTGGCCCCGCTCGCGGGCGACGCGCTGCCGGCGTGGCTCGACCGCGCCAACGCGCTGTTCGCGGCGTCCATCACGGTGATGGTGGCGGTGTGGGCGGGCTGGCGCGGCGGGCGTCCCTGGGTGGGCGCCGTGGGCGCGGCGGCCGCGGTGCTGGCGTGGGCGCCCTTCGGGGAGGTGGACGTGCCGTGGGTGGCGCTGACGCTGGCCGCGATCGTCCTCGCAGGGCCGTGGGCGGCCGCCGGCGCCTTCGCGCTCGCCGTGGCGTTCTCCCCGGTCGCGCTGCTCGCAGCGCCGTGGGCGGTGCTCGCGCGCCGCGAACTCGAGGCGGACGAGCAGATAATCCCCTCGGTCCGGCCGATCGCCGCGGGCGGGGCGGTGGCGGTCGCCGTGCTTACGCTGGCCACGCGCGGGGGCTGGTGGATCGGCGATCGCGGCCTGCTCTCGACGCCGGTGCCGGATGTGCTCCGGGCCGCGCAGGCGTGGGCCGGGAACCTGCCGATGGGGCTCGTCCCCCTGGCGGCCGTTGCGGCGTTCGTGGGCCGCGAAGGCGGGCTCCTAGCGCGCCCGGCGAGCCGCGACGTGCTGCTGGCGTGCCTCCCGCTCCTCGCGGCGCCGGCGGACACGCCCGCGTTCCTCCCGCTCGGGGTGACCCTCGCGATGTCGGCGGCCGCCGGGTGGGTCCTCGCGCCGGTGGAGGGCCGGCCGCTCGCGGCCGTGGTGCTGGTGGTGCAGCTCGGGCTGAGCGCGCTCCGGATGGGCGCGTTCACGATCCGGGTGGCGGAGCAAGACACCGTGTCGCGCGCGGTGACGGCCAGCCTCGGTCCCGACGACGCGATGGTGGCCCCCTTCACGTGGGGCGCCCGGGTCTCGGTGCTCGCGGCCCGCGATCCGTACGCCCTGCGCTGGCGGCCGATCGGGGCGCCGCTGCGGGACCAGGGACCCCGGTGGTGCGCGCGGCCGGTCGACCGCGTGGCCGTGCTGCCGCCCGGGACGAGGCTCGGCGCCGGCTCCGCGGACGATCACGGCGTGTGGTGGACCCGCGGCGACGACCCGGTCTTCGCCGCCTGGTGCGCCCCGACCGATGCGCCGCCTGCTCCGGGCGGTTAGTCCCGGCCGCCCATGGAACACCGTACCCTTCTCCTCCTCGCCGCGGGGCTCGTCGCCGCCGCCGGGATCACGGTCGCCGCCCTGAACCTCCGCGGGGGGCGCGATCTGCCGCTGGTGGACGTCCCCGTCGCGTCGCTTCCCGCGGCGTCGGCCCCGGCGGGCGCCCTCAACGTCGTCCTCGTCGTCGCGTGCACCGTCCGCCAGGATCAGGTCGCGGGCTACGGGGGCCACCCGGAGGTCACACCCTGGCTCGCGACATTCGGCGACCAGGGCGCCATCTTCGAAGATCCGATCAGCCCGTCGCCGTGGACCCGCCCGGCCGTCGCGGGCATCGTCACGGGCACGACCCCGCGCCTGCTGCACATGGAGGAGCCGACCGAGCAGCCGAACCGGAGCGCGCTCCCGGCCTCGGCCGTCACGCTCGCCGATCGGTTCCGCGAGGGCGGGTGGCGCACGATCGGCGTGTCCGCGAACCCGAACGTCAGCGCGGTGTTCGGCTTCGCGCAGGGGTTCGGGCGCTGGATCGAGGTCGGGCCGGGCCCCGTGACCGCGCGCGCGAGCGGCGCCGCGGTGGTGGCGCGCGCCCTGGAAGCCGTCGAGCCTGCCGGTGGCGCCCCGCTATACCTCCAGCTCCTGCTCGCGGACGCCCACGGGCCGCACCCGGTGGAGCCAGGGCAGACGCGGCTCTTCGCGCGCCTCGACGAAGTGACCGGCGACGTCCAGCGGTACCGCGTGCACCTCAACCAGCTCGACCGGGCGCTCTACGCGCTCGATCGCGGGCTCGCGGAGCGCGGTTACGACGCGACGAACACGCTGCTCGTCGTCGTCAACGACCACGGGGAGGGGCTGCACGCGCCGGTCGGGCACGGCCGCGGGCACGGGCGCCAGCTGTACCCGACGACCGTGGGCGGCGTCTGGATGCTTCGCGGGCCCGGGATCCCGGCCGATCGCCGCATCTCGGGGCTTTCGTCGCTCGTGGACGTCGCGCCGACCATCGCTGGCCTGGCCGGGCGCCCCGCGCTGGATGGCGCGGACGGGCGGGACTGGAGCGCGCTGGTCCGGGGGCAGGGGGACCGCACCGACCGCGTAGAGGCGTGGACGGAGACCACCTGGGGCCGCACGAACCGCGCTGCGGTGTACACCGACGATCGGATCTGCATGCGCGACTTTGGGCCGATCCAGGAGGAGGAGCGCGGGACCGGCGCAGCTCACTTCGTGCAGGGGTGCTGCGAACGCGCGGACGCCGCGTGCCGCGACGTACGGGCCGACGGGCCGATGGAGGCGCGGATCGCCGAGCACCGCTCCGAGCTGGACGCGCGCGTCCGAGCGGTTCGGGAGCCGGCCGTGCAGCTCGACCCGGAGATGGAGGCCCTGGTGCACGCGTTCGGATACGCCGAGAGCGCAGGTGTGCGGGCCGGGAAGGCCGAATGACGCCGTGGCGGTCGTGGGCCCTGGCGCTGGTGTTCGGCGCGGCGCTCGGCGGGGTCGCCGCGGTCGCCGCCCACCGCCAGAAGGTCGCGGCCGCCCTCGCCGGGCCGACGGGTCCCCCGCCGGCGCCGGGCGCGCTCCCGGCGCACACGAGCCGCCTGCCCAACGTCGTGCTGGTCGTGGGGTGTACCGTCCGGCGCGACCAGGCGACGCCGTACGGCGGGGTGGCGGCCGCCACGCCGTTCCTGCAGGAGATGGCCGAACACGGCGCGCGGTTCGACGACGCCGTCACCGCGGCCTCCTGGACCCGCGCGTCCATGACGTCCATCGTCACCGGCTGGCCGTTCCGGGCGGTGGGGATGGCGGAGCCCGCGCCGACACCGAGCGAGCGGCGCCTCGCGCCGGCCGCGGTGACGCTGGCGGAGCTCCTGCGATCGGCGGGCTACGCCACGTTCGGCGCCACCGCGAACCCGAACGCGAACGCGATCTACGGCTTCGAGCAGGGCTTCGACTGGTACTCGGACACGGGCGCATTGTGGCGGGACGGCCTCGCGAAGATCCCGGGGGCGCGCGTGGTGGACGGCGCCCTCGCGGCGATCGACCAGCGGACGGAGGACCGCCCGGTGTTCCTTCAGCTCGTGCTGCTCGACGCCCACCAGCCCGGGCCGGTGAGCAGCCAGGAGGCCGCTGTGTACGCCGACGAGCTCGCGCCCGAGCGGGTCTGGGCGTACCGCGCGTTGCTCCACCGCTTCGACCGGTCCGTCGCGCGGCTGTGGAGCGGGCTCGCGGCGCGGGGCTTCGACGACACCAACACCGTCCTCGTCGTCGTCAACGACCATGGCGAGGGGCTCCAGTGGCCGCCCGAGCACGCCATCGGCCACGGGAGCCAGCTCTATCCCTCGACGACCGGCATGGTGTGGCTGGCGCGGGGCCGTGGGATCGCGGCGGGCCACGCGATCGGCGGCCTCGCGAGCCAGATCGACGTCGCGCCGACCCTGGCCGCGCTGGCCGGCGCGACCGGGTACCTCGGCCCCGGCCGCGACCGGTCCGCCGAGCTCCGGGGTGAATCCGCGAACACGGGCTCCGAAAGGTCGTTCTCCGACACGGACTTCCAACGGGCGGACCGGTCCGCGGTCTTCGCGCCCGGGCGTGCCTGCGAGATCAACCGGCGCGCCGACCCGCCGATCGAGCGGTGCTTCGACCGGGTGGCCGACCCGTACTTCCGGACGCCGCTGCCGGCGAACGACCCCGTCCTCCTGGCCGAGCTGCGCGCCTGGCGCAGCGAGCAGGACGCCGCTGCCGCGGCCTGGACCGGCACCGGCGACGCCACGCCCGACGCGCGCGAGCGAGAGATGCTCGAGACGATCGGGTACGTCCAGGGGGATTAGGGAGCTCCGTCCGCTCCCAGCTCGACGCCCTGGGAGGTGAACCGGCGGAGCCTCCGGAAGCCCGGCCCCTCCCACCACCACACCTGCACCCGGCGGTCTCCCTGGCTCGCGAGGGACGCCAGCGCCAGGTCGTTCCGTGCGCCGACCCGGACCAGCCCGCGCGTCGCCGAGTCCCACACGGCAGCGGAGTTCACCACCAGCGTGGGCCCGGCCGGCTCCACTCGCGCCACGAAGTGTTGCTGTCGCACCGCGTCGTGCCGCGGCACGGTCGCCAGCGCGCGGAACCTGAGCGTCGACGGGCGGGGCAGGCGGTGTGCGGCGCGGGTCACCTCCGTCGCGAACGACGTGTCACCGGGTACGACCAGCCAGATCTGGCCGTGCTCCGGAAGCTCCGGGATCGTCGCCTGGATGCCCTCCATGATGCGGGTCGCTACCACCTCGTCCGCTACGGGGCCCATGTCCCAGCCCCGCAGCACCGGGCTGTGCCAGCCGACGGACACGAGGAGGAGCGCCACCGCCGCGAGATGAGCCGCCACCGTCGCCCGCGCCCGCCCCGTCACCGCCGGGCGGATCAGCGCCGCGTGCAGCATCGCCCCGACCGTCAGCGCGAACGGGAGGAGCAGGGGATACCCCTCGCGCCAGAACCAGGTGTTCGCGATGGCGTAGAGCGCCGCAGTGCCGAGAGCCCACGCGAACAGGACGAGGGGCCGGCGCGCCACCGGGTCCGCGCGCACTGCCAGCGGTCGGACCGCTGCGCCCCAGCCCAGCCACGCGAGCACCACCAGCGCGCCCGCGAACGCCGGGCCGCTGCGCCAGAACAGGCTCTCGTCCCCGGTCCCGGAGGAGGGAAACAGCACGTACGTCCACGCGGCTGCCAGCACATCGCCGGGCTCGAAGGCCTCGAGCAGGCGAATGCGGTTCCGCCCGTCCTCGGCGTACGCGAACCATTTCCGGACGTACCCAGTGGAGAAGTCGTCCGCGAGCACCAGGTTCCGCCCGAGCACGAGCAGCGCGGCCGGCACCATCGGCGCCAGCGCCGGCTTGAGCGCGCTCTGGAGCGCGGCGCGATCGGCCGGCCACCGACGATGGAGCGCGAGGATGGGCAGGAGCGCGGCGATCGGGAAGCTCGCTTCGTTCGAGCCGAACGACAGGAGCAGCAGGGCCGTCGCGCCCGCGATCCACCCGGACCACCAGCGATCCAGCGGCTGGCGGAGCTCGCGCAGCCAGAGCGCGAGGCCGCCGAGCCCGAAGGCCGACGCGAGATCGTAAGAGCGACGCGCGGTGTACGGCACGACCTCCCCGATCACCGGGTGGAGCGCCACGAGCGCCACCGCGAGCAGCGCGGAAACCACCACCACGCGGTCGGCCCGCGGCCCACCTGACGGCCGGTCCGAGCGGTACATCTCGGCGGCGACCACCCCGACCAGCGCCAGAGTCGCCCCGAGCGCCGTGAAGTCCACCAGGTGCATGGCCACCGGCGAGTCGCCGAGCCACGCGTTGAGCGTGAACGAAAACGCCGTCACCGGCCGCCACCCGATGAAGTGGCGCGAGAGGAACACCCACGTCGCCCAGTCCGGACTGACCGCAGGGTCGGCCCGGGTCGCCCAGCGGACGGCGTCGAGTCCCCACGGCCACAGCCAGATCGCGGCGTGGTAGGCGTACAAGGTGAGCGCGACGAGAATGGCCGTACCGCCGGCCAGCGCCGCGCTCGCCCGACGGCTCAGCGGCTCACTCGGCATAGCCGAGGGCCTCGAGCTGATCGCGGACCGCGGCGTCCGCTTGCGCGTCACCCGTGGCGGGGAACGCGGCGTACCGCGTCTCGGCGCCCGCTCTCCATGCCGCGAGCTGGTCCGCGAGCGCAGGCTCGTCCACAGGGACCGTGAAGTCCGGGTCGGACACCCGATCATAGCACGCCGTGGTGAACGAGTCGTTCCGGATCCGCTTCGAGCCCCAGTCGCGCTGGCACTGCCGCTCGGACGTCCAGATCGAAGCGCGGTTCGCCCCTTCGTACCAGGTGTCTGCCACGGCGCGGGTGCGTGTGGTCCGTCCGCCGTCGGCCACCAGATCCGACCAGTCGTGGCCCGCCTGGAGCTCGTCCGTGGGCAACACCGTCGGCAGGCCCGCCAGGCCGAGCACCGTAGGCACGACGTCCAGGTGGGACGCCACGCCGTCCACCACCACGCCAGGGCCGACGCCGGGTCCGGCCAGCAACCAGCCCACCTGGGTGAGCGACCGATACAGCACCCGGCCGTGCTGGCTGCGGTGGTGCGGCGGCAGGTCCAGCCCTTCGCCGTGGTCCGCGGTGACGACGATCAGCGTGTCGTCACCATGTCCGATCTCTCGGAGACCGGCGTCCAGCGCCGCTAGCGCGTCGTCGACCCGCCGCACCATCGCCCGGTAGGCCGCCAGCCGCCCGGGGACGCCCGCTCCCTCGAAGCGGGCGAGCTCCGTCGGCTCCGCGGTGATCGGCCAGTGCGGATCGATCACCACGAGCTGCAGGTAGAACGGCCGCTCGGCCTCCTCCGGCGTCCGAGCACGTAGATCCCGAAGCGATGCGTCCACGAGCTCCGCCGCCGAGAGCTTGTGGTCGCGCGCGAACCCCGTCTCCACCGTGCCCTGGTAGCGGTCCAACCCCTGGGCGAAACCGAACTCGGCGTTGATGTGCGGGTTCGCCGTACGGCCGAGCGCCCACCACCCCGCGTCCGTCAGCCGCTCCCCCAGTGTCGTGACCTCCGGCGCGAGGCGACGACGCCCGAGCGCCGCCGACGGATCCGTCATCCCCACGTCGATGGCCATCTGGCCCGTCAGGATCGCCGTGACGGACTCCTTCGTCCACGCGCTGGCCGCGATCAGGTCGTCGAACCGGGCGCCGCGCGCGGCCATCCCTGCCATCCACGGCGACGTCTCGGGCGGCCCGCCGTACGGGGTGAGCTGGTCCCGGCGCATGGTGCACGTGACGACGACCACCACGTTCGGTGCGTTCGCGGGCGGCATCGGCCGCCGATCGAGCGGTGGCGGGGCATCTTCGGGTGTGGCGGGCGCCGCGGGGCCGACGCGCACGGCTGCCGGCGCCGCGCGGGAGACCGGCTCGCGACCAGGCATTTGCCCGACGATCACTCCGGCGCCGCCGGCGAGGGCGACGGCGAACGTCGCGGTGACGGCGACTTGCCAGCGGGGACGGAACGGGGGAGCCACGGCGCCCGATATCCCGGAGGGACGCCCTGGTCACCGGCGCCCGCGACCGGCGGCCGCGCGAGCCCGGCTGCCAGCGGCGGCATGTCGAGGTCGGCCCGCACCCAGACGTCGTAGTAGCGGTGGTGGTGCTGCTCGACCCGGCCGAGGAACCGATAGGGTTGGGTCAACGCAGAGAATACGCCACGATCCGACGGATACACCGGCCCGGTCGCGTCCGAGCGCTGGACCGTCGGGATCACGATCTCGGGGTCCTCCGGCGCGGCGGTCTGCCAGTCCGCGTCCGCACCGCCCGGGTGCCGGCGGGTGAGCGCCCGGTTGTGCAGCTCGCCGACATGGATCCGCGTCCCCACATAGTAGGCGAGGACCCCCGCGTCCCGCGTGGCGAGCCACGCCCCTGCCGGCGAATGCGCCGCGACGTGCTCGGCCGCGAGCTGCGCCGGGTTCCCGGGAAGGACCGTGTGCTTCGAGTCGTAGTAGGCCGGGTGCCGGCCCCACGGCGTCGCGGGGACCACGAGCGCCCAGCCGAGCGCGAGCCACCCGATCCGCACCTTCGCGGCCTCCACCGCGACCAGTGCGTAGATCAGCGCGCACGCCGGCTGCAGCAGGCGCCCGCCCGGCATCCACATGTCCACGCGGAACGCGAGCGCCACCGTGGCCAGCGCCACCGCCCAGACCGCCCACCGTCGAGGATCTCGCGCGAACATCACCGGGATCACCGCCGCAACCAGCGCGAGCCCCACCCATACCGGCATATCCGGCCGCAGGTACCCGAGGTTGAACTCGATCTGATCGGCCAGCGGCCTTGCGAACTTCGCGTCCCACGTGTTCGGCACCCACGCGCCGTACACGGCGAAACGCCAGATCTCGAGCGCCACGAACGCCGCGACCGTCCCCGCCAGCGGCAGCCAGGACCGCGGCTCCCGCCACCCGCGCGCCGCACCGCCAAGCGCCAGGATCCCAGCCATCACGGCGCCTTCCGGCCGAATCGTCACGAGCAGCGCACCCGCCAGCGCACCCGCCCAGGCGGGAGCCGCCAGCATCGCCCACGCCGTCCATGCGACGCCCGCCACGTACATCGACGACTCGATCCCGTTCGTCGTCACCACCGCGAAGTGTGGGCTCGCTACCAGGAGGATCCCCGCCAGCCACCGCCACCGTCCCGGTGCGCCGAGCGCGCCTGCGAGCGCCACCACGCCCCACACCGCGAGCACGCCGAAGAGCGCTCCCATCCCCGTCATCAGCGGGAGGATCGGTAGCCCGACCGCCCGACCCGCCGCGAGAAGCACCGTCCACGCGAGGTTCGTGTACCCCTCGACCGGATCCCCGATCGCGTTGTACACGAGGCCGTAACCCTCTGCTAGATGCTCGGCGTACCGCGCCGATATATACGCATCGTCCACCACGGAGTCCCACCGCGGCCACGCGTGCGCCACGAGCCCCAGCGCGGTCGCCCCTGCCCAGAGTGGCGTCGTCCGATCGTTCTCCATCCCGCTCTGCTCCACGGGCTACATGGTACCCTCCCGGCACCGGAGGCGACGTGAGCCAGTTCGAAGAGGGCGTCACCCTCGATCGCTACCTGATGGAGACCTTGCGCAATCACCCCCGCGCGACGGGGCAGTTCGTCGATCTCGTCCAGAGCATCGCGCTGGCGGGCAAGATGATCTCTGCCCGCGTCAACAAGGCCGGGCTCGCGGGCATGTTCGGCGGCACGGGGGACGTGAACGTCCAGGGCGAGTTCGTCCAGAAGCTCGACCGCTACGCCAACGAGACCTTCCTCCGCGCGCTCGAGCACCGCGGCCACACGTGCATGGTGGTATCGGAAGAAGACGAGCTCCCGACTCTCATTCCGGAGCAGTGGCACTCCGGCCGGTACGTAGTCACCGTGGATCCGCTGGACGGCTCGTCCAACATCGACTGCAACGCTACGATCGGCACCATCTTCGGCATCTTCCGCCGCAAGTCGCCGGAAGGGCAGGTCGCGGAGACGTCGGACGTCCTGCGGCCCGGGCACGAGCTCGCCGCCGCGGGCTACATCGTCTACGGGGCGGGCACGGTCCTCGTCATCGCGTCCGAGTACGGAGTCCATGGCTTCACCCTGGATCCTACGGTGGGCGAGTTCTTCCTGTCGCACCCGGCCATCCAGATCCCGCGCAGCAAGACCTGGTCCTGCAACGACGCCTACGCCGACCAGTGGGCCCCGGAGATCCGAACGTTCATCCAGGAGAAGCGGACGCAGGGCTACGGCGCGCGCTACATCGGCTCCCTCGTCGCGGACTTCCACCGCAACCTGCTGAAGGGCGGCGTGTTCTTCTACCCGGGGACGCCCAAAAGCCCGGATGGAAAGCTCCGTCTCCTGTACGAGGCCATCCCGCTCGCCTACATCGCCGAGCGCGCCGGCGGCGCCGCCACGGACGGCCGCAACCGGATCCTCGACCTCACGCCCACGCAGCTCCACCAGCGGGTGCCGCTCTTCATCGGGTCGAAGCCGGATGTGGACGATCTCACGGCACGCCTGACCAGCTCCCAGGGCTGATGTTGGGGGGCTCGAGCCCGGGCCTGGGCTCGAGGCCTCCGGTCCGTGCGGTCGTGACGGCAAGCGGGTGGAGGATCCCTGCGAGCAGGGTTACGTGCGACCGCTTCCCGAGGTCTCCATGTGTCTCGCCCACCGCGTTGCGTCGCTCTCCACGATCGGAGCGGACGCCCCCATGCCCTTCGCGGAGCCGGGGGTGGAAGCGCACTACGGGCCGTCGCGCGCCGCGGAGATCCTCCACCTCGACCTGAAGCTCGCGTTGTACCCGGCGCAGCGGACATTCGAGGGCGCAGCTACCCTCCGACTCCGGGCGTTCCCCGCCTGGAAAGGCGAGCTGGCGCTGGACCTCGACGACGTCCACGTGGACTCCGTGGTGGACCCGGCGGGTGCTGACCTGTCGTGGGAGCACTCGGACGGAAAGCTCACGATTCGGGCTGAGAAGTGCCCGGCCGCCGTGACCATCGCGTGGTCGGGCGCCAACCCCACCCGCGGCATGTACTTCACCGGCCCCGAGCCCTGGGCGCCGGATCGCGCGCCCATGGCCTGGACCCAGTGCCAGGACGAGGACGGCCACTTCGTCCTGCCGTGCCAGGACCACCCGTCGGTCAAGCACCCGTGGACCGTGGAGCTCACCGGACCTTCCGGGTACACCCTGCTCTCGAACGGCGCCGTGGTGGCACGCACGGACGACGGCGAGAGGTCCGTCGCCCGCTTCGAGCAGCGCGAGCCCATGCCCGCCTACTTGTTCACGGCCGTGGCCGCGCGCCTCACCACCGTCGAAGCACCGTCCGTGAAGCTCGGCGATCGCGACATCGCCGTCCGTTACCTCGTGCCGCAGGGCGAGGAGGAGGCCGTCGAGCGCGCCATGGGCAAGACGCCCAGGATGATCGCGGAGTTCTCGAAGCTGGTGGGCGTCGACTACCCGTGGCCGCGGTACGATCAGGTCGTGGTCCACGACTTCGTGTTCGGCGGCATGGAAAACACCGGTTGCACGACGATGATCGACATCCTGCTCGTGGACCGCCGGACGGTGCCGGAGTGGGATCCGGACGGCCTCGTCGCCCACGAGCTGGCCCACCAGTGGTTCGGTGATCTCGTCACGTGCCAGGACTGGAGCCAGGGGTGGCTCAACGAGTCGTGGGCCACGTTCATGGAGCTCGTGTGGTGGGAGATCGACCGGTCCGCCGCCGACGCCACGTGGTACCGGTGGGAGAACCTGGAACGCTACTTGGACGAAGCCGGCGGGCGCTACCGTCGCCCCATCGTGTCGTACGACTTCCGGGAGCCGATCGACGTCTTCGATCGCCACTTGTACGAGAAGGGCGCGCTCGTGCTGATGACGCTCCGTGCTGAGCTCGGGGACGAAGCCTTCTGGGCGGGTGTCCGCACCTATCTGCAGCGCCACGCCCACACCACCGTGCACACCCGGCACTTCCAGCGCGCCCTCGAGGACGCGAGCGGGCGGAACCTCGACCGGTTCTTCCAGCAGTGGGTCCACTCGCCGGGCCACCCGGCGATCTCGGTCAAGCTCAAGGTGGAGGACGGCCTGCTCCTCGCGACCGTGAGCCAGACCCAGAAGGACGATGGCGTCCCGGCGGTCTACGCCGCGTCCCTGCGGTTCGAGCTGGTGTTCGAGGACGGGACGCGCCGCACCGTGGACCTGTCCCTGACGGAGAAAGACCGCACGCTGGCCGTCCCGCTCGAGGGGCGCCTCGCGACGGTGCGCGTCGATCCCGGGTTCCGGCTGCTCGCGGACCTGAAGCTGGAGGCCCCGGAGGCCTGGCTCGTGAAGCTGCTCGCGGACCCGGATCCGGTGCTCGCGCTGCGCGCTGCGCGGGGGCTCCTGGCGGCGGACTCGGGCCGGGCGCTGGCGGCCGTGGTCGACGCGCTCTCGACCAGCCCGCACCGCGGGACCCGCTCCCGGATCGCCGCGGCGTTGGCCGAACGCGGCGGTGACCGCATGCGCGACGCGCTGATCGGGGCGCTCGGCACCGAACAGGATCCGGTCGCCAAGCGCGCGATTGCGGACGCCCTCGGCAGCTTCCGGGACGGCGTCGTCGCGGACGCGCTCATCGGCGTGCTGGCCGGCCCGGCGACCACCTGGCACCTCCACGGCGCGGCGCTGGTGGCCCTGGGCAAGACCCGGGATCCACGGGCGATCGCCGAGATCTCGGCGCACCTGGACGTGGACTCCTGGTCGGATGTGGTGCGCCAGCGCGCGATTCACGGCCTCGCGGCCACGGAGGACGCGGCGGCCATGGACGTCCTGCTCGCCGCGAGCGGGCGCGATCGCACGGATCGCGTGCGCGGCGCGGCGGCCCTCGGGCTCGCGAAGCTCGGCGACAAGGTCGAGCCGGTCCGGCGGCGCGCGGTCGAACGGCTCGTGGAGATGCTCGCGGAGCCCGGCTTCCGCAGCCAGCTCAACGCGATCGACGCGCTCGCCACGATCAAGGATCCCGCGGCACTCGGGGCGCTCTCGGGTGTGCACCGGACCGCGCCGGACGGCCGGACCCGCCGCCACGCGTACGAAGCGATGACGCGCATCCGCGCCGGGCGCACCGCGGACGCCGGCCTCTCCACCCTCCGGCGGACGGTAGAGCGCCTCGGAGAGGACAGTCAGAAGCTGCGCGATCGGCTCGAGAAGCTGGAGCGCCCCCCCAGCGGCGAAGCTGGGGCATGATGTAATCGATGTCGATCCGCCTCGGACCGTTCGAGCTCGTCGCGCCCCTCGGCCAGGGAGGGATGGGCGTGGTGTGGCAGGGCGTCCACCGCGCCCAGGACGTGCAGGTGGCCGTCAAGGTCATCACGGAGAAGATCGCCCGTGACGAGGGTTATCTCAAGGCGTTCCGGAACGAGGTCGCGTCCGTGGCTCGCCTCGACCACCCCGGGATTGTCTGGCTGTACGACTACGGGCAGGTGAGCCGGCGCGCCGCGCGCGACAGCTACGGCCAGCTCGTGGAGGGGAGCCCGTACCTCGCCATGGAGCTGGCGGACGCCGGTACGCTCTCCGGCTCGAGTGGATCGGGCGGCTATCAGGTGGATGGCTGGCCGGAGCTGCACGACATCGTCGTCCAGCTGCTGGACGCGCTCGCCCACGCTCACGCCCGCGGGGTGATCCATCGCGACCTGAAGCCGGCGAACGTCCTGCGCTGTAGCCCGACCACGCCTGGCGGCCGCGCGCGGATCCTGCTGACCGACTTCGGCATCGCCCACGCGCTGGACGCGACGGAGACCGCCACGCACGACGGCGTGATGGGCACCCTCCAGTATATGTCGCCCGAGCAGATCAAGGCGGAGTGGCGGGACTATGGGCCCTGGACGGACCTGTACGCGCTCGGGAACCTGATCTGGAAGCTCGCGACGGGCCAGCTGCCGTTCGCGGGGTTGACGCACGCCGACCTGCTCGCAGCGCAGCTCCACCGCGAGCCCCCGCCGTTCCGCGCCCGGTTCGATGTGCCACGCGAGCTCGCGACATGGCTGCGGACACTCCTCGCGAAGCTGCCGCGCCAGCGCTTCCAGTGCGCCGCCGACGCCGCTGCCGCCCTGCGCAGCCTCGCAGCGCCAGCATCGGACGACGCGAGATCCCGGCCGCGGACCACCACGACCATCGTGCCGGCGGCGGACTCCGACGACTGGCTCGACGAGCCGACGGAAACCCACAGCGTGGACGACGTCGGGCCGCTCGGCCCGCCGCGGCCCGCCCGCCCGCCCTCCGACTGGCGGGGCTTTCCGAACCCGTCGATCGGCGCGGCGCCTCTCGGCCGAGGCCACGCGCTCCTCGGCGTTGGACGCGGATTGTTCGGCGTGCGCACCATCCCGCTCGTCGGCCGGATAGCGGAGCGCGATCGGCTCTGGCGCGAGCTGTGGGCCGTGCACGACACCGGCGAGAGCCGTGTCGCCGTGCTGCGCGGGGACGCCGGCGTGGGGAAGACCCGCCTCGCGGGCTGGCTCGCGGAGCGCGCGCACGAGGTCGGGGCGGCCTCCGTGATCCACGGCCGCTGCTCCCCCACCCAGGCCCCGGAGCTGGCCCTCCGCGACGCGCTGCTGCGGTGGATGCACGCGGCGCGCCTGGATCCACAGACCCGGCGCGCGCGGGTGGA
>CAMCWU010000062.1 GCA_945882675.1 Klebsiella pneumoniae | reverse complement strand
AGGTGGTGCGGGTGTCGCTGTCGCCGAACTCGAGGCCGCGGGCGTCCTGCGCGCCGTCCGTGCCCGTGAAGATCGAGTCGTAGTGGTCGCGGTAGGTCGCGCCGTTCGCGGACTTCTCGCTGGCGTAGCTCGACTCCGCCAGGATGTGCACATTCGGCGTGACGTACGCCTGCGCGCGCCCGACGACCGACCCGTAGCTCCGGTCGAAGTCCGACGGCGCGAGCTGGTTGTCGCCGTCGCGGTGGATGCCGACCAGGCCGCCGAGCACCACGTCCAGGCGCTCCGGGATGATGCGGAGCTGGGCTTCGTCCCCGAACATGAGCACGGTGCGCTCGTCCGTCAGGTCGTGGACGTACAGCGTGGTCGCGACGCCCTCGAAGAGCTCCGTGTAGGTCGGGTCCGGGTGCAGCTTCTGGTACGAGACGAACGCGTTGTTCCAGCGCAGCGGGCCGACCCCGCCGAAGCCCAGGTACCCCACCGCCTTCCACGAGGTCGCGTCGCGCGCGACGGGGTCGGGGAGCTCGCCCGCGCCGGCGGGGTTGGCCTCCGTGTAATTCAGCAGGAACTCGCCGCGGACGTAGTCTTCGTACGTGATGCCGGGCGTCTGGTACTGGGCGTTCCGGGAGCCCGCGACGGGCGGCTCGTAGTAGCCCTGGAGGCCGCCGCCGAGCTCGAGGTGGGACGGGACGATCCGGAGCCGCGCCGTGGCGCCAGCGGTCGGGACCGTGTTGTACTCGGCGCCGCCCTTGAGCGCGTACCCGGCGTCGCCCGCGCCGACCACCAGATCCACCCGGCCGAGGCCGATGTTCGCCTGGCCGCCCACCGTGTCGAACAGGAGCTGGGCCGGCCGCATATCGTATAGCCCGAGGTCCCCGAACGTGGACTCGAGCGTGCCCACCCGCCACACGACGCGCTCGCCCGTGATGTTCCCGGCCTGCGTGTAGAGCTGGGACATGCGGAACAGCGCGAGGCTCCCGCCGCCGGCGTCCGCGTCCTCCACCGACCCGCCCTCCACGCGGATGTGCACGTCCGACCACGGATCTGCGCTGCCCGGCCGGGCCTCCAGCGCGTCCACGCGGAGCTCGACCGCGGCGTACGGCCCCTCGTTCAGGAGCCGGCCGTACAGGTTCCAGTACCCGAGCTTGCCGTCTCCCCCTTGGAAATCGGGGCGGGTCATCACACGGACGTATCCGGCGACGTCCGCGGACTGGGCGTGGGCGGCGGTGGCGAGGAGGGCGAAGAGCAAACCGGACCCCGAGGTAGTATGCGCTTAACCCGGATGGGACGGACCAGGGAGTCGGCGATGCGCTTCATCCCGTCTACCCCTCACCCCAGCCCTCTCCCGCAAGGGGAGAGGGGGTATGGCGGCTAACGCTGCTCGAGGATCACGATCGAGCTGCCTTTCGCCGTGTACGACCCCGTCACGACCACCGCGCCGGACAGGTCGATGTTCGCCGACTTCCGCGGATCGAGCCCTTCCACCGCCAGGTAGTCGTCGCTGTCGAAGTACGCCTGCGTGTCGACGATCCGGCCCCAGCTCCGGTCCGCCGGCAGCGTGTACGTGACGTCGTTCCGGTCGAAGTTCAGGATGACGACGATCTCGGGGCCCCAGGTGCCGCTCCCGTCGTCGTACCAGTGCATCATCATCTGCCGGCCGCCCCAGGTCGCGCCGCTGGCCTCGTTGTTCGCGGCGTCCTTCCACGAGAACGGCATGCCCCCGCCGTACTCGGTCGGCGAGAAGGCGTCGATGCGTAGCTGGCGATACTTGAGGATCTGGCTGACGAAGTCGTGCATGCGCCAGCGCTCGTCGTTGCCCTGCCACTCGCCCCAGCGGAACCAGTTCCACTCGTTGTCGGCGCCCGTCGAGTAGGCGTTGTTGTTGCCGTACTGCGTGCGCATCCACTCGTCGCCGCCGAGGATCATCGGCGTGCCGGCGCTGATCATCATGCCCGCGAACATGTCGCGCATGAGCTGGCGCTTGGTCGGCTCCTGGTCGATGCCCCAGTCGCGCGAGCGGTTGTGGTTCTCCCCCGAGTTGACGTCGCACCAGACCGAGTTCGGGTCGTTGCAGCACACCGGGTTGATCGGCGAGCACTGGTTGTTCTTCTCGTTGTAGCTGAACAGGTCGTACATGGTGAAGCCGTCGTGCGCGGTCACGAAGTTCACGCTGTGGTACGGCTTGCGGCCGTTCCAGCCGTACCGCATCTCGGTGCCGGTGATGATCGAGCCGCCGTCCGCGCCGTTCTCCGCCGAGTTCATGGCCCAGGCGTCGTCGTTCGCGATGTTCCGCCACCAATCCCGGAAGCTCGCGTTCCACTCGCCCCAGGCGAAGCTGTCTTTCGTCTCCGAGATCGGGAACGCGCCGATCGCGTTGTAGGCCCCGGTCGCCGTCCACGGCTCCGCGATGATCCGCGTGTTGTACTTCTGGATCGTCTCGTCTTCGAGGATGTCCTGGAGCACCGTGTTCTTCGGGTCGTCCCAGACGTTGTAGTCCAGATCCTTCTCGCCGAGGATGCCGGCGAGGTCGAACCGGAAGCCGTCCACGTGCATCTCGTCCACGTAGAACCGCAGCGAGTCCATGATCAGGAACCGCATGGGATCGTGGTTCGTCCGGGTCTCGTTGCCGACGCCCGTGTTGTTCCAGTACGCCTGCCCGTCCTCCGTCAGCGCGTACCACGACTGGTTGTCGAGCCCGCGCATGCTGTACAGGGTCGCGGCCTCCGTGGTGTCCAGGTTGTAGGCGTCGAGCATGGCGTCGGCGTCCAGCAGGCTGTCGTCCTGGAAGATCTTGTCGCGCCACAACCCGCCTTCGCCCGTGTGGTTGTAGACGACGTCGACCACGACCTCCACCCCCACCTGGTGGAGCTGGTCGACCATCCACTTGAACTCGTCGACGACGGCCTCCGGCGGGCCCCCGTAGCGGTAGTCGGCCGAGTACGTCAGCTCCGGCGCGAAGAAGTTCGTGTTGTTGTAGCCCCAGTAGCCGCTGTCCAGCGCCTTTTCGTGGATGGGCAGGAGCTCCACCGCGGTCACGCCGAGATCCGCGAAGTACTGGGCCTTCTCGCCGATGCCGCGCCAGGTGCCGGGGTGGTCCACGCCGTCCACGCCGTTCATGGTGAAGCCCTTCGGGTGGACTTCGTACAGGACGAGGTTGTTCCAGTTGTGCCCTGGAAACGAGTCGGCCGAGCGGTTCTCGCGCCAGGTGGTCTCGGCGTCCGACCACTGGTACTTGCTGACGGAGACGACCGACTTGGCGGCGCCGTCCCACGCGCAGTCCTGCCGGCGCGACTCGCCCGAGCCCGCGCTCCCGAGACCCCAGTCGTGGTCGCGCGTGAGCGCCCGCGTGTACGGGTCCGTCATCAGCTTGTTCGGGTTGAACCGGTTTCCTTCGGCGTCGACGTCCGAGACGAAGCCGTCGCGCGAGCCGCAGAACCAGTCCGGATCGTACGGCCAGTTCGGGCCCCATGCGACGTACCCGTACTTCTGGCCGGGGCCGACGCCCTCCACGTAGAGGTTCCAGACGTCGCCGATGCGCTGGAGCTCGAACCGCTGGGTCGGGAGCTCGCTCTTGTCCTCGTCGAACAGCAGCAGCTCCATCCGCGTGGCGTGCGCGCTGTACACCGCGAAGTTGACGCCGGAAGCGCACTCTCCGTCGATCAGCGTCGGCCCCATATGCTGCAGGCCCTCTACCGCCGCGGGGTCGAGGCCGGGCGCGATGGCCTCCGTCGCGTACAGCCGGGTGTAGCAGTCCGCTTCGTCCTTGCCATTGCAGGACAGGAGCGCGAGCGCGAGGAGCGGGATGCGCATGGTGGGCCTCACGGGAGGGGGGTGGCGGACGCGGGCGACGCCGAGAGGTCGAACCGCCAGTATGCGGCGTAGTCGGGGTCGTATGCGCCGTCCGGGAACGACGTGGCCGGGCTGCCCGCGTACGTGGACTCGGACCCCGCGCCTTCGTAGACCCAGGCGACGTGCAGATCGAGGAGGTCTCCGACGCCCACGGCCGCCCGGGGGATGGCCAGCTCGAGGACCGTGTTCGCGTCGGACTCCTGCTTCGCCGAGCCTTCCGTGCCGAGCCAGCCGGGCGATGCGACCCACGCGATGCCGTCCCAGGCGAGCAGGTCGTCGTACGAGCCGTCCGCCTTCCAGCGGATCGCGTGGCTCATCCCCGTGGGGAGCGCCGGCTCCTGCGTACCGATCGACGCGCCCGTGGTCGTTCCGCCCGCACCGCTGCCCACGTACACGACGACCCAGTGCAACGCCGTGCCCGCGCTCACGTCCGGGTGCCGGACCGCGACGAACAGGTCCGTGGCGTCCCACGTGACCCAGGCGTCTCCGCTCGTGGTGGCCAGCGACTCGTCCGCGGTCCAGTCGCCGACGTCGCCGTCCACGGTGATGGTGTGCGCCCACGCCGCGGCGGGAGAGGCGGTGTCGCCGGTGGCGATCGGGTCCGGGGGCACGTCCGAGTCGGGCGTGGTCTCCGACCCGCACCCGGGGGCGGCCGCGCGGCACGCGGACGTGACGGCCGTGTCGTCATCGAGTGGGTAGATCCCGCTCTTCGAGCACGCGGCGGCGAAGATCGGGACGAGGAGGAGACTCGCGCGCACCATGCCCCCCGGACGGTCTACCGTATTACCCCGCGGGCCCGGGCCCTTCCACGGTTGGACGCATGTTACCCTGCAGAGCGAGGGGAGGCGTGATGGGCGCACGGTACGCGATGGCGCTCGTGGGGCTGGCCGGGGCCTGCTCGGACTACGGGATCGGGAACAAGCCGCCGGAGGGCACGCCCGGCGCGGACTCGGGAGACGTCACGGTGACGCCGCCGGATAGCGCGCCTCCGGAGCCGATCTGCCCCGTGCTCGACCTCCAGTGGGCGTGGACGGGGAGCCCCGCGATCCTGGCGGAGGCGGACCCCGTGGACGGCTCGGGCTCGCCGTTCTGGGACCCCGCGTACGTCGAGACGGGCTGGCTGCCGGCGCCGCTCCCGGATCGCTCCGCGGCCACCGGCGCCGATCGCGCCTACCGCGCGACGTTCACGCTCGACGCCCTGCCGGGCTCGATCCTCGCGGATCTGCAGTCCGACGACGGGATCTGGCTGTGGCTCAACGGCGCGGCGATCGGCCACTGGGGCGGCGCCTGGCAGCAGGAGGGCTGCGTGAACGAGGACGCCGACTGCCTGGTCACCGTGGACGTGCCCCCGGTCGACCTGACGCCGTGGCTCGTGGTCGGGTCGAACACGATCGCGGGTCGCGTGAGCAACCCGGTCGCGAACGGCTTCTTCGACGTGATCCCGAGCTGCGTGGAGTGAGCTACAGGCCCATGCTCATGATCTGCTCGTACACGCACGGGTTCGAGTAGTACTTGCCGCTTCCCTTCATGGTATGGGCAGTGTAAAGCTCGAAGCTTCGCTTTCCGCTGGCATCCGTCACTTCGACCAGGTAGGTGGATACGAGGAGCTCCTGCTCGGCCTGCTCCGCCGCGATCTCGGACGTGGCGCCGAGGCAGCCGGCGAACGGCCCGACCTCCCCCCCGTTCAGGGACCGGAGCGCGGTGCCCGCGCTCGAGACCTTGGTGATGTTCACGTTCGAGATGTCGGTGAAGAGCGGACCTTGCGCCGTTCCGCACCCGACCGCGAGCAGCCCCACCAGACCCCTGAACATAGCCCCCTCCTGCACGTCGTGAGCATACACGATTTCCGTCCGGGCACGGGGACGGGCGCCAGCGGGGCGCGATACGGGTGCGCCCGGGCCGGAGCGGTCGGCGCGCGATCCCGCGCGACCCCAGGGAGGAGCGGAGAGATGTACCAGGCGTTCGTGCTGGCGGCGGGGCTCGGTACCCGCCTTCGCCCGCTGACGGAGCAGGTCCCGAAGCCCCTCGTGCCGGTGTGCGGGGTGCCGCTGCTGGCGTACTCCCTGGCGCTCGCGGCGCGCCACGGCCTGCGGGACGTCGTCGTGAACGCCCACTGGCTCGCGCCGCAGGTGGAGGCCTGGGCGGGCGAGCGGGAGGGCTGCCGGGTGACCGTCGTGACGGAGCCCGAGCTCCTGGGCACGGGCGGGGGGCTCGCGGCGGTGGGCGACCGGATGGCGCCGCGGTTCGTGGTGCTCAACGCCGACGTGCTGCACGGCGTGGACCTGGGCGCGCTGCTGGCGGCGGTACCAGAAGGGGGAGCCGCCATGGCGCTTCGCCCCGACCCCGACCCCGACACGTTGGGGGCGCGGTACGGTATCGTCGCCGCGGACGCCGCGGGCCGCGTCGCGCGGCTCACCACCGTGGCCGCCGCGGATCCCGTGGGGGCGCTGGACGAGACCACGCACTTCACGGGGATCCACGCGCTCGATCGGGCCGCGCTGGCGCTCGTGCCGCCAGGACCGCAGTGCATCGTGCGGACCGCATACCGCGCGCTGGTGCCGCAGCGGCGCGTGGCGGGCGTGCGGTACGACGGGATCTGGCTCGACGCCGGCGATCCTGCCGCGTACCTGGATGCGAACCTGGCGGTGCTCGATCTGCCGGACCGCTCGATCCTGGGCCTCGATCCGTTCCCGCGCGCCGGCTACGCCCGGACCGCGGACGGCGTGGAGCACGGGGACCGGGCGCTCGTGGACGGCGTCACGGTCACGGGGCCCGTGTGGGTCGGGCAGGGCGCCCGGATCCGGCGCGGCGCCGCGCTCCACCGGTGCGTCGTCGGCGCGGGCGCGGACGTGGCCGGGAACCTGCGGGAATGCGTGGTGTGGGACGGGGCCGCCGCCACGGGCGACCACCTCCGCCTCACGATGATTTGAGCCACGGCGGAGCCGTCACTCGAGCCCACGGCGGAGCCGTCACTTGAGGAGCGGGTAGCCGAAGAGCAGGCGGACGCCGCCGCTGTTGTTCCCGCCCGCCGAGTCGATGTTCACGCCGCCCAGGGCCATGTCGTCGTAGCCGTCGCCGTCCAGGTCCCCGCCGTGCGTGCTGTTCACGCCGAGGAGATCCGTCCGGTCGTCGCGGAGGATGAACTGCGTCACCGCCGCGTCCGTGATGACCCCGGTCGCGCCGTCGATGTCGATCAGGTACTGGTCGTTCCCGGCTACGTTCGTGCCGATCAGGAGCTCGACCCGGCCGTCTGCGTCGACGTCGCCCGCGACCGCGCCCGTGCCGCCGAAGCCGTCGAACCCGCGGATCTCGATGTCCGCGCCAGCGGCGGTCAGCGGGCCCGCGTAGATGTACGCCGCGCCGTCGCCGCCGTTCGCGCCGGGGGCGGTCACGAGCAGGTCCGGGAGGCCGTCGCCGGTCTGGTCGCCCGCGGACACGGCGATGGTGCCGAAGCCCGCGTTCGCCCCCGTCCCTTCGATGCGGAGATCCACGAAGGAAGGGTCTTCCATGCCGACCGGGTCGTGCGCCCAGATCCAGGTGATCCCGCGGCTCGTCAGCGCCGTCGGCGAGCCGAGCGCCATCTCCGGCAGGCCGTCGCCGTCGAAGTCGTCCGCTCCCATGGACGCGACGTCCATCGTGTCCGCGCCGAGGCCGATCATACCGTCCGTCCCGAGGGCGGAGTTGCCGGAGAGCGCCCCGCGCGTGACGTACACGGCGCCCGCGCCGGCGCCGTTGATGGCGCTGATCCACAGCGACGTATCCCCGTCCCCGTCCACGTCGGCGGTGACGAGCTCCGAGCCCGCGAGCGAAGCCGCCGGGCCGTCGAGCGTCGCGGTGGCGAGCAGGGCGACCTCGCCGCCCGCGGTCACGGGGCCAGCGATCACGTAGACTCGTCCGCTCGAACCCATGAACGACGGATCTCCGATGTACAGGTCGTCGAGGCCGTCCCCCGTGACGTCCCCGGTCATCCCGATGGCCGAGAACGACGAGCCCGGGCTCTCCCCGCTGATGATGATGCCCGAGCCGGACAGCGCGTACATCCCGTCGTCCCACGGACCCGACCAGATGTGGGCGCTCGACTTCGTCCCGGCGAGCGCCGAGCCGGCCGAGCTCACTTCCAGGACGTCCGCGTCGCCGTCGCCGTCCGCGTCGGCGATCGCCACCGCCGTCCCGGCGAGCTGGTTGGCGGAGTCGCCGTGCAGCACGACCTCCGAGTCCGACGCCAGGGACTCCCCCTCCAGATACAGGTGGCAGTCGTCGAGGCCGTTGCAGTCCTGGTCGATGGCGTCGAGGCAGACCTCTGGCGCGTCCGGGTAGATCGTGTCGTCTGCGGTATCGCAGTCGTCCGACGACATCACGTTGCGGGGGTCCACCGGGGCGCACCGCCCGAGCTCCACGGCCGCCCCGCCGCCGACGCCATCCCCGTCCATGTCCGGGTACCAGTCGACGGGCAGCGAGAACGTGGGGTCGAGATCGTCGCAGTCGTCGTCGTTCGTGACGTTGATCCCGGCGAAGCACGAGTCGGTCGGCGCGAGCGGGTCGCCGGTGCCGTCGTTGTCTACATCCGCGTAGAATGTGGTGAACAGCGCGGGGTCGATGCTCGGGTCGGCGTCGTCCACGAGGGTGTCACAGTCGTCGTCATCGCGGTTGCACAGCTCGGGCGCGCCCGGGTTGACCGCGGCGTCACCGTCGTCGCAGTCGTCCGAGTTCTCGACGTTGCCCACGAGCAACGTGCACGCGACGACCGCCATGCGGCCGTACCCGTCCAGGTCCTGGTCCCGCCACTGCGGGAACGCGCCGACCGGGTCGAGGTCGTTGTCGGCGTCGTCCACCCGGGTGTCGCAGTCGTTGTCGATGCCGTCGCAGATCTCGTCCGCGCCGGGGTTGATGGCGGCGTTCGTGTCGTCGCAGTCCGGCCCGCCCAGCGTGACGGTGATCGCGCCGTCCGCGTCGGCGTCGCAGATCGGGTCGCAGTCCGCGTCCCGGCAGTCGCGATCGCCGTCCAGGTCGTTGTCGAGCGTGTCGTCGCAGATCTCCGGCGTGCCGACCGGCGGTCCGGTATCCGTGTCGGTATCCGTGGTATCGGTGTCCGTATCGGTGGTATCCGTGTCCGTCGTATCGGTGTCGGTGTCGGTGTCGGTGTCGGTGTCGGTGTCGGTGTCGGTGTCGGTGTCCGCGTCGGTGTCCGCGTCACCCTCGACGTCCGTGTCCTTGTCGGCGTCCTCCGTGCCACAAGCCGCGAGGAGCGCCACCGCCAGCAGGTACTTCGTCCACGCCATCACAGCTCCCGATCGATGGGGAAACCTACCACGGGCCCACCCGGACCCGCAGCAGGAAACGACCTCTTCACCGTTTGTCGACGAGGTTGAACTCCACGCGGCGGTTCTTCGCGCGCCCGGTGGGCGTCGCGTTCGTGTCGATCGGCTTCGTCTCGCCGTACCCGATCGCCTGGAGGCGCCCGCCGTCCACGCCGTGCTGGGCGAGGTACAGCAGCACGGCTTCCGCGCGGCGCTGGCTCAGGTCTTTGTTCGCGGTGTCCGACCCCTGGCTGTCGGTGTGGCCGCTGATCTCCACGCGCCCGAGCTGCGGGTTCGTGCGGATGGTGGTCGAGACCTCGTCCAGCAGCGCGAACGACTCCGGCTTGATGACGGCCTTGTTCGTCTCGAAGTACACGACGTCGAGGATGACGATCTGGGTCGCCGTGACCTGGACCCGCGTGGGCGTGAGGGTGACCTGCACGACCTGCGTCTGGCCCTTCGCGACGGTGACCTTCTCCGTGTGGATCGCGTACCCGGGCGCGCTCACCTGGATCTCGTGGGCGCCGGCGCCCACCCGGGCGTCCGCCTTGCCGCCGCTGCCCTGCGTGGGCTCCGTGGGCGAGCAGCCGTCCGGCTGCGCGGAGAACTTCACGACCGCGGCGTCGATCGGCGCGCCCTTGGGGTCGCGGACCTCTACCGTGATCTGCGCTGCGAGATCCGGCTTCAGGTCGACCTGGACGAGGTTCACGCCTTCCACCGTGGTGATCCGCGAGGTCCCTGCGAGGCAGTCGCCGAGGGTCGCGTGGGCTTCCCACACGCGGTCGGGCCAGGTCTCCGTGGTGTACGGCTGGTCCGTGGTGGTAGTGTCGAGGACGTCTCCGCCGGCCTGGGCGACGGTCAGCGCCGCGCCGGGGACGGGCTTGCCGTCGCGGAGCACGACCACGTCCAGCTTGCCCGGGCCGTCCGGGCAGCCGTCTTCGTCCTTGTACGCGTTCACGGTCTCGGGGTCCGTGACGCAGGCGTCCGCGGGGTCGAGGATGCCGTCGAGGTCGGTGTCGTCCGGGCCGCCCGGGCCGCGCCGCCCGAAGCCGCCGCCCAGGAACACGCGGTAGTCCGCCGCGGACGCGCCGCGCGAGACCGCCATCGCCCCGCCAAGGAGGAAGTGCGGCCCGCTCTCGGCGCTCTTGCGCATGGACAGCAGGACCTCCGACGGGGATGCGGTGCCCGGCTCCGCGTTCGCGTCGAACGGGGACTCGAGGTGCGTCTCCAGCGTGAACCCGAGCGTCTCGTCCACGTTGTAGCCGATGCCCAGGCCGGTGGTGAGCGTGTCGGTCGCCACCAGGTTCGAGAGCGCGAGCTTCCGCGCGAAGTACGCCCCGATCTCGCCAGTGAGCGTGAAGTGCTCGACCTCGTACGTGGCCGCCGCCTTCGCGCCGCCCGCCACCGAGCCCTGGCCGAGGAACTCGCCCGGGGCCCCGAGCGGCAGGTCGAGGTACGGGATCAGGCCCACGCCGAGGCCGCGTTCGTCCGAGTCCGGGCTGATCGCGACGAACATGGCGGAGAGCCGCGCGTCCCCGACGCCCACGCCCTGCGCGCCGTCGAGCCCCGACGACGTGAGGTACAGCGGAACCGCGGCGTCGACCCGGAGCCGGTCCACGAGCGCCCAGCCGAACGACGTGTTGAGCACGAACAGGTCGTCGAGCGCCTGCTGCTCTTCGACTACCTGGCCCTGCAGGTCCGTGACGACGAAGACGAGCGGGTTGTTCGCGAACTCGAGGAGCCCGCTCGCGAACCAGTCGCCGGGCTCCATGCGGCCGGGCCGCTGCACGGTGAGGGGATCGCGGACGTCGCCGTCGAACGCGGCGAGGTTAAACCCGTGGGCGTCGAACCCGTCCTGGGCGTGTGCCACGGCGGGCACGAGGAGGAGCAACCCAACGAGCGTGGGATGGAGCATGAGCTTCAATGGATCTCCCTTTCAGCGCTGACGCCGACGGAGCGTGAGCATGGCGAGGATCCCGAGCGCCCAGCCGGCGCTCCCCCCGCGCGTGGTGTCGCACCCGGTGCCGCCCTTGTACCAGCCGACCTCCGGCACGAGATCCGTGGGATCGAGGTAGTTGATCACCCCGTCCTCGTCGGTGTCGCCCAGGCCGTCCGTGGCGTCCGGGTTCGTGTCCCCATCCGAGTCGGTGTCCTGCCAGTTCGGCACGCCGTCGCCGTCGGCGTCCGTGCCGTCCGCGGGCTCGCCAGCGCCCGACTCCGTCAGGGCCTCGCCGTCCGCCTTCTCCTGTGCGGTCGGGATGGTGTCGCCGTCGTCGTCGTCGTCCACGCGGTCGTCCGCGCCGTCGCCGTCCGTGTCGCCCGCGGCTTCGTCCGCCGACAGCACCGAGTCGTTGTCGTCGTCCAGGTCGAGGAAGTCGGGGTCGCCGTCGCTATCCGAGTCGACGTCGCCTTCGTCGGCGTCCAGCCAGGTGTCGCCGTCCGAGTCGTCGTCGAGCCAGTTGCCCGTTCCATCCTCGTCGAAGTCGGCCTGGCCCTCTACCTTCGTCAGGATGCCGTCGCCGTCGTCGTCCACGTCGAGGTTGTCGTCGGTCCCGTCCACGTCGCTGTCGAGGTCGCGCTCGTCCACCGTCGGGACGCCGTCCCCGTCGTCGTCCGTCTCGAGGTTGTCGTCCTTGCCGTCGCCGTCGGTGTCGAGGCGGGCTTCGTCCTCGTCGAGGATCCCGTCGCCGTCCGAGTCGAGGTCGAGCCAGTTGCCGAGGTTGTCCTGCGCGGGGTCGATGTTCCCGTTCCCTTCGTCGATCGTGA
This sequence comes from Klebsiella pneumoniae, assembly GCA_945882675.1. GTDB lineage: Bacteria > Myxococcota_A > UBA796 > UBA796 > CANLGQ01. The sequence continues at coordinate 2,576 of CAMCWU010000062.1, read as the reverse complement.
GGATCGTGTCCCCGTCGTCGTCGGTGTCCAGGTAGTCCCAGATCCCGTCGCCGTCGGAGTCGTCGGTGTTGTCGTTGTCGCCGTTGACGTCCTCCGAGAAGGTCGGGATCGAGTCGCCGTCGTCGTCCCAGTCGAGGTAGTCGGGCGCGCCGTCCTCGTCGCTGTCGCCGTCGCCGTCCGTGTCCACGCTCGCGAGGGGGTCGATCTCGTCGATCGTCGGGACGCCGTCGCCGTCGTCGTCCTGGTCCAGCCAGTTCGCGATGCCGTCCGCGGTCAGTGGGCCGTAGGCGCCGTACGCGGCGTCGAAGTCGTCGTTCGTGGGGTCGCCGTCGCCGTCGAGGTCCTCGTCGAGAGTCGGCACGCCGTCGCCGTCGTCGTCCGTGTCGACCCAGTTCTGCATGCCGTCGGAGTCGAGGTCGCTCGAGATCTGGGCGAGCTCCACGGCGGTCATGACGCCGTCTCCGTCGTCGTCCACGTCGTACGGGTTCGGCACGCCATCGCCGTCCGTGTCGAAGTTGGCGTCCACGCTGTCGATCAGCTCGTCGTCGGTGAAGATGCCGTCGCCGTCGTCGTCCGTGTCGATGTAGTCGGGGGCGCCGTCTCCGTCCGTGTCGTCGTTCGCGCCGCCGTTACCGGCCGCGTCCTCGTCGATCGTCAGGATCCCGTCGTTGTCGTCGTCCACGTCGAGCCAGTCGACCTTGGAGTCGCCGTCCGTGTTGCCGCCCGAAGCCACAGAGTTCGCGACCTCGTCCAGGGTGGGGACGCCGTCGCCGTCGTCGTCCGGGTCGAGGATGTCGTTGATGAGGTCGCCGTCGCTGTCCTTCGGGTTGCCGGCCAGCGTGACCTCTTCCCCGTCGGGCACGCCGTCGAAGTCCGAGTCCGGGTTCAGCGGGTCCGAGAAGTGGATCAGGACCTCTTCGCCGTCCGTCAGGCCGTCGTTGTCGGTGTCGACGTCGTCCGCGAGGGTGGCGTAGGTGCACTCCTCCTGTGCGTCCGGCAGGTCGTCGCCGTCCGTGTCGATGTTCGTGTTGAGCACGGTGATCGTGAAGCGCTCGCGATCGTCCGCGACCCAGGTGTAGGTGTCCGCCAGGCTGTCGTTGCCCTTGGACGCCGACGTGAAGTTCCCCCACGAACGGCTGTTCACGTTCGGGACGGCCGCCGCGCCGAAGATCCCCGAGTTGATCCCGGCGGGTCCCGTGGCCTCGAGCCCGAACTGGCCGTTCGGCATCAGCACGTCCGTGGCCTGGATCAAGCTGTCGTTCCAGTACATGTCGAGGCCGGTGCGCGTCTGGTTCGCGTTGACCTGGAACAGCCGGAACCCTTCGTACGAGGACTCCACGTCGTTCGCGACGTAGTGGAATTCGCCGACGGTCAGGATGACCTCGCACTCGTAGTCGCCGGGCGGGACGGACTCACCCGTGTCGAAGGTGCCGTCCCACTCGACCGAGTTCGCGCCGATGAAGGCGTCGACCTGGATGTGGACGTCGCCGTCGTCCGTGAAGTCGAAGACGCCATCTTCGTTGATGTCGCAGACGAAGTGGATCGTGCCGTCCACCGTGCTGTCGAACTCGACGTTGCCGGTGGACAGCAGGGGCGCGACGCCGTCGCAGATGCCGGGGTCGAACACGGAGTTGGAGATGACGGGCGTGATCGGGTTGTAGGACGCGGTCTCCGGCGGCAGCAGATAGACCGGGTACTTCGCGATGGAGTCGCCATCGTCCGTGCTGACGGAGCGGCCGGGGAAGAGGGTGACGCCCTGGCTGTTCGCGATGATCTGGTACACGCGCCCGACGAAGCCCGTGGCGTCGAGCTCCACCACGGCGTCCGAAGTGGGCGATCCGCCGTCTACGAGGGCGTACCAGCTGCCCTCGAACGCGTCGATCTCGGAGAACGAGGCCGCGGAGAACCACCAGCGCTGCGACCACACGCGGCCCCGGCCTGCGAAAGCGCCGTTGACCTTGATGGACCAGTTGGCCATGAGGTCCGGGTCCAGGTCCGCGTCCGCGTCCGTGTCCTTGCCGACGATCTCGACGGTGTACGTGCCGATGACGGGCGTGTTGACCACCGCGCCGCTGGCGAAGATGCCGACGCTGACGCCGGCGGGATCGAAGACTTCGATGCTCACGGGCTGCGGGACGCCTGCCAGGTTCGGGACCGTGGCGGTCCACACGAAGCTCTCGCCGGCCTTCAGGATGTCCACGTTGAGGATCGTCTGCTCCTGCAGCTTCTGCGTCACGCCCATCTGGGGAGTGCCCTCTTCGTCCGCGTGCGCGGCGCCCGACGCGAGGATCGCCAGCAGGCCCAGCGACGGCGCGCCGCGGCCGGCGAACCCGAAGCGGGCGAAGGGGTCGGCGAGAAGCCGGGGAGCGGGCTTCGTGGGCATGGGGTCTCCAGGCATGGGGTCTCCAGGGGCGGGTGCGGTCCCGATGATACGCTGCGGTCCGCGGCCCCGAGCTTATACCGCTCTGACATCCGACGCGAGCGGCCGCGCGAGGGAACCCCCGTGGCCGAGATCCTGGTAGTGGACGATGACGGCCGGCTGCGCGAGGTCGTGCGCTACGCGCTCGCGCGGGAGG
>CAMCWU010000061.1 GCA_945882675.1 Klebsiella pneumoniae | reverse complement strand
CACGTACGAGAAGACGCGGGCCCGCATCCCTGGGAAGGGCGCGAAGCACCTCGTCGGCGTGCCGGTGAACCGCGCGATCCTGGACGGCACCCGCGAGGCGAGCGCGCGGAAATACGGCCTCGATCCCGACAAGCTCACGGTCGTGTTCGTCGGCGGGTCCCTCGGCGCCGCGAAGCTCAACGAGCTCGCCGTGGCTTTCGCGAAGGATCCCGGGCGCACCTGCCAGGTCCTCCACCTGTGCGGCCCGCGGTACCACGCGGAGGTGAGCGCCGCCCTCGGACCCCCGCCGCCGGGCGTCGTCCTGCGCGACTACGAGGACCGCATGGCGGACGCGTACGCGATGGCGGATCTGGTGGTCGCGCGCGCCGGATCGTCCACGCTGGGCGAGCTGTGCGCCGTCGGCAAGCCGTCGCTCCTGATCCCGAGTCCGAACGTCACCGAGAACCACCAGGAGGAGAACGCGCGCGGCCTCGAGCAGGTCGGCGCCGCGGAGGTGCTGGTGGAGGCCGGGTGGGACATCCCGGCGGCGGTGGCCCGCGTGGCGGCGCTGGTGGCCGATCCGGCCCGCCTCGGGAAGATGGCGGGGGCCGCGCGCTCGCAGGCCCGGCTCGACGCCGCGGATCGCGCAGCGGACCTGGTGGAGCAGGTGCTGTCGGGCTGAACACCCCTGACTCCCAGACTCATTCAGGAGACCGCGCCAACAAGATAGTCTGTCCTGAACGCGCTGCCGACCGGATGCAGTCCCACGGCAGACTGTCATGTGCAAACACCTGACCGGGCGGCGCACTGCATTTACCCAACCGTCGAGCCTCACTATTCGTGGCGGACCGCAAGATCGGAGTCGAGTTGTGCATTTCCCAGAGCTTCCACTGCTCGCTCCGATCGAACGCACTCAACTGGTGAGCAACTATGCCCAACGCACGCATAGCGCCGCCGCAAGGATCGCTATCCATTGGTATTACAGTCATCACGGAACCCGCGGACATCATAAGCGAGTTGGAACCGTTCGATACGCCAACGGGTTCCCCATTGAACGAGACTAAACTGTTGTTGCATGCCACATTGGCAGGCAGGGCCCTCTTCCAATAGGTTTCCAGTTGCACAGTGGAGGATGGAGCGATAATGCCAACACCATCTCCCTTTGCCTTCGCTTGCGCGCAAGTTGCCAACTCGTCGTTCAGGTCAGGGACCGTCGATACCGTGATGATACGTTGCATCGGAACAACGTCTATTTCTGGACGGTCGCACGCCTCGGCCTCGTGCCATGCACTCGCGGTCCAACCGGATGGGCCGTCGGTAAGCCAGCGAAAAGAATGAAATGGCAGTGTAGGCCTTCTGGGTGAGCGGGCATAGAACGCGCCTGAGAGCGCTGCTGCCGCCCATGCTTCCGGGGCACAACCCCCAATCTCGTCGCTGCCGTTCCAGCCCTCGAGCTTGAGAGTGAACTCACCATCGATCGGGGCCCCCCCAACGAGCGTGGTACCGCCCTCCGAAGCTGTACGAAACAGAATCGTACGACTCTCCCGTACAATCTCCACGATATGTGCGCTGGGACAGTGGATCTCTACGTCCATTCGTCACTCGAAACCGGTCGGAAGGCCGGGTCGATCACACTGGCCGGGCCAGCCACCATCCCCCAGCAGGACACAATCCGCGTTATATGCAAAGCACGAAAGGCTACCCTCCTTGGATACACAGCAGTAATGCGTTTTGCCCTTGCACTCGACTGCGTATATCGAACTGTCCTCGCAGTCGCCTGTAGTCGAATCCCCTATATAGCCCGTGTCTCGTGTCGAGTCGGCGCGAGGAAAGTGGAATTTTATTGTGATTAAGCTACTATCGGTTTGCAGAGTTGCAATGAGGGGAGCGTAGCGGACTCCAGTTGTTTGCTGCAAACAAGGGTCTGCGGAACCCGGCCGATCGATTGCCTTGGGGATCTTCCCCGGGGTCGGGGTGATAGGAACGTAGCCCGGAACCGGCACTTCGGGTGTTGGATCGGGAGCCGGGTCGACGCTTCCACCGCTGCCACCTCCGCCGCCCTCGTCATCCTTCTCTTCGGATGTAATCCATAGGATGTCAAGCCCGATAAGGACGCCTCCCTCGAGGACTGCAGCTTGACTCGTAATCGGGTTGTGCTCGCCTTCACCATCAGCACCATTCGCCGGGTTACTCTCGTTGGTGCCCGCGCCTTGGACGTCGGAGGCATCCGGGTCGGTCATGGACCCTCCCCGCGGGTCACCCTCGGCATCGTCTCCGCCCTTGGCGTGCGTCCCGTGACCGTCCGGTGGCCTCCGGTCGCCGCGCAGCTTGCGTATCAGGCGGGTGTCGGTGCCGTGCAGCACCCACAGGCCCGTGGGCGCAGCGACCCGATCTGCCACGCGGTCGGACTCGTTGCTGCCGCTGCAGCAACACTTGCCGCGTGTCACGGCCTCCGCCCCCGAGCGCGCCAGCAGGGACCAGTCCGCCGCGCACCCTTCGTTGCATGAGCACTCCCCGCCGTCGGACACGGTCAGGGGCGCCGGCCAGTCCGTCTCCCAACGGCCTTGGGCGAGCTCGCGCCTCGCCCCTCCGCCGAGCAGCTTCCGGTCGAGCTCGGGGTTCATCGTCGACAAGGCCCGACGCCCCGTCGGCCTTGAGTTGATCGAACGCGCACGCACGGCGGGCGCCTAATAGATGCCGGCGACGATGATCTCGATCCGGCCCCTGGCGTCGCCACTCACCCGAAGGCCGGCCTGCCCGTGGGAGTAGCCGGAGGTGGGCACGGCCGCGAGCTGGCCCGAGTTGTCGAAGCCGTCCGTGGTCCGGTTCACGTCAGCGGAGCCGAGGGGCGACCAGTTTGCCGGATAGTCCGCATCCAGCTTCGACTCTCGCCACACCGGCCGGTACGTGATGGTCCCGCTGACCCCGGAAAAGACGTACGCGAACATCAGCTTCGTCAGCCCGCCGGAGGGGAACCGACCCGGGACCGGGATGTACTGCGACTGGCCGGAGTTCGTGACGGGCTGGATATCGGTCGTGAGCGACCCGAGCACCACACCCTTGCCGTCCACCTGGGCCTGCAGCCGGGCGAAGAGCTCGGCGGCGCCGCCGGACGCCTGTCCAGAGAGCGCGCCCTGGAGCCAGAGCATGTCGGTGGTGCCCGAGATGTCCACCAGCTCCACGAAGCCGTCCGCCGTGGTGCGCGCCGTCGTGGACGTGCTCCACCCCTCCGGCTGGTCCGTGCGCGCCTTCGCGAACCGCCAGCGCAGGTAGCCGGTCCAGGCGCCGGCCCCGGAGAGCTGGCGCTGGTCGAGTCCCAGGATCAGGCCAGCGCCACCCGCGGCGAGCATCCACTCCGTGACCAGCTTCGTGCTGGCGGTCGTCGCGTCCGCCGAGATCTGGCCGGACACGACCTTCGACTGTTGGGGGATCTTCACGCGGGCCCTTCCAAAAAAGCAGGTGAATCGTTCACTCCGATCCGCTATTCAGGTCTCTGTTGCGCGCAAGGGGTCGGAGCGGAAAAAATGCCGTCCGCGAAGTCATCGAACCGTCGCCGCGGCGTGATAGCATCCACTGGTGAGGTGAGCTTGCGCACCCTGATCCCCCTCCTGCTCCTGGGGTCGCTCCCGGGATGCATCGCCAGCGTCGGCATCGACGGCGCGGACGCCCTCGGCGGCGACGTCGACAGCGACGGCGACGGCCTGCTCGACACGCAGGAAGCCGAGCTCGGCTCGGACCCTGCCGTGGCGGACACCGACGGCGACACCTATAACGACGGCGACGAGTTCAAGGCGAACGCCGATCTCCTCGACCCCGACCACCACCCGTACCAGGGCGGCTGGTCGATCGACGCATGCCGCACGGACATCGTCGCCACGGGCCGGGAAGAAGGCGACGTCGACGAGAACTTCGCGCTTCTCGACCAGTTCGGCGACACGGTCCAGCTCTACGACTTCTGCGACCGCACGGTCTATCTGCTGTTCGCTGCCTTCTGGTGAGGCAGCTGTGTCAACGAGGCGGTCAGCCTCGAAAGTGTGTACCAGGGTGTGAAGGACGATGGCGTGATGATCATGAACGTGATCATCGAGGACGCGTCCTCGGAAGAGGCCGATCTGGAAGATCTCCAGAGCTGGTCGGGTGACTACGGCTTGACCATGCCGGTCGTGTCCGATCCGGGCGCGGCGTGGCTCACGAGCCACATCACGACCAGCAGCTACGGGCTGCCGTACGTGGTGCTGCTCGACAAGGGCGTCGTCATCGACACGCTCGAGTGGGCGACCGTGGAAGAAGCGGTCGAGCTCGCCGAGAAGAGCGCGACGCCCGCTGAATAGCGGACCCTGGCGCGTGCTTCACGGCGCGCCGCGACCTGATCACGGGGCGTGCTTGACGACCGCGCCTTCCACCAGGTAGACCACCATCTCGGCGATGTTGACGGCGTGGTCGCCCACGCGCTCGAGGTGGCGGCACACGTTGGTCAGGCTGAGCGCGCGCTCGAACTGCTCCGGGTGATCCTTGGCCACGCGGAGCAGGCGGTCGAACGCCGCGCGGTTCGCCTCGTCTACGCGCCGGTCGTCGCCCTTGATCCGGCGAGCGGTCGGGGCGTCGCGGTCGCGCAGCGCCTTCATCGCGGATGCGAGCTCGCTGATCGCCTTCTCCGCGAGATCGCTGATCTCCGGCACGACCTCGATCCCCGGGCCGTTGCTGAGCTCGAGCACCCGGCGGCTGATGTTGCCGGCCAGATCCCCGATCCGCTCCAGGTCCGTGACCATCTTCAGCGCGCAGGTGACGAGCCGCAGGTCGCTCCCCACGGGCGCGCGGCGCGCGAGCAGGCGCACGCACATGGCGTCCGTCTCGACCTCCATCTTGTCGAGATCCTGGTCGACCGCGATCACCTGGCGGGCGAGCGACAGGTCCCGTTCGAGGAGCGCGCGGGCGGCGTCCCGCACCATGCCCTCCGCCCGGTTGCCCATCTTGAGCAGGGCGGTGTGGATCTCGTCGAGCTCCTGCTCGTACTGGTAGTCGAGGTGGGGGGTCTTCATCGCGCGCAGCCCTCCCGGGACGGCCCGGATGTCCCTGATGTAGCACACGTGTGACGTTCGTGTGACGGCAGTCCGGTCATGCCGCGTTTCCGCGGCGTCCGCGGACGGTCAGATCCGCCACCAGGTTCACTACGAACGTGATGATGAAGAGGAGCAGCCCGAGCGCGAACAGCGCCTGGTAGTGCTCTCCGCCGCGGACGGCCTCGCCGAGCTCGGCGGCGATGGTCGCCGTCAGCGTCCGCACCGGATCGTAGATATTCTGCGGGATCCGCACCGAATGGCCGGTCGCCATGAGCACGGCCATGGTCTCGCCGACGCAGCGCCCGACGCCGAGCAGCACCGCCACGAGCAGGCCCGGCCGCGCCGCGGGCAGCAGCACGCGCCACACGGTCTCCCACTTCGTGGCCCCCATCGCCTGGGACGCCTGCCGGTAGCTGTCCGGCACGGCACGCAGGGCGTCCTCGCCCAGGCTCACCAGCAGGGGCAACGTCATGAGCGCGAGGATGATCGCACCGTTCAGCCCGTTCAGGCCGACCTGCGCGCCCATCGACTGCAGCATCGGGTTGAGGATCATCACGCCGATGAACCCCCAGACAACGGACGGGATCGCGGCGAGGAGCTCGACGACGATCTTGAGCACCTCGCGCAGCTGGGTGGGCGCGAACTCCGAGAGGTAGATCGCCGACGCGATGCCGATCGGCACCGAGAACACCAGCGAGAGCCCGACGCACCACAGCGTGCCGACCAGCAACGCGACGATCCCGAAGACCGGCGGCTCGTGCGTGGGGCTCCAGTCCACCGACGTCAGCATCTCGCCGATGTGCGACACCAGGAAGACCGAGCCTTCCTTGGCGATGAAGGCGAAGATCGCCAGGATGAACAGGATGGCGCTGACGCCACACAGGTGGATCAGGCCCTCGATCACCCGCTCCACGGCGCGAGTGGAGGAGCGGGTCCGGGGGCTGCGGCGGGCGGTCGTGTCCATCTGGGGAACGCTCGGTTTAGAGGGGGACGAAGCCGGAGTCCACGACGATCTTCTGGCCGGCCGGGCTCTTGACCCAGTCGAGGAACGCGGCGATCTCGCCCGTGGGCGCGCCGTTCGTGTACACCTGGAGCGGGCGGGAGAACGGGTACTTCCCGGCCTTCACGGTCTCGATGGAGGGCTCGGCGCACTCGCCGCCCTTGTCCTTCGACAGGCACACGAACCGCGCCTTGCCCGTGGTCTGGTAGCCCATGCCGCCGTACCCGATGGCGCACTTGCTCGTGGACACCACGTCGGCGACCTGCTGGGTGCCGGACTGGTCCATCGTGTTCGTGAACTTGCCGTCCAGCCCGATGATCTCCTCGTGGAAGAACTCGTAGGTCCCGGAGTTGTTCTGGCGTCCGACCTTGATAATGTTGTCCGTGCCGTCACCACAGTCGAGCGTGACGCCGACGTCCTTCCAGGCCTTGCACGCGCCGTCGGCGGCGTAGATGCACTTCAGGTCCTCGAAGGAGAGCGTCGTGACCGGGTTCTCGGCGTTCACGTAGATGGCGAGGCCGTCGAAGGCCACCACCGTCTCCACCGGGTCCCGGCCGTTCGTCTTCGCCGCCGCGATCTCCTGCTCCTTCATCTTGCGGGAGGAGTTGGCGATGTCCGCCGTGCCGTCGATGAGGGACTTGATGCCGGTACCGCTCCCACCGCCGGTGACCGCGAGCACCACGCTCGGCTTGACCTTGGTGTACTCCTCGCTGAACTTCTGCATGAGGTTGACCATGGTGTCGCTGCCCTTGTTCTGCAGCACCACGGTCCCACCGCCACCGCCGCTCGCGTCTCCGGGCCCGCCGCCACAGCCGGCGAGCACGAGCGAGATGAGCAAGATGTAACGCATGAAGTAGTCTCCGAATAGCATCATTGAATCAGCCGTATCGCCCTTCGATGTACTGGGCGGTCGACTCTTCCTTCGGGGTGGTGAACAGCTGGTGCGTGGGGGCGAACTCGACGAGCTTCCCCATGAGCATGAACATGCAGCGGTCGCTCACGCGGCGGGCCTGCTGCATATTGTGGGTCACGATGATCTGCGTGTACTTGCCGCGGAGCCGATCCATGAGCTCCTCGACCGCGCCGATGCCGTCCGGGTCGAGCGCCGAGCAGGGCTCGTCCATGAGCAGGACCCTGGGCTTGAGCGGGAGCAGGCGAGCGATGCACAGCTTCTGCCGGCCTTCCAGCGACAGGGCCTCTGCCGCCGTGTCGAGCCGGTCCTTGACCTGATCCCACAGCCCCACGTCGACCAGGGCCTCCTCCATCAGGCGGGCCTGGTCCTCCCGCGACGCCTTGCGCGCGTGCAAGCGCATGCCGAACGTCATATTCTCGCGGATGGAGAGCGGGAGCGGGTTGGGGCGCTGGAAGACCATGCCGACGTCGCGGCGGAGCGCGAGCACGTCCGTGGTGCTCGCCTGGACGTCGTAGCCGCTGACGACGAGCTTGCCGTCCACGCGGTTGCCCGGGGCGTCGTTCATGCGGTTCATGCAGCGGATCAGGGTGCTCTTGCCGCAGCCGGAAGGCCCGATGAGCCCGACGATCTCGCCCGGGATGACGTCGAAGCTCACGTTCTCCAGCGCGCGGAACGAGCCGTAGTACATGGACACGTCGCGCGCGGTGACGACGGGCGCGGTGCCGGCGGCGAGGTGGATCGGGGTCCGCACCACGCCGGGCGGCGTCGCGGCGCCACGGAGCTGGTCGTTGCTCATCCGAACTTCCCGTGGACATAGTCGCTGGTGCGCTGGTCTTTGGCGGAGGTGAACAGGGTCTCGGTCACGCCCTCCTCCACCAGGTGGCCTTGCAGGAAGAACGCCGTGCGATCGGCGATCCGGCGGGCCTGGGCGAGCAGGTTGGTGACGAGGATCACCGTCATGGACTGCTTGAGCTCGGTGAGGACGGCCTCGATCCGCATGGTGGTGACGGGATCGATGGCGATCGAGAACTCGTCGAGGCACAGGATCTCGGGCTCGGTCGAGAGCGCCCGGGCGAGCGTCAGGCGCTGCTGCTGGCCGCCGGAGAGCCGGGTTCCGAGCTGGTTCAGGCGATCCTTGACCTCGTCCCACAGGGCGGCCTGGACGAGGCAGCGCTGCACCAGCTCATCGAGCTCGGCCTTGCGGCGGCGGCCCGCCATGCGCGGGGCGAACGCCACGTTGTCGTAGATCGACATGGGGAGGCCGACCGGGAGCGGGAGCACCATGGCGACGCGGCGGCGCAGGTCGCTCGGGTCGAGCGTGGCGACCGGCGCGCCGTCGAGGGTCACGGCGCCCGTGGCCTTCGCGCCCGCGGTGAGCTCGAGCGTGCGGTTGAGCGTGGTGAGGAAGCTCGACTTCCCCGAGCCCGCGGGCCCGATGATCCCGAAGATCCCGTTGCGCGGCACGTCCAGCGTGACGCCGTGGAGGATCTCGCGCGGACCGTACGAGATCCGCAGGTCGCGGACCGCGATGTGCGTGGCGTCCATCACCACTTCCGGTTGTGGCGCAGGTAGACCCGCAGCGCGATGGAGAACGAGTTGAACAGCACGACGGTCCCGACGAGAACCAGCGCGGTACCGTACTTCAGCGCGTCCGACACATTCGGGACCTGGGTGACGAGCACGAACACGTGCATGGAGAGCGCCATGGTCTGGCTGAACACGCCGCGCGGGAGGATCGGCAGGTAGAACGCTGCGCCTGTGAAGAGGATGGGCGCGGTCTCGCCAGCCGCCCGGCTCACCTGGAGGATGACGCCGGTGAGGATGCCGGGGAGCGCGTTCGGCAGCACGATGTGCCGGATGGTCTGCCAGCGCGTGATCCCCAGGTTCCAGCTCGCGACCCGGAAGGCGTGGGGCACGGACCGCATGGCGGCCTTGGTGCTCGTGATGATGACGGGGAGCGTCATGACGCCCAGCGTCAGGCCGGCGGCGAGGATGCTCGCGCCGAACTGCATGAACATGACGAACGCGCCCAGGCCGAACAGTGCGTGCACGATGGAGGGGACGCCCGCGAGGTTCACGATCGCGAGGTCGATCACGCGAGAGAGCCAGTTGTCCCCGGCGTACTCCGACAGGTAGATCCCGGCGAGGATGCCGACCGGCACCGCGAACGCGAGCGAGACGCCGACCAGCCAGAAGGTCCCGACGATCGCAGGGAAGATGCCGCCCGCGGTCATGCCGTTCGTGGGCATGCCGAACAGGAACTCCCACGAGAGCGCCGGCGCGCCGCGCGCGACGAGCATTCCGAAGATCGCGAGCGCCGGAAGCGCCGCGATCAACGTAGCGATCAGCAGCAGGACCGACACTGCCGACTGGGTCGTGTGGCGCCGCCCGAGGTCGTCCGGCACGATGGCTGGCGCCTGGGCGGTGACCGGCGGCGCGGTTACGTTCGGGGAGCGCTGGTTCATGGGTACGCCGGGATCCCCTGGGGGTGGCCGCGGCTGAATAACGCGCACCCGCGGACGCCCCGGGGGATGTTCCAAATCCGTCACACGGTCGACACACGCCTCAGGGAACGGGAACGAGCGGCCCGTCCGGCTCCTCGAGCGTGACGTTCCGCTTCAGGAACCGCCGCACGATCTCCTGCCGCGTCTTGAGGAAGCCGTCCTTCGTCGCCCACTCCACGAGCTTGCCCTTGTAGAGCATGCCGATCTGGTCGGCGATGTTGAGGGCCTGCGGGATGTCGTGGGTGATCACCAGGAACGTGATGCCGAGATCGTGCTTCATCTTGATGATGAGGTCGTCGATGGTGTCCGAAGTCATAGGATCGAGGCCGCTGTTCGGCTCGTCGAACAGGACGACCTGCGGGTTGAGGACGATGGCGCGGGCGAGCCCCACGCGCTTGCGCTGGCCGCCGGAGAGCGCGCTCGTCGGCCGATCGTAGGCGCTCGCGAGCTCCACCCGATCGAGCGCCCCCATGGCGCGGTCTCGCCGCTCGGCCTCGTTCAGCTTCGTATGGAACTTGAGCGGGAACGCCACGTTCTCGCCGGCGGTCAGGTTGTCGAACAGCGCGCCGTCCTGGAACAGCATCCCGAACTTCTTGCGCAGCTCCGACTTCCGGGCGTTCGACGCCGTGCACATATCCTCGCCATCGATCCGGATGGTGCCCGCATCCGGTGCGAGCAGCCCCACGATGTTCTTGAGCAGCACGGACTTGCCGGTCCCCGAAGGTCCGAGGATCACCGTGGTCTTTCCACGCGGGATGTCCATCGACACGTCGTCGAGGACCACGAGCGAGCCGAACCGCTTGGAGAGGTGCTCGATCCGGATGATCGCGTCGTCGGGCTCCGTCATCCGTACAGCCAGCGGGAGAGCAGGTAGTTGGCGCCCGCGCAGATCACGGCGGACGAGACGACCGCTGCGTTGGTGGCCGATCCTACGCCGGCTGGCCCAGGCGAGCAGGTGAAGCCGTAGTAGCAGGACACCACGCAGATCGTGATGCCGAACACGAACGCCTTGACGGTACAATACCACAGATCGACGAGGTTCGCAGTTGTCTGGGCAAACGCCAGGAACTCGTGGCCCGACAGTCCGAGCTGAAAGATGGCGACGAGCCAGCTCGCGCCCACCAGCGTGAACACGCTGAGGATGGTGAGGGCCGGGAGGACCAGCACGATGCCGAGGAGCCGCGGCACCACCAGGAACCAGTGCGGGTCGACGGACATGACCTCCAGCGCGTCGATCTGCTGGCGGATCCGCATGACCGCGATCTGGCTCGCCATCTCCGTACCGGCCTTGGCGGCCACCATCGCCGCGACCATGATCGGCGCGAGCTCCCGCACGCCGGCGAGCGCGACGAACATGCCCACGAGCCGCTGGCCGCCGAGGGGGCGGAACGCGTTGTACCCCTGGACCGCGAGGTTGGTCCCCACGAAGATCGAGATCGTGAGCAGGATCGGCAGGCTGCGGACGCCGATGCGGTACGCCTCCTCCAGGCTCTCGGCGAGGGGCGGGCGGTGCGTGAACAGCGCGCGCAGCAGCGCCCCGCAGAACAGGCCGAACCTCCCGAAGCCAGCGATCGCGGCGATCAACCGGCTGCTCCGAACAGCGCCGAGGTCAGGAAGTAGTTCGCGACGATGAACCCCGTGGCCGCGATGACGACCGTGTCGTTGACGGCCTTGCCGACGCCTGCCGCGCCACCGGTCGCATAAAAGCCCTGGTAGCAGCTGATCAACCCGACCATGGCGCCGAAGACCAGCGTCTTGATCGTGCCGCCGTACAGGTCGATCGGGCTCGTCAGATGCCACAGGTTCGAGAGGAACACGCCGCCCGGCTCGCCCTCCAGCCACACCGCCGACAGGTAGCCGCCTGCGATCCCGGCCGCCGAGCCCGCCAGGTTCAACATGGGCGTCGCGATCAGGGCCGCGAGGAACCGCGGGACCACGTGCACGCGGAGCGCGTCCACCGCCATGACCTCCGTGGCGTCGAGCTCCTCCTTGATCCGCATGGCGCCGAGCTCCGCGGCGAACGAGCTGCCCCCCTGCGCCGCGACCAGGACGCTCGCGAGGACGGGCGACAGCTCCCGGAACACCGCCACCCCCACGAGCGAGGAGAGGAGCTGCTGGGCCCCGAACATGTCGAAGATCTTCAGGCCCTGGAGCGCCATGACCATGCCGAGCGGGAACACCGTGGCGCAGACCGGCAGCACGCACCGGCTGGTGACCTGCCACAGGTGTCGCGCGGTCTCCGCGAGCTCCCACGGGGGCGTCACGGTCCGCCAGACCACCCGGCCGGCGAAGATCCCGAAACGCCCCAGGCCCGCTACCGTCTCGACCATGTATGGGGGATATCGCGCCGGCGGCCTGCCGTCGCGGTTGGCGCCCGCCATGGGGTCAGGGTAGTTTCGAGGGACGGGCTCGACGGCGGGAGGGTGCAAGAATGGCGGGTCGGGACGACGAGGCGGACGACGACGCCCCGGCCATGGACGCCGGCAGCCGCCTCGGCCGGATGGCGCGCCGCCTGATGGACCGCAAGGAGCTGGCGGAGGACACGCGGGACCTCGTCTCCGCGTTGTTGTCCACGTCGGACCGGGCCAAGACGGAGGCCGTCAAGATGGTGGCGCGGGAGGTCCGGGCGTACCTGGACGAGCTCAAGCTCAAGGAGGACGTCCTCGAGCTGCTGTCCGGCTACTCGCTCGAGATGAGCATCAGCCTCAAGCCGCTCTCTCCGGAGGTCAAGGCGGCAAACACCCGGATCGCGCGGGGAGAGCCCGACGAGCCGGTGGTCGCTCCCATCGGAGACTCCCCCACGGTCAAGCTCACGCTGCCTTCCCGCAAGCCGGAGCCCGAGTAGCCGTTGGCGTCGCACCGGTACGAGATCGGCGTCGGGTTGCTGCTGCTCACGGCCGGGGCGGCGGCAGCGTTCATGGCGCTCCAGGTCGGCGCGCTGGACGCGTGGGGCCAGGACCGGATCCGGCTCACCGTGCCCATGGTGGACGCCGCCGGCCTGAAGGAGGCGGACGAGGTCACGATCGCCGGCGTGTCGGTCGGCACGATCGAGTCGCTCGGCGTGGACGGCGCGCTCGCGATCGCCACGCTGACCGTAGATCGCGCGGCGGGGATCAGGGCGGACGCCGTGATCCGCGTGCGCCAGCGCTCGCTCCTCGGCGAGAAGTACCTGGAGGTCGAGCCGGGCTCCGGCGCGCCGCTGGAGGACGGCGGGGTGCTCGAAGCCGTTGGCCCCCAGCTCGAGATCGACGAAGTGATCGCCGCCATCGCCCCGATCCTGCAGGCGCTCGATCCCGATGACGTGGCGGCCGCGCTCGACGCGCTCGGCACCGCCCTGGCCGAGGATCCGGAGCGTCTCGGCCGGATGCTCGCGAACGCCGACCGGCTCGTGGCGAATGCGGCGACCGCCTCGGACGAGCTCCCGGCGCTCATGGCGGACGGCCGCGAAGCCATGTCCCAGGTTCGTGGCACCACGGGGTCGGCCAACCGCGCGCTCGCCGCGGTGGAGGCGCGCGCGGGCGAGGCCCGCTCGGTCATCGCGCGGGCGGACACCGTCCTCGGGCAAGTGGAGGCCGCGGATCCGGGCGCGCTCTTGACCGACTCGCGCGCGGCGGTGGCGGACGTGCGCGAGGTGGTCGCCACGCTGGACGGATCCACGGGCGATCTCCAGGGGATCCTGGATACGCTATCCGAGTTCGACCGCGACATGCTCGTGGAGATGCTGCGGGAGGAAGGCGTCCTCATCCGCCTCTTCCCGAAGAAGAACAAGGAGAAGTGATGTTTCGTCCTCTGATCCTCGGCCTGCTGCTCTGCGGCGTGGCCCACGCCCAGGCCCCGCGGCTCCCGCCCGGCATGCCGCAGCTCCCGCCCGGCATGACGCTCCAGGGCCTCCAAGGCATGAACTTCGGCGGCGCGCCCCAGGCCGGCGGGAAGTACCTGGTCGCCGATACGGCCTCCGCGCGGTTCCCCGACGCCGCTGTGCCCGGCCCGACGTTCACGGCCGGCGCGCCCGTCGTGGTGTTGATCGAGCAAGGGGACCGCTCCCGCGTGATGAAGGGCGACCAGCTCGGGTGGGTCCCGACCGCGTCGCTCACCGATACGGCGCCGGCGATCTCCCTGCCGCCCGCCCTCGACATGCCGACCCTCGACCTCACCCCGTGACAAAGCCGGCCGCCGCCTTCGCGGGGATGATCGGGCTGCTGCTCGGTCCGCTCGCGCTCGCGGGGCCGACCGCCTGGCTCCTCGCGCCGGTGCACGCCGTGTTCGCGCTGGTGGTGTGCCTGGGCGCCGCGTGGGACGGCCTGGCGGGCCACGTGGGGCGCACGCGCGCCTGGGGCTTCGGCTACCTGCTCGCGACGCTCGGGATGGTGGCGTGCCTGGAGCTCGGGGCCGGCGTCAGCGGGGGATCCATGGGGTACTGGGGCCCGCCGTGGCTGCTGGTCGCCACCTGGGCGTGGATCCCGCCCGTGATCGCCGGGCTCGCCGGAATGCTGGCGGGTCAGCGGAGCGGCGCGCTCTCCCGGAAGGCGGTTCGCAGGCGGAGGAAGGAGGCCGCGGGCTGATCAGGCGAGCTCGAACAGCCCCATCTGGGCAGACAACTCGACGAGCGGGCGCTCGCGCGGCCTGACGCGCAGCTCCGGGACCGGCGGGGCCTCCCCCGACACGCGGGAGATCGGCAGGGCCTCCCGCTGGAGCGCGACGGCGATCTCCACGCTCAGCCCGGCCTGGGCCACCGCGCGATATGCGGCTTCTAGCGCCAGCTCCGGTCGGTTGTTCTCCTCCGAGAGGTGCGCGAGCATGAGCTTGCGGAGCCGCGAGGTAGCGCCGTTCGTGACGAGCCCCGCGGCCTGTTCGTTCGAGAGGTGGCCGTGGTTGCCGCGGATCCGCTGCTTGAGGTGCCACGGGTACGGGCCGTCCAGCAGCCGCTCCACGTCGTGGTTGAACTCCACCACGGCGAGGTCCACCGTCGCGAGCTGCCGCTCCACTAGCCGAGTGGAACGCCCGAGATCCGTGATCACGGCAGCCCGCAGCCCGCAGTGGTCCACCGTGTAGCACACGGGCTCCGGCGTGTCG
>CAMCWU010000060.1 GCA_945882675.1 Klebsiella pneumoniae | reverse complement strand
GGGCGGCGCCGCGGGCGCCGGGGGCGGCGGCGGCGCAGCCACCGGCGTGACCACGATCACCCGGATCTCTCCGGGTTGCAGCGTGATCTCCTGGTGCACGGGCGGGTGGCCTGGGAACCGCAGCTCGAGGTGGTGCGTCACGCCATGCTTCGCGGGGGCTTCCGCGCCGATGGCGTCGCCGTCCAGGAGCACAGCCGTGCCGGCCGGGGCGCTGACGCGGATCCGCGCGTCCTCCGTGAGCGCCGCGGTGGGGCGGACGCCCGCGACCGCGCCCACGAGGACGGTCGAGCCCGCGCCGAGCGCGAGGCCCGTGAACAGCGCGAAGATCGTGAGCAGCCAGCCGAACCAGCCCACGGCGCTCGGGGGGCGCTCGCGCGGCCGGACCGGAGACGCCGCCGCCTGGGCCCGCGCGCTGCGGGCGGCCCGCTCGCCGCTGGTGCTCTTCTCGAGCCGGACGGTGGGCGGGCCCTCCGACTGCTTCTCGTCCGCGCCGCCAGGGGGCGCGCGGCGGATCACCGTCTCCTGCTCGTCGCCGAACGGGTTCGGCCGCAGGGCGGTCGCGACGTCGTCCTCCCAGTCGCCGATCCGGCGCGCCTCCGACGTGTCGTCGCCGAAGCCGGGCAGCGCCACGAGCGGGGAGGGGCGCAGGCTCGAGACCTCGTTGTCGGCGAGCTTCGCTGGGGTCGGGCCGGACGCCCGCATGGCCGGCGTGACGCTCGGGCGCTCCTGGTTGCGGGTGGGGCCCTCGCCGCTCTCGGGCTCGAGCTCGACGTCCTCGGTATCCTCGTTCGATCCACGGCGATGCTTGACCCGCCGCGGTGCGGGCGTGCCGGTCGGCGGCTTCGGGTTGGCCTCCGGGAACAGGCCCTTCACGTACGAAGCGAGCGTCGCGTGCGTGAAGATGAACCCGGAGTCGTGGAAGAACTTGTCGAGCGCCTCCTTGAAGGCCGTGGCGGTCGGGTACCGCTCGTTGCGGTCGACGCGGAGCGCGCGGTCCACGATCGTCTCGAGCGCGAACGGGACCTCCGGGTTCCGCTTGCTCACGTGGACGTACTGGCCGGTCCGGATCCGCTCGACCGTCGCGATCTCGTTGTCGGCGCGGAACGGGTGCACGCCCGTCAGCGTCTCGTACAGCACGACGCCGACGCTGAACAGATCCGAGCGTTGATCCAGGTCCTTGCTGCCCGCCGCCTGCTCGGGGCTCATGTAGTCGAAGCGGTTGCGGGCGATGCCGCTCACCGTCTCCATCGCCTTCAGGCTCGCCCGCGCGATGCCGAAGTCCGTGAGCTTCACCTCTCCCTGGAACGAGAGCAGGATATTCGGCGGCGAGACGTCCCGATGGATGATGTTCAGCGCGACCGGCTTGCCGCCGCGCATGACCTGGCGCTGGTGCGCGTATTCGAGGCCCTTGAGCAGCTCGATCGCCGTGAACACCGCGTGGGGCACGGGCAGCGTGAGGCCCTTGCTCCCGGCGCGCCGGAGCACCGCGCCCATGTCGCGGCCGTGCACGTACTCCATCGCGATGTACCAGATCCCGTCCACCTGGCCGAGATCGAGGATCTGCACGATGTTGGCGTGGCTGAGCAGGCCCGCGACCTTGGCCTCGTCCACCAGCATCGCGATGTACTCGGAGTTCTGCGAAAGGTTCGGCAGAATCCGCTTGATCGCGAAGGTGCGCTGGAAGCCGCCGATGCCTTCGAGGCGAGCCTTGTAGATCTCGGCCATGCCGCCCGTGGCGATGAGCTCGAGGATCTGGTACTTGCCGAACGTCTGGATGTCCGACTGGGCCAACAAATACACCCGGGGGTCCGGGGGGCCGTCCCCCTCCACATGCGTGAGCCTATCCCATCCATCACGGAAGCGAGCGCGGACGGGTCGGCGGATCTGGCCGGGAGCCCGCCTCCGCCGCCGGGTCTGTCCCATCGCGGAGCATCTGTGCTGGCCGTGATCGCGCTCGGCGCGTGGGCGCTCGCGACCATCGGGGCCCCGTGGCTGGCCCCGCGGGTCAGCGCCGCCGTGGACGCCGCCGAGACCGCGCTCGGCGTGGAGCTGGCGCCGCAGCGGGTGCTGCCGTGAAGATCCCGCAGCTCGATCCGCTGGTCCTCGTCGTGCTCGTGGGCGGCCTCGCATACGCGTCGTGGTCGGATATGCGGACCGGCCGGATCCCGAACACGCTGACCTTCCCGATGATGCTGCTCGGCGTGCTGGTCCACCTGCGGACCATCGACCCCTGGTTCGGCCTGCTGGGCCTCGGCGTCGCCACCCTCGTCCACTACCCGCTGTGGATGCTCCAGGTGGAGAAGGCCGGGGACGCGAAGCTGCTGATGGGGGTCGGCGCGCTCCTCGGCTGGCGGGAGCTCGTCGAAGCATCCGCCTGGTACGCCATCTTGTACCTGCCGTTCGGGTTCCTGTACCTCGCGGCGAAGGGGCGCCTCGGGAACCTCCTGGTCGTGATGAAGCACCTCAACGACAAGGCGAACAAGCGCGACGTCGGGCCCCCGCCCGAGACGACACCTCTCCGCACGGCGCCGATCATCGCGTCCGCGACCGCGATCGCGGCGCTGACGGGGCTGATCTATCCATGATCTGGTGGGTCGCCGCGGCCCTCGCCCAGGATCCGCCTCCCGAGCCGCTGAAGTGGTCCGGCCTCGGCCTGCCGCTCGTCGGCGTCAACACGATCGACGGGTGGGGGTTCGGCGTGGCCGGCGAGGTCTACGGCCGCCCGCCCGCCGTGGAGTACGGGTACCGCCTCAAGTTCACGGTGCAGCTCTGGGCCACCACCCGGCTCGACTACACGAACGACTTCGTGCAGATCGAGAGCCGCGGCGATACGATCGTCACGGGCCGCGGCGGCTACCGGGCCTGGAGTAACCTTTCGTATGCCGGTGTCGGCGGCGACGCCGTGGCCGTGCTGCACGGCGACGTCCTCGAGCGCGGGAACACGGTGGCGGGGGCGGTCGGGTTCCTCGGCGGCGCGCGGCGGGTCGGCGACATCAACGGCGGGCCGATCGAGCTCTACGGGCAGGTCTACCTGCGCCAGGTGCGCGCGATCGCGGGCCCTGGCACGATCCTGGAGCGGGAGTCCCCGTTCGGCCTGGGCGACGGCGCGTTCGCCGACGTCACGCTCGGCGTGCGCCTCGACACGACGGACCGCTGGCCGATGCCGACGTCCGGTTGGAAAGTGGAGGCCGCCCCGAGCATCGGCGTCACGGTCCTCGACGACGCCACGCCGGTGGGCGGGATCCTGCTCAACGCCGTGCGGTGGGTCCCGCTCCTCGATCGCCGGCTGGTGCTCGGCGGTCGGCTCCTCGCGATGGGAACGACGGGAACCCGACCGTTCTGGGAGAAGGAGATGACGGGCGGCGTCTGGCGCAACGAGCTCGGGATGGAGACGTCGTTCACGGGCTACGGCCGGGCGCGGACGCGGGGCGACTCGGTGGTGGCGGCCCTGATGGAGGTCCGACCGCAGCTCTACGAGCACGGGGGCCAGTTCTGGGACTTCTCCGTCCACGCGTCGCTGTTCGCGGAGCAGGGCTGGCTCTTCGACGCCGGCGGCCCGAACGTGCCGTTCGGCGGCGATCCGGGGCCGCCGCTCCCGACCGTCGGAGGGGGGCCGCTCGTCCTCTGGCAGAAGGCGATCCTGCTCCGCCCCTTCGTCGCCTGGGGCTGGACCGCCGCCGGGCCCGGCCAGGAGCGGCGTCCGTCGCTGCAATACAGCGTGAGCTTCGTCGATCCACTCTAGCGCGCGGCCCCGTACGGTGTATGCTGCCGGCGGAGGCGTGATGACCCGGTGGGCTCTCGCGTTGGGGTTGATGCTCGCCCCGGGCTGCGTTTACGTGTCGAAGAACGAGTTCGACGAGCAGTGGGACGAGGACGGCGACGGCTGGCCCCTCGGCGACGACTGCGCGCCGGAAGACGAGCAGCAGCACCCGTTCGCCCCAGATATCCGCGGGGACGGCTGCGACTCGGACTGCGGCTCCGAGCAGGACTCGGACGGGGACGACTGGCCGGACGACAGCGACTGTGCGCCGGACGATCCGGCGGTCTTCCCGTGCGCGGAAGACGCCGCGGGGGACGCCCTGGACGCCGACTGCGACGGTTCGCCGGAGCCGCGCATCGACGATTGTCCCACGGCAGATCCTGATTTTCCGGATGTCGATAGCGTGACCTGCACCGGGGGTGCCTCGTGATCCTCGGCCTGCTGGCCCTGGCCGCTGCGGCCCAGGACTTCGCCTGCCCGACCCTGGCCACGCAGGAAGAGGTGGACACCGCCCTGACTGCCGCCGTGCAGGCGGTGGAAGCCGCGGATCTCAAGGCCCTCAAGGAGCAGCTCAACCTCGCCGGCCCGAAGATGCCGTGCCTGGACAACGCGGCAGATCGGCGTTCGCTCGCGCGTTACGGCCAGCTCATGTCCATCGTCTCCTTCATGTCGCAGGACGAGGAGGCGCAGATCCGCTGGGGCCTGTTCGCGCGCCTCATCGACCCGGACGTCGCGTGGCCGCCGTCGATCGGGGCCGACCACCCGCTGCGCCAGCTCCTCGCCGAGCAGGCCGTACCACCCGCGGGCGGGCCGGAGGGCAAGGCGCTCGCTCCCGTGAAGGGCGGGGCCATCGCGATCAACGGCAACTGGACGCTGGAGGCGACCGCGTTCGCGGAGGTCCCGGTCCTCGTGCAGGTGTTCGACGCGAGCGCGAAGCCGACCACGTCGTACTGGCAGGACGGCGCGGCGTTTCCGGACTGGATCCTCGGCGAGCCGATCCCGGACTGGACGCCGCCCAAGTGGGTCGCGGACCCCGCGGCGGCGCGGAGCAAGGGCAAGGGCGAGAAGGTCGCGCGCTCGGACCGGGCCAAGAAGGACATCGACATCGAGTGGCAGCCGATCCTCATCACGACGGGGCTCGTGGCGGGGTCGGGCGTGCTGTTCGGGCTCGCGGGGAACGCGCACGGCGGCCTCGACGACGCCGGGACGCCGGACGACCTGCAGCAGGTCCGCACCAGCACGAACACGCTGGCGACGCTCGGCGGGCTCGTGGGGATCGCGGCCGTGAGCTACGCCGGGGTCAGCCTGTTCACGGACGGCAGCGTCGTGGGGCTGGCCGTCCGCTGGTGAGCGGGTGACGTTCTCCGCGGAGGGAGCGGAATGCGGGTCTCGCGCTGCGTGTGGGTGGCTGTGGGATGCCTCGCGTTCGCGCCCGCGCTCGCCACGGCAGACGGCGGCGACTGCCACCCCGCGGACGTCGCGTTCATCCGGGATCCCGCCGACCCGGACGACGACGACGACGGCTTCGACGACCTGGACGAGATCGCCGCCGGGACCGACACGCTCGACCCCTGCGACTTCCCCTTCGGGCCGGACGACGCCGACCCGGACGCCGACACGCTGAGCGACGCCGAAGAGCTGTGCTACGGCAGCGACCCCGCTGACCCGGACAGCGACGACGACGGCTACCTCGACGGTGTGGAGACCGTAGCTGCGAGCGATCCGCTGGATGGCTGTGACTTTCCGCTCGCCTCCGTGCTGGGCGTGGACGGGGACGGGGACGCCGTGTCGGACGCGGACGAGAGCCAGCTGGGCACCGATCCGGGGGACCCCGACTTCGACGGGGACGCGCTGAACGACGGCGAGGAGCTGTGCTACGGCAGCGACCCCCTCGCGTTCGACACCGACGCCGACGGCCTCGCGGACGCCGCGGAGGTCGACGCCGGGACCGACCTCGTCCTGCCGGACAGCGACGCCGACGGCTTCGTCGACGGCATGGAGTACGGCCTCTGCTCCGATCCGCTCGACGCGGTGGACGTGCCCGATCTTCAGCTCGGCCACTACCAGGGCGGCTGCGCCACCGCGTACGGGGCTCCCGGCCTCTCTGCGATGCTGATGCTCGCACTCATCCGTCGGAGCCGCGCCAGATGCGCCTGATGCCGCTGTTTCCGTTGTTCCTGGGCCTGCTCTCGTGCGCCAAGGCGCCGCCCGTCGCGGACCCGGCCCTAGCGGCGACCGCCCACCTGCGCGACCCGATCCCGACCGATCCGTCGGTCCGCACCGGCACCTTCGAGAACGGGATGCGCTGGTTCGTCCAGCATAATGAAGAGCCGGACGATCGCCTGGTGCTCCGGCTGGTCGTCAAGGTCGGATCGATCGTAGAGGACGAAGATCAGCGCGGGCTCGCCCACCTCGTCGAGCACATGGCGTTCAACGGGACCACGCACTTCCCGGGCAACGACGTGATCCACGTCCTCGAGGGGTTCGGGGCCCAGTTCGGCCCGGACATCAACGCGCACACGAGCTTCGACGAGACGGTCTACAAGCTCACGGTGCCGACGGACGACCCGGTGGCGCTCGACCACGCCTTCCTGGTGTTCGAGGACTGGGCCCACGGCCTGACGCTCGATCCTGCAGAGGTCCAGGCGGAGCGCGGCGTCGTCCTCGAGGAGTGGCGGCGCGCCCAGGGCGCCGGCTTCCGGGTGCGCGAGAAGCTCATGCCGTTCGAGTACGGCGAGCAGTACGCGTCGCGCATGCCGATCGGGACGCGGGCTTCGCTCGAAGGTTTCACGCAGGAAGCCGTCGAGCGGTTCGTGGCCGACTGGTACCGGCCGGATCTGATGGCCATCATCGTGGTCGGCGACGTCGAGCCTGACTGGGCGGAGGCGAAGATCCGCCAGCACTTCGAGGGGATCCCCCCCGTGAAGAGCCCGCGCGAGCGCCCGCGGGGCGACGTGTCGTCGATCCCGGAGCGCCGCGCCAAGGTCGTCACCGATCCCGAGCTCACGTCCACCTCCGTGAGCTACGCGCGCATGCGCGACGACGTCGAGCGCACCGACCACGCCAGCGCGCGCGAGAACGCCGTCGAGACGCTGATGCTCTCGATCGTGTCCGAGCGGCTCCAGGCGCGCTCGCGGCAGGCCGACCGCCCGTTCCAGCGCGCCTGGGCGAGCCCGGACCGCCTGAGTCCGGACGAAGGCTCGCGGGAGCTCGGCGCCGTCACGCGGGAAGGCGGAGCGATGGCCGGCCTCGAAGCCCTGCTCACGGAGTGGGCGCGGATCGCGGCGCACGGCTTCAACCCGTCCGAGCTCGAGCGGGCCCGCACCCGGGCGCTCGCGGACCTCGAGGAGATGATCGAGCAGCGCGACGACCGGGACTCCGCGGGAGAAGCGAACGAGCTCGTACGCGTGTTCACGAACGGCGAATACTATACGGACATCACCTACGAATACGAGATGATGAAGCGGTTCCACGGGGAGCTCACGCTCGCGGACGTCAACGACTTCGCGCGCACCTGGCTCGACGGCGACGGCCAACTCGTGGAGGTCGTCATGCCCGCGAAGGACGGCGCGATCGTCCCGACCCGGGACGACGTCGCGGCGCTCGCGGATCGGGTGCTCGCGACCACCCCCGAAGCGCTGACGGAGCAGCTCGACAACGGCCCGCTCGTCGCCGATCCTCCGGCCGGCGGTCAGGTCACGGCGGAGGAGCGGCTCGATCCGCGCCTCGGGTTCGTGCGCTGGACGCTCTCGAACGGGGTCGTCGTCTACTTCAAGAAGACCGACTTCACGCCGGACCAGGTCCGGTTCAACTCCATGTCCGCCGGCGGCACCTTCGTGGCGTCGGAAGCCGACTGGTACGCGGCGAACACGGCCGTGGGCATCGCACAGGAGTCCGGGTTCGGCCCGTACGACGCGGAGGGCCTGGAGCGCCGGCTCGCCGGGCGGCAGGTGCGGGTGGGCCCGTACATCAACGCCCGCACGGAGGGCTTCTACGGCAGCGCCCGCACCGCCGACCTGCCCGTCGCGTTCGAGCTGCTGTGGCTCGAAGCGACCGCCCCGCGCTTCGACGCGGCGGCGTTCGACCGGGTCAAGGGCGATCAGGCCAACTCGCTGGCCCAGCGCGACGCCGAGCCCGAGACCGCGTTCCGCGACGCGCAGTCCGCCGCCGTCTGGGGCGACGCCGTGCGGTACCGCCCGTGGAAGCTCCCCGATCTCGCGAACTACGATCTGGAGCGCAGTCGGGCGTTCTACGCCGATCGGTTCGCGGATCTGTCCGACTCCGTGTTCGTGTTCGTGGGCGACGCTGAGGAAGCCGACATCCAGGCCCTCGCCGCGAAGTGGCTCGGCAGCCTCCCGGGCGCGGGCCGCGCGGACGTCACGCCGGATCCCGGTGCGCGGCGGATCCCCGGGCAGGCGACCGTCGCCGTGGCGTCCGGCACCGAGCCCAAGGCCCATGTGCGCATCACGTACTTCGGGAGCTTCGAGAACGACTACCTGGGTCGGAACCGGCTTACGGCGGTCTCGGAGGTCCTCTCCGTCCTGCTGCGCGAGGAGCTCCGCGAGAAGCGCAGCGGCGTCTACGGCGTCAGCGCCTACACGAGCATCGAGGAGTTCCCGACCCAGACATACGAGCTCGCCATCGACTTCGTGTGCGACCCGGGCCGCGTCGCCGAGCTGCAGGACGCCGCCCTCGCCATCGTGGACGGCATGCGGACGACGCTGGTCGACCCCCACTATGTCGCCGACGAGCAGGCGAAGATGCGGCGCGAGCGGCAGGTCGCGCTGAAGGACGACGACTTCTGGCTCTCGGAGCTGACCTACGCGCTGCAGTACGGAGAGGACCCGATCGGGATCGTCGAGTTCGACGCCCGGAACGACAGCCTGAGCGCGCCGGTGATCCAGGAAGCGGCGGCGCGGTACCTCGCTCCTGCAAACCGGAAGATCGTGGTCCGGACCCCGCTCCCGTCGAAGTAGGGGCGGGTCGTGGGGCGGGCGTGGTAGGGTGCGACCCATGCTCCTCGCCCTGCTCGCCATCCTCCTCTCGTGCGCCGGACAGCCCGAAGCGCGAGAGCTCTCGTGCTTCGACGGGCGGGACGAAGACCGGGACGGCGGCGCCGACTGCGACGATCCGGACTGCCGCTGGGCGTGCGTGGAGATCTGCGGCAACGGCCTCGACGACGATCGGGACGCACTGATCGACTGCCAGGATCCGGGGTGCGACGCCAGCTCTGGCGAGCAGACGGAGGGTTCGTGCGCCGTGGAGGTCTGCTGGGACGATCGGGACAACGACGGCAACGGCCTGGTCGATTGCGCGGACCCCGGGTGCTTCACGATCCCGCAGTGCCCCGAGGACTGCGCCGACACCCTCGACAACGACGCCGACGGGCGGGTCGACTGCGCGGATCCCGACTGCGCCACCCGCGGGTGCGAGGAGGTGTGCGGCAACGGGCTCGACGACGACGGAGACAGCAAGATCGACTGCCAGGATCCGGAGTGCGCCGGGCAGGGCTGCGCCGAGCTCTGCGTCGATTACTCCGTGTACGGCTTCTCCTACGACTACGCCAACGAGGTCGACTACGACGGCGACGGGCTGGCGGGTTGCCGGGACCCGGACTGCTTTGGTCCGAGGTGCTCCGAGTCCTGCTACGACGGAGCCGACAACGACGACAATGGGCTGATCGACTGCCGCGACCCGGGCTGCAACTGGCGTGGCATCGGCTGCGCCGAGATCTGCGACGACGGGAGAGACAACGACGGGGACGGCGCGTACGACTGCAATGACGCCGAGTGCGCCTGCAAGGAGTCCTGCTTCGACGGGGACGACGACGACGGCGACGGGCTGATCGACTGCCGCGATCCGGAGTGCGCAACGACCTGCGACCGCGACCTGGACGGGGTCGACGGCGTGGAGGGCGGCGGCGCGGACTGCGCGGACCTCGACCCGAAGATCCACCCGGCGATGGGGGAGATCCCCGGGAACGGGATCGACGAGGACTGCGATGGCACCGATGCGCTCTAGGCCAGTCCTCGCGCTGCTGCTCCTCCTCGCCTGCCGAGGCAAGGAGGTGGATCGATCCGCCTGCTACGCCGGGGACGGCACGCTCCGCTGCGGAATCGCCGAGTGCGCGGACCTGTGTGCGCCAGAGACCTGCTTCAACCAGGCGGATGACGATGGCGACGGCGCGGTCGACTGCGCCGACCCGGACTGCGACGACCCGGCCGACTGGGGCCCGCCGTGCCCGGAGAACTGCTTCGACGGCCGCGACAACGACCAGGACGGCCTCGCGGACGGCGCCGACCCGCACTGCTCCCTCCCCGAGGTGTGTGGAGACGGCATCGACAACGATCGGGACGGCGGCGTCGACTGCGCGGACCCCGAGTGCATCGCGGCGGACGTGTGCGCCGAGATCTGCGACGACGGCCTCGACAACGACCGGGACCTGACCGTGGACTGCGCCGACCCCGACTGCGCGAGCCGGTCGCGCTGCTCGGAGATCTGCGGCGACGGCGTGGACAATAATAAGGATGGGCTGCTCGACTGCTTCGACCCGGACTGCGGCGGGTTCTGCGCGGAGGTCGACGCGGCGTCCTGCTCGGATGGGGTGGACCAGGACGGAGACGGGCGGATCGACTGCAGGGACCCCGACTGCGCGGGCACGGGGTGTCGGGAGCAGTGCTGGGACGGCGTGGACAACGACCTGGACGGTCGCACCGACTGCGAGGACGCGCGGTGCCAGTTCGCGTGCAACGAGCACTGCACGGACGGCGTGGACAACAACGCCGACAAGCTCGTGGACTGCGAGGATCCGTACTGCGTCTGCGACGCCGACCAGGATGGCGTGCAGGGGATCTGGCGCAACGGGGCGGACTGCGACGACCGCGACCCCGCCGTGTTCCCGGGCGCCCCCGACACGTGCGGCGACGGCGTGGACCAGGACTGCTCGGGCGCCGATCGGATCTGCCCCTGAGCATCGCTTTCCGAGCGGGCGATTCGGCGTCGTGGTAGTGTGGCAGCGGGGGTCGGCATGCGGAGCCTCTCGCTGGTCTGGACGGTTGCGCTCGTGGGGTGCGGCGGCGGCGGGGATGACGGCGGCGGCGGCCCCGCTCCCCGGGACGAACCGGCCGAGGTTGCCCCGGTAGAGGACGCTGCGCGGGTGGACCGCTCGGTGCCGCTCCTCGGCGGGACGCTGCTCGCGGCGGCACACTCGGACCTGGCGTTCGCGGCGGATCCGGAAGGGGACCGCCTGCTCGCGTTCGACACGGCCGCGCTCGCGCTCCTGTGGTCGGTCGACCTGCCGGAGGGCTCGGTGCCGTTCCGCCTCGCGGAAGGGGAAGGCGCCTTGTTCGCGACCCTGCGGGGCTCGGCGTCCATCGCCCGGATCGACGTCGCCACCCTCGAGCTCACGACGCTCGCGTCGTGCGCGGAGCCGCGCGGCATCGCGTGGGACGCGGACAACGGGGCGCTGTGGATCGCCTGCGCCAGCGGCGAGATCGAGCGCCGGGACGCCGCGGGCGCGCTCGTGTCGTCCACCTGGGTGGAGTCGGATCTGCGGGACATCGTGCCGGACGGCGATCGGCTCCTGGTCTCGCGGTTCCGCTCGGCCGAGCTGCTCACGCTGGACACGGAGACGCTGGACGTCGTTGCGCGCCGCTCGCCGCCCGGACACCAGGGAACGAGCGCCATCAGCGGCGTGGTGGAGGTGTTCGAGGCCCGGGTGGCCTGGCGCCTCGTCCGCGGCGTGGACGGCGACGTCATGATGAGCAATCAGCTCCACCAGGCGTCCATGCTCTCGCCCGGCACGGCGCCGGTCAGCACGCCCGTCTACTACTCGGACAGCACGTCGACCTCGTGCGGGATCGTCGAGTCCGTGCTGACCTCCTTCCCGCTGGACGGCGGAGAGCCCATCCGGACGCCGCCCATCCGCGACGCCGCGCTGCCGGTGGACATCGCCTGGAACGCGGGCGCCTGGTACCTGGCGTACGGCTCGGCCGCCGTGGTCGGCCGGCTCGACACGAACGCCGCGGCCGGTCCGGACATCTGCACCACGCTCCCGCTGGTGTTCACGGCGCCCTCGGTGAGCTCGCTGGCGTTCGACGGGAGCGGTAGGGCGCTCGTCGCCGGTCAGCACCCGTTCAAGATCAGCGTGAACGGCGTGCGCATCCCCTTCGAAGATCTCGCGGACCCGCCGAAGCGGCCCACGGCGTACGCGACCTTCCACGCCCACACGCCCACGCAGCTCGCGTGCGCGTCGTGTCACCCGGAAGGCAGCGACGACGCCCACGTCTGGGACTTCGGCTGGGACGGCCTGCGGCGCACGCAGAACCTCGCCGTCCGGCTGTCGGAGACCGCGCCCTTCCACTGGAACGGCTCGCTCGGCGACATGGCGACCCTGGTGGACGACGTGATGGTCACGCGGATGCTCGGGCCGCAGCTGACGGACGAGGGCTCGGAGGGGCTGCTCGCCTGGATCGACGGCCTCGCGCCCGTGCGCGTCACGCCGAGCGGAGACGCCGCCTCGATCGCCCGCGGTGAAGCGCTGTTCGGCTCGGAGGAGCTCGCGTGCACGACCTGCCACGCCGGCGATCGCTTCACCTCCCCGGAGAACGCCCACATCGGCAAGACGGAGGTCCTGCAGACCCCGAGCCTGATCGGCGTCGGTGGGCGCGGCCCGTGGATGCACGACGGGTGCGCGGCCACGCTCGAGCAGCGGTTCCTCGACCTCGAGTGCGGCGGATACACGCACGGCGGGACCGTGGCGCCGGCGGATGTCCCGGATCTCGTGGCGTACCTCGAGACGCTCTGAGCGCCCTCCGGGCCTCCGAATTTCAACGTTGAAATTCGGCGCGGTCCTCTCGACGGAGGGAGGATGGTCGGACGCCGATCAGCGCCGGGTGCGCTGCTGCCACTCCCGCGAACGGCGAGACCCGCGGGCGAGCGCCTGGAACAGGTGCCCCCGGAACAGCATGAACGCGTGGACGCCGGCCGCCGCGAGCACGCAGAGCACCGCGCCGAGCGGCAGGTTGCCCGCCGCGAGCAGCGTCGTCGGGAGGGCCATGAACCCCAGCGACGGCCCGAAGATCTGCGACGTCGAGATCACCGTCTGCGCGGAGAGGCTGGCGAGGCCCAGACCCGCCAGGAGCCCGCATACCAGGCCGATGACCAGCAGGTTCGCCGCCAGCCACTCGGGCCAGCTCTCCTTCATGAACCCCCACGCCCGGCGCACCAGTTCCATCCCCGCCTCCCGGCCGAGGTAGATCAGCTCGGGCACGGGGTTGAAGGCGAAGTTCGCCACGGGTAGGAGCACCAGCAGCGCCCGGGGCTCGACCGCGCGGATCACGAGGCGGGCGATGAAGAACAGGAAGAGCACCGAGATGGTCTCGCTGAAGAGCTTGCCGGCGTTCTCGCGGACGTCTTTCCAGGTCATGCGTCGGCGGCCGAGGACGGCGATGCGGACGAGCGCCAGGTACCAGCCCGCGAGCGCCGCCTCGGCCGTCCCGACGACGAGGCTTCCGGCGAACCCGAACGGAGCCATCGCGATCAAGAGCGCGTGGCGGGCCGCGAGCGCCGCGAGCAGGAAGAAGATGGCCCACCAGCTGCGTTTCCACGACTGCCAGGCCTCCCGCGCGGCGGTCCGGTACATCTCGAGCGCTGCCTGCAGTGCCGTCATACCCACGGGTATCCCGCGCGCCCGCGACGTTCACGGCCCCCGGATCGGCGCAGCGGGCCGCAAGGTGCTAGTATTCCATCCGCTGGAGCCGTCGCCCCGTGAAACGTTCGGCCGGACCGTTCGAGATCCTGGAGGTCCTCGGTGAGGGATCCTTCGGCACCGTCTGCGTGGCGCGGGTCAGCCAGGACCCGCTGAAGCGCAAGGTCGCCCTGAAGATCCTCAAGGGCGCCTACATCCAGAACAAGAAGATCCTCAACCGGACCCGGGACGAGGCGCGGCTCCTCGCGCGGATCAACCACCAGAACATCGTCCGCGTCGAACGCCTGATGGAGGTGAACGGCCGCCCCGTCGTCGTCATGGAGTACGTGGAGGGCGTCTCGCTCGACCAGCTCCTGATGCGGTTCAAGGACGGCCTGCCGGCGGCGGTCGCGATCGAGGTCACGCGGCTCATGTGCATCGCGCTCCACGTCGCGTACGGGGAAGCGCTCGGTGAAGATGGGCGTCCGCTGCGGGTCATCCACCGCGACATCAAGCCGAGCAACGTGCTGATGTCGACGAACGGCGAGCTGAAGGTCGGCGACTTCGGCATCGCGAAGGCGGAGTTCGAGGGCCGGGAAGCGCAGACGGAGTCGGTCGTCATGGGCAGCCGCCCGTACATGGCGCCAGAGCGCCTCGACGGCATGAACGACAGCCCGTCGGTGGATGTGTACTCCGCCGGAATGTCCATGTTCGAGCTCCTCACCGGCCGGACGATGAGCCTGTCGATCAACCCGGTCGCGCACGACCAGGCCATGGGCCGGCAGCTCCAGATCGTCCAGGTCAGGGGCATGAACCAGGCGGCGCTGGAGGACCTGCGGAACCTCATCCGCCGCATGTGCGCGTACCCTCGGGACTATCGGCCGACCGCGCTCGAGTGCGCCAAGGAGCTCGAGCTCCTCCTGTTCGCGATCGAGCCGCGGTACCGGATCGGCCTCGAGGAGTTCGCGCGCACGACCGTCGTGCCGATCTTCGAGACCCGCCCCCGGATCAAGCCGGACGACGCCATCGACGAGGGCACGGACGACGACTCGTTCCGCGACATCACGGAGGCGTTCGGCACCAAGACCTCGCCGAAGGAGGCCCCGGTCGCGCCGTCGCCGCCCTCCCAGCCCTCCGGGAATACGCGAGGTCGCGCCGCGGTTCCCATCGCGTCCGTGGTGTTCATGCTGGGCGTGCTGGTCGTGGTCGCCGTGCTGGCCACGCTCGCCGTCGTGAAGGTCGTCCAGAGCCAGGCCGTCGCGAACGTGCCGCCGGTGCCCGTGCCCGCGTCGCCGTCGGGACAGGTGAAGATCCACGTGTGGATCCCGTCGGACGCG
>CAMCWU010000059.1 GCA_945882675.1 Klebsiella pneumoniae | reverse complement strand
CGCGAAGTCGGGTGACGGCGGTCGCTGGTCCCGCGGCGCGGCATGGCATACTCTGCCCGGGGGAGGGTGTCATCTCGGCCCAGCCGGATCGTGTGCGCGACGACATGGAAGCGCTCTCGCGTGTCCCGCACCGGTATGCCGGCTCGCCGGGCGAGCGGGAGATCCTCCAACAGGTCAAGGACCGGCTGCCGACCGGCGTTGTCGGGCGCGTGGAGGGGTTCGTCGCGTTCACGTCCCCGGGCCTGGTGGTCGGGCTGCACGCGGCCGCGATCCTGCTCGCGGGGCTGCTCGGGTTGGTGGAGCCGCTGTCGGCCACGCTGCTCGGCGGGCTTGCCACGCTCTCGCTCTGGGCGGAAGGCACCGGGAAGTTCTCGATCCTCCGGCTGATCCTCCCGAAGCAGGCCAGCTACAACCTCGTGGCGCGGCTGGAGGCCGGCCCGGCGGGCGGCTCGTCCCAGGCGATCGTGCCGGACGGCGGGCTAGCGCCGATCGGGACCGTGATCCTCACGGCGCCGCTCGACATCCCCCGGTGGCGGCCGGATCCGCCGCGGTGGTTCCGGCGGCCGCTCCAGGCGGTGCTCCTGGCCGCGGCAGTGGTGGTGGCGCTCCTGGCGCTCCGGGTCCTCGCGCAGCCGTGGGGCCGGCCGAGCCAGGGGCTGTACGCGGCGTCCCTCCTGGTCCTCGGCACGTCCGTGGCGCTCGGCTTCGTGGCGCATCGGCGGACGGGCGGCGCAGCGGAGGACGCGAGCGGACCCGCGGTCCTGCTGGAGGTCGCGCGGCGCATGCAGGCCGCGCCCATGCCCGGGGTGGACCTGTGGTTCGTGTGGACGGGCTGCGGGCACGCGTACCAGAACGGGATGCACGCGTTCCTCGCCATGCGGGGCCAGCGGCTGAAGAGCCCGGTCCTCGTCATCGCGCTGGACGAGCCCGGCCGCCCGCCGCTCGGCGCCGTGGTGTCGGAGGGGCCGCTGTTCGCCGAGCGCCACCGCCCCACGGGTCCGGCGCTGGTGGAGCGGCTGCGCTGGGCGGGCCTGCAGATCCCGAGCATCGATCACGCGGGGGTCACGGATGCCCGTGCAGCGCTCAGGTGGGGCTACCGCGCTGTCGCGCTGTCGGGCGGGAGCGCGACATCGAGCCCCGATCTCGCGGAGAAGGCGGCAGACGTGACGGAGGCCCTGGTCCGCCTGTTCGGGTACGATGTTGCGCGGACCGCGGACTTCACGCAGAAGATGGGGGAGCTCGCCGTGGATCGGGTCCCGCCGCCGGAGGTCGTGGAGCAGCGCGCGATCGGCCGCTTGCTCGGGCGGCTGCGTGCCCGCGTCGCGCGGAAGCCGGAAGACGACCCGGAGCTCACGCCGCTCCCCACGGACATCGCCAGCCTGGAGCCGATGGAGAAGCGGGACAAGCCGGCGGGGGACACCTAGGTGTGGTGGGTCGGCGCGGCGCTCGCGGGGGAGCTCACGGGGACCGTCACGGACTCCCGCGGCGACCCGGTCGCGGGCGCCATCGTGGCGCTCTACGACGTCCGCCTCGATCTCACGATCGGGTACACCGGAGCATACGGGGCCTATGCGTTTGATCTACCCCCCGGTACCTGGCGGATCCGCGTGGTGGCGCCGCAGGGCGTGAACCTCGCCGAGCGGTACCACCCGGACGCGAGCGCGATCTGTGACGCCACGCGGGTCGTCACGCCCGCGGTGGTGGACGTCACGCTGCCCGCTGGCGGCGAGATCGGCGGGTTCCTGGTGGACGCGTACGGCGCTCCCGTGGTCGGCGCGACCGTGCGGGCGCTGCCCGCGGCGGACGGCGCGGGCATCGACCCGCGCACCGGCGTCTCGAGCGCCACCGGCGGGTTCCAGCTCTCCGGCGTCACCCAGGGTGCGGTCCCGACTGAGTTCATCATCGAGGTCTCCGGCGCCGACGTGCCGACCCAGTATCTCCCCGGGGTGTATGCCACGGATCTCGCGCAGCCCGTTGCCGTGGACGAGGGCGGCTTCGTGGAGGCGGGCACGACCGTGGTGGTGCCCGGCGTGACCGTGTCGGGCACGGTGACCGGCCCGTCCGGCCCGCTGGCGGACGGCACGGTACAGGCCTATGTCCCCTCCCAGCTCCGCTCCGTGCCGATTACGGACGGGGCGTTCTTCGCGGCGGGCCTGCCGCCCGGGGAGCTGCTGGTCTGGGCGTTCGCGGACGGCCTCGGCACCACGTACTGGCCCGACGCGGATCGGCCCGTGGAGCGGTACCCCGCGGTGGACGGCGAGGACGTCGTCCTCGACCTGACCATGCCGGCGGAGGCCGTGATCGCCGGCCGGCTGCCGGGGGACGGCCCCTTCGAGGGGACGGCGGTCGTCGCCTACAACTCGGACCGGACGGTGGGGGTCGGGGCCGCTGCGGCGGCGGACGGCAGCTTCGAGATCGGCGGGCTGCACGGCGGCGCCTACACGCTCTCGGCCTTCGCGGAGGAAGCCGGGCTGGTGGAGGGGCCGGTCACGGAAGCCGGGATCGACCGGGTCTTCGACCTCGCGCCGGCGGGGTACCTGGACGTCGGCGAGCTCGACGTGGCGGCCGGCGGCAGCGTCTCGGGGACGGTCACGGATCTCTATACGGGCGAGCCCGTCTATGGCGCGCTCCTGTTCGCGCAGAACCGGGCCACCGGCGCGCTCGTCTCGGACCTCAGCGACACGGACGGGTCCTGGGAGATCCTCGGCGTCCCGCCCGGCGAGTACGAGCTCACGGCCGAGTATCAGGCGTACTGCTTGGGGGATCCGGACTGGGCGCCGCGCTGGTACCCGGACACGCCGACGGACTCGCTCGCCGTGAGCCTCACGGTGCCGCTCGGGGAGCCGCAGATCTGGAATGCGCGGCTCGCGCCGGACGTCGACCAGGACGGCATGGACGACGTGTGGGAGGCGCAGAACGGGCTCGATCCCTCCGTGAACGACGCGAGCGGGGACCCCGACGGCGACGGCTTCACGAACATCGAGGAGTACCAGCTCGGTACGGACCCGGCGGCGGTCGCGACGAAAGAAGGCTGCGGATGCAACACCTCGACGAGCGGGACGGGCTGGCTCGCGCTCGTGGCGCTCATCGTGCGGCGGAGGCGCAGGTGACCGCCCTCCCGCAGGGGTTCGAGGACCCGTGGGAGCATGTGCGCCTGCTCTCGGATGCAGGGCGGAACCAGGTTCTCGTGGATATGCTCAGGTGTTACGTGAAGCCCGGATCGCGCGTGCTGGAGGTCGGGTGCGGCACGGGCGTGCTCTCGTGCCTGGCGGCGCGAATGGGCGCGAGCCGGGTGTACGCCGTGGAGCCGACCGCGCTCGTGGAGCAGGCGCGGCGGCTCGTGGCCCTGAACGGGCTGGGTCGCGTGGTCTCCGTCCTGGAGGGGATGGTGGAGGACCTGGACCCGCGGAAGGTGGATCTGGCGTTCTCGGAGCTCCTGAACGCGGACCCTTTCCTGGAGGGGATCCTGCCGGCGTCGGACGCCGCGGCGGCCTGGCTGGCGCCGGGTGGCGTGCTCTCGCCGGGGCGGCTGCGGATCCTGGTGGCGCCGGTGGTGGGCGTGGCGTCGACCGCGGAGGCCGTGGCGGCCCGCCGCGAGCTGGAGCGCCTGGGGGCGGCCACGGGCGCGGAGCTCGGCCCGGCCATCCGCCACGTGGGCGACGCGGGGACGTACCGGTACGTCGCGGAGGTCGAGGATCTCGCGGGGAGCGCGGTGGTGGCGTGGGACGTCGCGCTCGGGCGGGGCTGGCGGCCGCCGGACGAGCTGGAGCTCGAGCTGGAAGTAGCGCCCGGAGCGGACGCCGGCGGGGTGGCCGTGTGGTTCGAGGCCGAGTATGCGCCGGGGAGCTGGCTGCGGAACCCGCCCGGCGAGGGAGGGCACTGGGGCCAGCTCGTGTGCGGGTGGTCCGAGCCTCCCACCGTTCACGGGAGCAGTCGGCGGCTGCGGGTGCGGGTGGAGGTCGAGGAGGACGAGCTCACGGTGCACCCGGCGTGATCAGGCCGGGAACGCCGCGTCCGTCCGGATCACGTCCACCGCGAGGACCGGGACGCCCTTGATCCGCATCTTCCGCTGGTAGTTCGTCTCGATGTCGTCCGGCCACGGCGCGCCGTCGGCCACGATGTCCCGCGACGTGCCGACGATCGCGAAGGGCAGGGGCGGGAGGCCCTCTTCGGCCAGGAGCTCGGCCACGCGGTCCACGTTCGGCGCGAAGTCGCTCTTCAGCCGGAACCGGCCGCCCGGCTTGAGCAGGCGCGCGGCATCCTCCAGGAACCAGCGCGAGATCAGCCGGTTCTTCTCGTGCCGCCCCTTGGGCCACGGGTCGGGGTGGTTGACGTAGAGCCCCTCGATGCTCTGCGGCGGCAGCAGATCGTCGAGGAAGCCCGCGTGGTACCGGACGATCCGCGCGTTGGTCACGCCGGCGAGCCGGAGCTTCGTCGCGCAGATCACCGTGCGCTTGTACCGCAGCTCGACGCCGAGCAGGTTCCAGGCCGGGTTGTGCTGCGCGAGCCCCGTGAGGAAGAACCCGTTCCCGCTCCCGATCTCGAGGTGCAACGGCGCGTCCCGCCCGAACACGGCCGACCAGTCGTCGCGGTGCTTCCACGCTTCGGACGCCGGGATCAGCAGGTCGTCGTACGCCCGGTGCGCCGCGAGGTACGGGTTCGCGGCCTCGTTCGGCATCTCCTCCGGGAGGCGATCGCGGAAGCGCGGGCGCGCGTTCGGGTCGTCGGGGTCGATCGCCGGATCACGAGGACCCGCGCGGCTCTCCCGCTGGGGCGTTGGCCTTCCACGCGCTGCCATCGGCGTAGATCTCCTTCTTCCACACCGGGACGCGGGCCTTCAGGGCCTCGATCGCGTGGCGGCTGGCCTCGTAGCACGCCGCCCGGTGGGGCGTCGCCACGGCGATGACCACGGAGGGCTCGCCGATGGCGACATCGCCCGTCCGGTGGACCATCGACACGCGGGTTCCCGGCCAGCGGGCCGCGATCTCGTCGGCGATCGCCTGCATCTCGGCCTCGGCCACTTCGGGCCAGGCCTCGTACGACAGGCGGACGACCCCGCGGCCGTCGAAGCTGTCGCGGCCGACGCCGTCGAACACGAGCACGGCCCCGCACGCGGGATCGTCCACGGATCTGCGCACCCGCGCCACGTCGATGACGCCCGGCACCACCGCGATCCACCCGCTCATCCGCCCCCCAGCGGCGGCAGGAACGCCACCTCGTCCCCGGCCTCGATCCGCGCGTCCCCGGCGACCCGCGCGCGGTTCCGCATGAACGTCACGGGCGCCGTCCAGCCCGGGAACAGCTCGCGAAACAACGCTTCCACCGTGGCATCCGGCGCGATGGACACGACCTCGTCGGCCCGGCCCCGCGCTTCCCGCAGGCCGGCAAAGTACAGCACCGTCACCGCCGGCATCGCTCCCCCCGCCCATCCAGTATAATCGGGTGGGATGATCGGCTGGCTGCTCCTCACCGCGGTGCTCATCGCCGCGAACGGCTTCTTCGTCGCGGCCGAGTTCGCCATGGTCAAGGTGCGCGCGTCGCAGCTCGACGTGCAGGTGGCCGCCGGGTACCGCTCCGCGATCGTCGCCCGCGCCATGGTGGACAAGCTCGACGGCTACTTGTCCGCCACGCAGCTCGGGATCACCATCGCGTCGCTGGGCCTCGGGTGGGTGGGCGAGCCCACGGTCGCGGCGATCCTCATGCCGCTGTTCCACGCGCTGGACGTGCCGGAGGATCTGGCGCACAAGATCTCGTTCGGCGTCGGATTTTCGCTGATCAGCTTCCTGCACATCGTGATCGGGGAGGTCGCGCCGAAGAGCCTCGCGATCGCGAAGCCGGTCGGCACCGTCATGGCCGTCGCCGCGCCCATGCGGCTGTTCTACGGCATCTTCTGGCCGGCGCTCGTCGTGCTGAACGCGTCGTCGAATGTGCTGCTCCGCCTCGTCGGCGTGGAGCCCGCGGACCACCACGGCAGCACGGTCCAGGCGGACGAGCTCCGGAAGATCGCGGAGGATTCCGCGGCCGGTGGCGCCATCACCAAGGGCGAAGGCGATCTCCTCTCGAACGTCTTCACGTTCTCGGACCGCGTGGCCCGCGAGATCATGGTCCCGCGGAACAAGGTCATCGGCCTCGACATGCAGCGCCCGGTCGCCGACACTATCCAGTTCGCGCTCGAAGCGGGCCACACACGGTACCCGCTCTTCGACGGCGACCTCGACGAGATCGTGGGGATGCTCCACATCAAGGACCTGCTGACGCACACGCAGGCCGGCGGCACGGTAGAAGACCTGCGGCCGATCGCGCGCCCGCCGCTGTTCGTGCCCGAGTCGATGTCGGCGCAGCGGCTGCTTCGGGTGTTCCAACGCCAGCACACGCACATCGCCGTGGTGCTCGACGAGTACGGCGGCGTCGCCGGCATCACCACCCTCGAGGACGCGCTGGAGGAGCTCGTCGGCGAGATCCAGGACGAGTACGACGAGGAGCGGGCCCCCGTGGAGGAGACCGCGACCGGCTACTCCGTGACCGGGAGCATGCTCCTGGCGGACGTCGAGCAGCTCATCGACTGCGGGACGATCGAGTGCGAGTCGTCGACCGTGGCGGGGCTGCTCATGGAGCGGCTCGAGCGGGTGGCGAAGGTCGGAGACGCCATCGACCTCGATCGCTGGACGATCCGGGTGATCCAGGTGGAGAAGCGCGCGGTGGAGCGGGTGGAGCTCATCCGGAACGCGACGGCGCTGGCACCCGAAGAGGAGTGACGGGAAGTAGCCATAGACACCGCGTGCCCGCCGAGGCTAAAGTGCGGGGACGCGAAGTTCTGGCGCGAAGGGGAACTCTGATGCGCTACCTCATCATCATCGGCCTGCTCGCCGCCTGCAACGAGCCAGCCGAGTTGGGTCCCGTGTACTGGGAGCGGGGCGCGGAAGTGGACCTGGACGCGTCCTGGAACGGCGGAGCGACCCCGCGCGAGCGGATCGATGCCATCGACGGCACGCCCGGGCAGTGGGTCACCTTCTCGCCCTTGGTTAGCGACGCAGACGTGACCGGGCAGCCCGGCTGGGTTTACGAGAGCGAGCTCACCATCGCGTTGGCCCCCCAGAGCGCCATCGAGAACTGCTTCAGCACTCCCGCACCGTGCTCCTCGCCGCTCCTCGGCG
Source organism: Klebsiella pneumoniae (assembly GCA_945882675.1). Classification (GTDB taxonomy): domain Bacteria; phylum Myxococcota_A; class UBA796; order UBA796; genus CANLGQ01. The sequence goes on along the minus strand of CAMCWU010000059.1, from coordinate 8,034 downwards.
TGACGGTCCTGGCGTCGCTCTCGGGCGCCCAGGGCGAATGGACGGCGGAGATCGAGCTGTGCATGGATCCCGACCTGGAGGTGTGGGGCACCTGCACGCCGGACGAACCCGCTGCGAACGACTTGTATCTGGAAACGGTCGTGGCACCGATAGCGGATCTGTCTGCGGCCTGCTCGGCGGACATCGCGTTGCGGTTGCAGAATCGGTCCCATTTGCGTGCGCTCCCGGCGGACCTCGTCGCGCGGTGCGGGGATGGCACCGTCGAGGAGCTGGCGGGGGGCGCCTGGCACGGAGAGGGCCTGGACGGTCTCATCCCCTGAGGGCGCGCGGGCCGTAAAACACCCGTAGCTCCTCGGTGATCCGCCGCCAGGGCCCGGTGACCCGCCGGGCAGGCGGCAGCGACCGCAGGATCACGTGCCCGTACCAGCGGTCGTGGAGCCGCCGATCGAGGATCAGCACCACCCCGCGGTCGGTGTGCGACCGGATCAGGCGCCCGTAGCCCTGCCGGAGCTTGATCACGGCTTCCGGGAGGGCGTACGCCCGGAACGGGTCGCCGCCGGCCGCCGTGATGCTCTCGTACCGCGCCATCCGGAGCGGCTCCGTCGGGACGCGGAACGGCAGCCGCGGGATGATCACCAGCCGCAAACCCTCGCCCCGGACGCTCACGCCCTCCCAGAACGAGTCGGTGCCGACGAGGACCGCCCGCGGGTTCTCGCGGAAGCGCTCGAGCAGCGCGCCGCGCCCGCCCTCGCCCTGGACGAGGACCACGTTGCCGGGGAGCAACCGGCGCAACGCCGCGGCGTAGGTCCGCACGGCCTCGAAGCTGGTGCACAGGACGAACGCGCCGCCGTCGCTGATCTGGACGGCCTCGACGATGCACTTCGCGCTCTCGACCAGGAACGTGGGCTCGTCCGGCGACGGGATGTCGCGGGGGAGGCCGAGGACCGCCTGCGCCGCGTGGTCGAACGGCGACTCCCACGTGGCGGTGGTCGGGTCGCCGGCGCCAGTGCGGTGGATCCAGTGGTCGAACTTCCCCGCCACCGTGAGCGTGGCGCTCGTGCACGCGACGCCCGGGAACTTGCGCCACAGGAGCTTGCGGAGGACGGAGTCCACCTCGATCGGCGCGAACTTCAGGCTGCACCCCGTCTGCCCGCGGCGGTCCCGCACCGGCTCGATCCAGCGGCATGTCCCGTCGAGATCTTCGAGGAACGCCCGAGCGATCTCCGCGTGCCCCGCGAGCCGCCGCGTCGTCCGCGCGACGTCCATCAGCGGCTGCGCGACGGCCTCCGGGAGCTTCACGTCCTCGAAGCAGGCTTCCACCTCGCGGAGCGCGTTCACGCACCGCTCGAGCTCGTACGCGAGGTGCAGGATCTGCGGCTGGATAGCGCTCGTCCAACGCTCGCTCTCGGCCTCCGACGGCGTGATTCGGAGCGGATCCGGCCCCGGCACCGCGACCTCCGCCAGCGCCTGGAACAGGTCGGGCGCCACGGCGGAGAGCCCCTGCACCTCCGCGTTCGCGGCGATCACGCGGATCTCGGCCTCCATGGCCGCCTGTGGGGGCAGCGCCGCCACTGGCCCGGCCAGCACGCGGGACAGGGCGCCGAGCCGGCTCCGATGGTCCACCAGCGGGTAGATCGCGCGCTGGACGGCCTGCGTGGAGAGCTCGCTCGACGAAGCACCGGTCGCCGCGTCCTCCAGGTGGTGGGCCTCGTCGATGACGACGCGCGCGAACTTGGGGAGGACGCCGCGATCCGACTCCGCCCGCACTGCGAGATCGGTGAGCAGGAGCGCGTGGTTCACCACCACGATGTGGGCCGCGGCCGCCGCCCGTCGCGCCGAGTACCAGCGGCACGCGCTGTAGTGCTGGCACTTCACGCCGAGCGTCAGATCGCCGTCCGAAAGCACGCGATCCCACACGCCGGGCTCGAGATCGAGCGGCAGGTCGGTGCGCGAGCCGTCCTCGCTCGTGAGCTCCCAGGCCGCGAGCGCGTCGAGGCCCTGGGTCCGCGTCGCCGGCAGCCGATCGGCCTCCTCCTCGAGCGCGAGCCCGAGCCGTCGCTTGCAGATGTAGTTGTTCCTCCCTTGCAGAACGGCGTACGTGGCGTCGAGGCCGCCGCGCTTCAGCATCGGCAGGTCGCTCGTCAGGAGCTGGGCCTGCAGCGCCTTCGTGTACGTGCTCACCACCACCTTGGCGTCGTTCGCGATCGCCCACAACGCCGCAGGGACCAGGTATGCCAGGGACTTTCCCGTGCCCGTGCCGGCCTCCACCACGAGCGGCTTCTCGTCGGACAGGGCGGCCGCCACCATCCGCGCGAGCTCCAGCTGCTGCGGACGCGGCTCCCAGCCCGGCAAAGCAGTCGGCAGGCGCTCGGTGAAGAACGCGACGAGCAGGTCGTCCGGGACGGGCTTCACCACCTTCACGTACGGCTCGATCACCCAGTTCGAACGCGTCACCTGGGAATCCACGATCACCACGCCGACGCCGTTCTCCCCATACAGCGCGCCCAGCGCGAGATCCGCGTCCGACGGCGTGAGGTTCCCCGATGGGTGGTTATGGATCACCACCTGGCCGCTCCGCGGACGGTCCACGAGCGCGGTCACGCGGTCCGCCTGCCCCCGGCACGTGATGACGACGCCCGTGACGACGCCCTCCTCGACGTCGCCGATCGCGAACACCTCCACCCCGTGCGCGGCCCGGATCGCGCCGCGCAGGACGTCGGCGGCGGCGGGGGAGAAGCGGGACGTCATGGGCTCCCAGGTAACGCGGCGGGGTCCCCGATGTTACCGGGGCGCGGGGAGGGCGGGTGGCGTTCGAGCGCTTCGAGCTGATGTTGCCGCGGAACGCGTTCACGCCGCGGGACGCCGCGCGCGCGGGCGACGTGTGGCGGACGTGCCAGGACGCCGCCGTGTGGGGCAGCAGCCGGCGGGGTTGGTCCCCGAAGCGCTTCCGGGAGGAGAAGTTCGGCTTCATCGTTCGCAGGATGGTGGTGGTCCACCACCGCGAGCTCGCGTTCGGCGACCCGGTGGCGGTGGAGACGTGGGTGTCCACCTTCCTCCGCGGCATGATCACGAACCGCGAGATCCGGCTCACGGTCGGCGGACAACCAGCGGTCTCGGCCACGCAGGAGTGGGTGTTCGTGGTGGTGGAGGGCGCGAACGTCAGCCCCATGCGCGCGCCGGCCACGATCACGGCGGCATTCGGGACGCACGACGGCGTTGGTCTCGAGCCGCTCTCACCGGTGGTGGAGCCGGGTGCGGACGGGACCTGGCGGGACTTCGCCTTCGACGCCTGGCACGCGTGGATGGACCCGCTCGCCCACGCGAACCACCCGTTGTACGTGGACTGGTGCGACGAGGCGCTGGCGCGCATCTTCTCGGCGGCCGGCCTCGATCCCTACGCGGTGGCGCCCGTTTCGGAAGAGGTGGTGTTCAAGTCGGGTGTGATCGCGCCGGAGCGGGTCACGGTGCGGACCGCGTGCGTGGGCGTCGATGCGGCGGGGGACGCCGTGTTCGTGCAGCGGGTGCTGGGCGGGGACGGGCGGCTGTGCGCGTCGGCGACGCTGCGGCGGCGGGTCGTGGGCGGGGACGGAGCGGCGCTCGTGGCGGCGTTCCGGGCGGATGTGCCCGGACGAGAGTCTACGCGCGTAGACTGAGTGCTAACGTTGAGTTGCGTAATCCCCAGGCTGGTTTTGGAGATCCCCGGGGGCCCTGGGTGGCTGGGCTCCGGTCCGTGCGCTCGGGAAGGGCGCTCGAAACGGTCAAAGTAGCACTTCCCGGGAGCCCTCGGCTTTGGACGACACGGGTGTCGCCTTCCGCGAGGGCCGGGACTTGGACTGTTCAGAACGGAGCTCGTTCCTTGCTCGCGCCCGAACCGAGCAGAAGTCGGCCAGCGGAGCCGCTTTGCTGGAGCGCGATCCCGTAGGAGCTCGGGCCAAGGATCGAGGATCGAGGAGCAATGGAGCGCGAGGTGGACCGAGGGGCGCCGCGGAGCGGCGGCCGGCGACGCGGTGAGCACCGGGGACCACGGGGATCCGCCGGCGACCGAAGGAACCCCGAGGGAGACCGACGGCGCAGCCGGCGCGCCCATCTCCAGCGAAACCGTGGTAGCATCCCGTCTACGAGGTTGCACCATGGCCAGCCAGACCCGAGAGCAGCGCTCGGAGACCACCGCGAGCGAGACGTCCGGCACGACGACGTCCACCGCTGGCGCCAGCAACGCCTGGATCCAGGCGCTGATCGCCGCCGAGCCGACGAGCGAGGAGGTCGTCGCGCTGTTCGGCGAGCTCGGCATGACGGAGCTCCTGCCCGCGGTGCCGGCCATCCCGCCCGGGACGCCGCCCGACGTGGGCCCGATCCTCGCGACGCTCCCGGAGGAGGCCCCGGCCCCGGAAGCCGCTGCGGACGTCGCGGCCGACCTGACCACGGAGGACGGCATCGGCTCGGACGCGGCGGCGGACCAGATCACCCAGCTCGCGAACGACTACAACCAAATCGAGGTGTGGGAGCCCGGGGTCGCCGGGGACCAGCCCTCGGCGGTGACGATCCGCACGCCGTACGTGCTCGCGACCGTCGCCGAAGCGAACGCTGCAGCGTCGATCAAGGCGCTGACCGTCGCGGAGGGGCGGCCCGGCGCCGGCTCCCGGGTGTCGGCTGCCGCCACGAACAACCCGTTCGTCGGGAAAGGTACGCCCGCGCAGATCCAGATCGCGGCCCAGGCGGTCGTGGACGGTGGGCTCTCGACCACGGCGGGACTGCAGGCGTACGTGAACGCGGGGCGCACGCGGGACAGCGGCGACGTGAACGGGAAGTTCGGCGTAGATTGCTCGGGTTTCACCGGGATCGCCATGAACGAGCTCGAGGGCGAGGGCCGGCAGAACAACAACTCGAACAACGCGGTCAGCTACCGGCACGACGGCGGCCGGGGGTTCACGCCCATCTCCCCCGACGACGCGGCCGCTGGCGACGTGATCAGCTACGAGACGACGAACCACGTCGTGGTGGTCTACGCGACCGCCGACGTCCAGCTCCAGCGCGTGGGCGCGCCCGCGGGCGGAGCGACGCGCCGGGCGGTCCAGCTCTCCGTCGCCGAGGCCACGGGGTCGCAGAACGCCGAGAATAGCCAGTATGTGCGGACGGATCGCAAGTTCTGGTACTTCCCGGAGGCCGACCAGGTGCTCGGCCGGGCGAACTCGAGCGGGCCCGAGTGGGTGCTGGGCGGGATCGCCGGCGACGCACTTCCGGTTTGGGAGTCGGCGCTGGCCGCCGCGACGTACACGGGCAACCCCGAGTGGACCGCGGGCTACGTGCTGAACTGCGCTTCCGACCCCGCCGGCACGAACCTGCGGACGCGGAGCGCGTCCGGTGCGTTCACGGTCACGAGCTCGCTCGTCCCGAACGGCGCCGCGGTCGACCTGAAGGAGGTCAGCGGCGACATGGTCCGCGTGCGGTATGGCGGGCAGGACGCGATCAATGGCCTCGAGACGTGGGCGCCCGTGCGGTACGTCGCGCGGGACGGCGCGGGGTGGTCGCTCCCGGAGCGGGGCCAGCCGGCGGGCCTCCGCGCGGGCACGTACTCCGTGGTGCGGAACCCGGAGCTCGATGCGCCGGCCGCCGAGCCCGCCCCGGCGCCCGAGTAGCCGCGGTCAGACCGGGCGAAAGAACAGCTCGCGCTCGAGCAGGCTGCGCAAGCCGGCGTCGCCTTCGGAAGCGGTGAGCCCCGCCGCGGCGATCAGCTCGCTGCCGAGGATCGGCCCGTTGCACACGAGGAACAACGCCCGCTCGCGCGCGTCCAGCGGCTCCCACGCGCCGGCGCGCAGGCGGACCTGGACGCCCTCGTCGAGCAGCACCGGCCCGACGCTGCGCTCGATGCGTTGGAGCGCGACCTGCGGGTTTCGATCGACCACCTGGCCCGCCAGCTCGCCGTCGGCGGCGGGGCGCCCGGCCCGTTCCGGGTGGGTCGCGAGGCACTCGAGGCTCGGGTGGTCGAACAGCTCCTGGAGCACGAGGGCTTGCGCCCGCTCGTCGAGATCCCCGAGCGAAGCTGCGGCCTCCGGTCCGAGCCGCGCCCGCGGCGACCACGCACGGGGCTCGAGCCAGCGGAGCCAGCGCAGGCCGCCGGCGTCCAGGGTGGCGAAGAGCTCCTCGACCCGCATTGGCCGCGCGAGCGGGTGCAGGTAGCGGTCGGCGAGCTCGACGTCGCCCACGGTGCGCCCGTCGTCGAACGGCGCGCGGAGGATCGGGCCGGGCTCGAGGGCCCGGAGCCACGTGCGCGCGAGGGCGCCCCGAGCGGCCGGATCGGGCTCGGCCAGCGCCAGCGCGCGCGAGAGGCGGGTGGCTGGAAGCCGGCCATAGGCGCCGTAGACCATGACGGAGACCACGCCGTCGACCGCCAGCAGCGGTACGAGCCGCGCGAGGAGCGCCGCCGGGTCGGGGACATGGTGGAGGATGCCCGAGAGCCAGATGACGTCGAAGCCGGACGGCGCGGTGGCCCGGAGCCGCGCCGTGACCGCCGGATCGTGGAGGTCTCCGGCGATCAGCTCCACGTCCGGGCGACCCGCCAGGCGCTCACGAGCGCGCGCGATGGATGGCTCGCTCAGGTCGACACCCGCGACGTGCGCCTCCGGGTGGAGCGCTGCCACCGCCGCCAGGGAGACCCCGGTGCCGCACCCGGCATCCAGGAGGTGGAGCTTTCGAGGCCAGGACTCGCGATCGACCTGCGCGAGCAGCCAGGTCGGGAACGAGTCCGCCCGGAGCTGGATCCCCGCGACGTCGGGGTAGGGATGGGATGGGATGGTCGCGGTAGAATGCGCGTACGCGCCGGGTTGCATCGTCCATGCGGCGCAGGATACAGCAGGCGGGAGGCGCCGCCGTGTACTGGTTGCTCTTTTGCTTCGCGGCCTGTGACGCTACCGCGACGGCCGCACCCCCGGCCAGTGTGGAGGTGGGCGTGGCAGCGACCGGACCGATCCGAGCGGCCTACGAAGCCCTCCGGGCGACCTGCGCCTCGGGCGAGCTCCCGGTCTGGACGCCGATGGAGGCTCGGATCCTCCGCAACACGCCGTATGCGATCGCGGGCCTCCGCTTCACCGATCCCGGCCTCGTGGCCGTATTCTCGGCGGACGGGGGCTGGTATCGCCCGACCGTGGACGCGCCGCAGCCCCTCGCGCCCGTGGACGCCGCGTGCGTCGCCGCGCTGGCCGCCCGGGAGCAGGCGCTGCGCGGCGCATGGGCCCTGCCGGCAGAGGTGGAGGCGCGGATGATCCGCGATCACGCCCTGTTCCAGGTGTTCAGGCTGTGGGGAAATACCGCCGTGACGCCCTACGGGAAGCCCAGCGTACAGCCGGGCCCGGACGGAGCTTTGCGGGTCTGGCTCCCCGCAGCGGACTGCCTGCCCGCGCCGGGAGAGGACTGCTCGGGTTTCGGCATCGAGTGCCCCCCGGACGGGCCGTGCCACTCCGTCGCGGCGGGCTGACAAACGGATCAGCCGCTCGGCCTCGTCCACCTCGTCGGCGGCAGATTGGGGGGAGGCTCTCTCCGGTCCGCGATCCCGGGGCTCCGGTCCGTGCGCTCGCGAAAGGGCAGCCGGGACGCCCGTGTTCCGCATCGTGGGGGATGGTTGACCATCGGGGCCGATGCGGGACGCCCGTCGTGCGAGCCGGCCGCCCTGACGCCTGCCCGCTGGAGCGCGCGGACCGGCGCCCGGCCAGCCGCGCACGGGCTGGAGCCACCCACAATCAGCCCTCCCGCGCCAGGAACCCCCAGTGGCGGCACACGAACGCGCTCGCGGCGTCGTAGCCGTGCTCGCGGAAGACGACGCCCACCACGGCCTCCGCATAGGTCCCGAGGATCCGGTCCCCCGAGACGCCCTGCCTGGCCCGACCGAGCCGGAGCAACGCCACGATCTCGGGCGGCCAGCCGCGGACGATGCCGGCGGCCACCGCGCCCTGCTGCTCCTGCGCCTGCAGCGGCGTGATCTGGCCCCAGCGGCGGGTCGAGGGCTCTTCGAGCTCGCGGCGATCGGCCAGCACGAGGTTC
>CAMCWU010000058.1 GCA_945882675.1 Klebsiella pneumoniae | reverse complement strand
GTGGACCGCGAAGGAGATGCAATTCCAGGCCGAGAACATCGCCACCATGGTGGTGAACAACGGCAGCTTCAACTGCAACGCGGCGAAGCTCCTGGTGATCCCCGACGGCTGGGACCAGGGTGACGCGCTCGTCGCGAAGGTGCGCCAGGTCCTGGCATCCATCCCGGTCCGCAAGGCCTACTACCCCGGCGCCCGGGACCGCTGGGGCCGGTTCCTCACGGCACATCCCCAGGCCGAGAAGCTCGCGGCGGACGCCGAGGGCACCGTACCGTGGACGCTGATCACCGGCCTCGATCCCGGCAAGAAGGACGAGGTGTGCTTCACGCAGGAGCCGTTCTGCGGCGTGCTCCACGTCGTCAAGCTGCCCGCGACGACCGCCACCGACTTCCTCCCCAAGGCGGTCGAGTTCTGCAACGACACGGTGTGGGGCACGCTCGCGTGCATGGTGCTCATCCACCCGTCCACCCGCAAGGACGCGCCGTCGGAGGCCGCGTTCCAGGACGCGCTCGACGAGCTGCGGTACGGCGGCATCGCCGTGAACCACTGGGCCGCCCTGAACTATGCGTTCTGCGTGACCACCTGGGGCGCCTACCCCGGCCACACGCTCGAAGACATCCAGTCCGGCCGCGACGTCGTGCACAACACCTACCTGTTCGACCGCCCCGAGAAATCGATCGTGTACGGTCCTTTCACGATGTTCCCGAAGCCCCCGTGGTTCGTCACCCACCGGCAGACCCACCACATCGGCCCGAAGCTCGTCGCGTACGAGGTCGCGCCCTCCATCTGGAAGATCCCGTCCATCGCGTGGAGCGCTGCGCGGGGTTAGGGTGATCGGAGGATCCGTGCCGCGCTGGCTGCTCGTCGGGAACCCCACCGCACGCTCCGGGCGCGCCGCCGAGCGGATCGAAGCCGCGCTGGCAGGCATGCACGAGCGCGGGCTCCCCACGGACCTGCTCTCGACCGCTCCGGAAGGCGCGACCGTCGACCTCATCCGAGACGCGGTGGACAGCGGCGGCTTCCACACCGTCGTCGCGCTCGGCGGGGACGGCACCTTCGCAGAGGTCGCGAAGGGCCTTCTCAAAGCCCGGCATCCCGCGCGCATGGGCTTTCTCCCGAGCGGCACGGCCAATGACCAGGGCCAGTCGTTCGGCATGTCCGCGCTCCGGTCCCAGCTCGACGAGAACCTCGATCACCTGCTGGTCGGGCACACGATAGCGCTCGATTGCGGCCAGATATTGCGCCTGGACGAAGCCGATCGGCCCACCCACGCCGACTGGTTCTTCGACTCCGCCGGCTTCGGGATGAGCCCGGCGATCCTGTTCACGCGGAACCGGGACCGGGCCTGGGTCGCCAGAGTGCCGGTCCTGCGCGACTTCTACCGCGACCAGCTCGTGTACGCGGGCGCGTGGGCCCAGGAGATGCTCCGCTCCTACGTCGAGCCCGTGAAGTTCAGCGCCGAGATCAAGAGCGACGAAGGCACCTGGCGCTACGACAACCTGACCGACCTGGTGATCAAGAACACGGCGATCTACGGGGGGCTCTGGGTGCCGGCCCGCGAGGGCGCGCCGGACGACGGCCGGATGGAGATCGTGCCGCTCCAGGGCCGCCGCGACATGATCAGCAAGGCGATCCGCGACCTGAAGGATCTCCCGATCTGGCAGGAGCACCTGGATCCGCTGGGGATCACGCACGCGGTCGGCTTCTCGGCGTCGTGGTTCGACGTGACACTGCTACACGCCGACGAGATCCCGAGCCAGCTCGACGGCGAGCAGTGGGTGGCGGGCCAACGGTTCCGCGTGGATGTCGCAGCGAACCGGCTCCCGCTCATCGTTCGGCAGGGGTGGGTCCCGCCCTGGCGCGCCCCTCAGCCCTGATCGATCGTCGCGCGGACCGCCCGCAGCAGGGCGTCGGGCGTGAACGGCTTCTGCAGGTAGGACGCCCCGTCTGGGACGATTCCCTGGTGCGCCATGGCCCCGCCCGAGTAGCCCGAGACGTACAGGACGCGGATCCCGGGCCGCGTAGGGAGGACCCGGTCGGCGAGCTCCCGGCCGTTCATGCCGGGCATCACGACGTCGGTGAGCAGGAGCGCGATCTCGACCCCGGGATCCTCGGCGATCGCGAGCGCCTCTGCCGGGGTGGCGGCCTCGATCAGGCGGAAGCCCCCGCTCCGCAGCGCGCGCCGTGCGACGGCCCGAACGGCCGGATCGTCCTCGACCAGGAGCACGGGCTCGCCAGCGCCGCGGGCCGGGGCGGGCCGCGGGCTCGCCGGGGCGAGCGGCTCCGACGCATCGACCGCCGGGAGATAGATCCGCATCGTCGTCCCCTTCCCGACCGCGCTGTACACGCGCACGTCGCCATCCGCCTGTTTCACGATCCCGAACACGGTGGACAGTCCGAGGCCCGTGCCGGAGCCGAGCGGCTTCGTCGTGAAGAAGGGCTCGAAGATGCGGAGCTGGGTCGCGTCGTCCATGCCGACTCCGGTGTCGGTCACCGAGAGGACGACGTAGCTCCCCGGCTTCGCGCCGATGTGGCCGCGCACGTACCGGTCGTCGAGCTCCGCGTTGAACAGCTCGACGGTCAGCCGCCCACCGGCGTGCATGGCATCCCGCGCATTGACCACGAGGTTCAGGAGCACCTGGTCGAAGTGGCTCCGGTCCACGCGCACGCGCGCGAGGTCGGGCGCCGCCCGGGTCACCAGGTCCACTTCATCCCCGACGAGCCGCCTGAAGATCCCCTCCGACCCGGTGACGAGATCGCGTAGATCGATGACCTCCGTTTTCAAACGCTGTTTCCTGCTGAATGCGAGGAGCTGGCGGGTAAGTGACGCCGCCTGCCCGGCGGCGCGCAAAATTTCGTCCAGATCGTCCACCGCGGGAGAGCCGGACGGCAGCTCGTCGCGCGCGAGCTCCCCGCACGAGAGGATCACGGTCAGGAGGTTGTTGAAGTCGTGGGCAACGCCGCCCGCGAGCTGACCGACGGCCTCCATCTTCTGGGACTGCCGGAGCTGCTCCGCGAGCTCCACCTGCTGGGTGACGTCGTGGACGACCACCAGGCGCGCGGGGCGGCTGTCGAACACGACCGCGTGCCCCACGACCTCGACGGTGATGTCGCTGCCGTCCGCCTTGCGGTGCCGCCAGCGTCCGATATCGCTCAGGACGGGGGGGTTCTTGAGGTGCTCCCGGAGCCTGTCGTGATCCTCGTCCGGGCGGAGATCCCAGATCGTCATTCGCTCGAACTCTGCGCGGGAGTAGCCGTAATGTCGGATCGCGGCGGCGTTCACGGTGAGGAATCGTCCGGAGTCGGCGGCGAAGACCCACATCGGCGCCGGGCTGTTGTCGAAGAGCTGGGCGCGTTGGTGTTCGAGCTCGCGGAGCTCGGCAGCCTGCCGGCGCACGACCTGCTCCTCGGCGTCGATGAAGGCCTGGCCGAGGAAGGCGAGCGTCTGGTCGAGGAACGTCTGGAACGCGTGCTGCGCCCACGCGAGTCGTGCCGGCTGGTCGGCGTATGCAGCGGTCAGGCGCGGGGCGATCGTGCGCCGGAAGTCCACGAACAGGTCCACCCACGTCTGGTAGCGCACGCCCGGGGCGACATAGGTGCGGGCGTGCTGCGAGAGACCTTGCTCGTACCCCGACCAGTCGCCGTGCGTCGCGCGCTCGACGAGCACCCGCGCGTGCGCCGCCGCAGCCGCGCGCTCGGCGTCCGATGCGCCCGCGAGGCCGGGGCCGAGAATGGGGTGGCTCCCGAAGACCACCTTCCTGCGCTCGTTGATGACGTCCAGGCTCGACTCGTAGACCTGCCAGAAGTCCAGGAGCCCCTCCCGCTCCTCCGCCGTGAAACGCGCTTCCAGCGCTGCCTCCGTCGACCCGCGGGACAGGTCTGCACGGGCCGAGGATCCGCCTCCCACGGCACGGCGTCGAGCGCCGCGACGGGTTACCTCGAACCGCGGGGGACCGATGGGCAGGATCCGGGTGAAGTCGGCGGAGACGAGCAGCGGGCGGATCACCAGCATGGACGTGGAGGTCGCTCGACTTCCGCCACGGACCGTGGATCGCGACACCGTGCTCGGCTGGATGCGCGATGGCCACTCGATGATCGTTCGGGTCGCCGGCCGCGACACTGCGCTACAGCTCGTCGAGGTAGGCGAAGATGACCAGCCGTACATCCGCACCGACAACGAGCCGGTGGCAGAGGATCGGGTTTCGTAGCGGGTTCCTACTGCTCGCCGCCTGCGCCAAGCGCCCTCCGCAGCCCGACGAGCTCAGCGCCCTACCGCGCGTGCCGTCGCCGGAGTCCGGAACGTATGCCCGGGTGTCGGATGTGCCGCCCGATCCGGTGATCGCCCGGGTGATCTCCGCCTACCACTACGACGCGTCGCTCGGCGGGGCGGCCGCGGGCCTCGCGCTGCAGGCCGCGCGCGGCACCGGCGGCTACACCCCGTGGGAGGTCCGGGAGTCCGCCTGGCGGGCTGGCTGGCCCTACCCCGTCTCTCAGCTCCGCGCATGGCAGACGGAGGCCGGAGCGCCCCCGCCGGACGCGCTGACGGCGTGGCTCGCGGGGCTGCCGGAGGGCCAGAGCGTGGGCCTCGTGCGCGTGCGAGCGGAGACCGCGGACTCGTGGGTCGGCCTGTCGGCGGCCCCGGCGCTCGACCTCGGCACGATCCGCCGGCTGATGCAGCTGGGCGAGACGATCCGGCTCCCGGCCGTCGCCGGCGCGGTGCTGGTGGTCGGCGATCCCGTGGGCGCGGTGCACGACTACCCCCTCGACGCGCCGGTCCCCGTGCCGCTCGACCGCGCCGGCGAGTGGATCTTCGACGTTCGCCTGGCGAACGCGACCGTGGCGCGCTTCCCCGTGTACGTGGACATGATCCCGCCGAAGCTCGATCTGTTCGCGGTCGACGGCCTCCCGGACGACCCGGCCGCCCGGGCGGAGGCGCTCGTGGGGATGGTACGCGAGGCGTACGGCGGCGCGCCGTGGCGGAGGGACCGGACGCTCGACTCCGTGGCCACCTCCGCGCTCGACGACCCGATCGACGTCGCGGGCGCCGCGGGTCGGCTCGGGTTCGACCGCGCCGCGACCGCCGCGTGGTCGTGCGACGCCCCCACGGTGGAGGGCTGCCTCGACGCCGTCATCTGGCGCCCCGAGGCCAGACGGGCGTTCCTCCTCGATAACGAGCTCCTGGGCCTGGCGGTCCGGGCGACGGCGGAGCGGGTGCGGATCGAGGCGGTCGTCGCTCCCGAGTAGGACGGGCGCGCGACTCGCGATAAGATGCGGCTCCGGGAGAGCGAGGATGGCCATGGCCCGTACGGGTGGAAGACGCGGAGAGGTAGGGCGGACCGAGATCCTGGTGGGTCTCGCCGTCCTGGCGGTCCTCGTCCTGATCACCGTGCCGCTGATCTGGTCGATGGCCCGGCGCTCCCGCCGGGAAGAAGTCGCGGAGAACGTAGAGGCGATCCGCCAGCGCGAGCTCGAGAATATGCGCACGTTCTCGGAGTACCTGGCGGCGGACGCCGCGCCGCGCCCCCCGCATACCGTGAACAGTGACCCCGTGCCGTGGGTCCCCTCCCCCGGCTTCCAACGGCTCGGCTGGGCGCCGTCGGAGAGCGACGTCCGCGGGTCATACAGTGTCACGGTCGCGGGCGGGGAATTCGTCGTCCGCGGCTCCTGCGACGTGGACGGGGACGGCCACCGCGCGATCTACGAGGCGACCGCCGACAAGCCCGCGTCGCTCACGACAGACGCGAGCATCTACTGACCCAACCGGCGGTACAGGGTGCCTGGCGGGCGTGCGTTGCGCTCGGGAGCAGCATCGGGGACCGGCGCGCGACGCTCGAGCGAACCGTCCGCGCGCTCGATCGCGCCCCGGGTACGCGCGTGCTCCGCGTGAGCCGCTGGTGGCGCACCCCGCCCATGCGCGGCGGTACGGCCCGCGGCTGGTTCCTCAACGGCGTGGCGCTCCTCGAGACGTCGCTGTCACCCCTGTCGCTGCTCGACCTGTGCATCGCGCTGGAGGCGGGGGCAGTGCGCCGCAGAGCCCGCTTCTGGGGCGATCGGACGCTGGACCTCGACGTGCTGCTCCACACGGGCGCGGCGCCCGGCGAGTCGGCGCCGCGGCTGGTCCTGCCACACCCGGGTATCCCCCACCGGTCGTTCGTGCTGCGCCCGCTGCTCGAGGCGTGGCCAGGAGCGACCGACCCCGTCACCGGCCGACCCTGGGCCGATCTGGCCGACCTCCGCGGGCCGGACGCGGTCCCGTGCGGCGTGATGGCGTGGCCGCGGAGCGCCCTCCGCGATAGCTGAGTGAGGCTTCATTCAGGTCAGGAGAGCATGTCCGAGCAGCCCCGCAAGGCGGACAAGCGGAGCCTCATCACGGAGGCGGCGATCGCCGTCTTCGCGGAGCGCGGCTTCCACCAGTCGCGCGTGTCCGATATCGCCGAGCGGGCCGGCGTCGCAGACGGCACGATCTACCTCTACTTCAAGAACAAGGAGGACCTGCTCCTCTCGATCTTCGAGGAGAAGATGGACGTGCTGCTCGCCGGGCTGCGCGAGTCGCTGGCGGAGACCGCGGACCCGGTCGACCGGATCCGGCGGTTTGCGAGCTTCCACTTCCGGCAGGTGCGGGAGAACCGCGCGGCGGCGGAGGTCCTGCAGGTCGAGCTCCGGCTCTCGAACAAGTTCCTCAAGGAGTACCGCCCGGAGAAGCTCTGGGCGTACCTCGGCGTGTTCGGCCAGATCGTGCGCGAAGGGCAGGCGTGCGGCACCTTCCGCGCGGACCTCGACCCGTTCGTGACCATGTGGGCCTTCTTCGGCGCTCTCGACGAGCTCGCCATGCAGTGGGTCCTGTCGAGAAAGACAGAGACCGGGATCGCCCGGGAGCGCGGGCGCTTCGATCTCGATAATGCGGCCCGACAGGTGGCCGACGTCTTCATCCGTGGGATGTTGTCCGACCCCAAGCACCAGGAGATCCAGTGAAGATCGGAGTCTGCGCCAAGTTTACACCGGATACGGACACCCGGATCAAGATCCGGGGGGACAACGCGGGGATCGACCCGGCCGGCGTCAAGTGGGTCGTCAGCCCCTACGACGCGCTCGCCGTGGAAGAGGCCCTCCGCACCAAGGAGAAGGTCCAGGGCGAAGTCGTGAGCTTCACCGTCGGCGGAGACGAGACCGTCGCCCTGATCAAGGGCACCCTGCTCGCGCTCGGCGCGACCAAGGCCGTGCTCGTCAACGATCGGGCGGCCGACAAGGCGGACTCGCTCGGGATCGCCCGCATGCTCGCGGCCGCGGCGAAGGCCGAGGGCGTCGACGTCCTGTTCTTCGGTAAGCAGGCGATCGACGGTGACAACGGCCAGGTCGGCCCGATGGTTGCCGAGCTGCTCGGCTGGGCGCAGGTCTCCCGCGTCTCCGAGCTGTCGTTCGACGGGAACCACTTCCGCGCGACCCGCAGCATCGACGGCGGCCTCAAGGAGATCGTCGAGGGCGCGCTGCCGGCAGTCATCACCTGCGACATGGGGCTCAACACGCCGCGCTTCCCGAAGCTGCCGGATATCGTGAAGGCCAAGGCGAAGCCGGTCGAGAGCAAGAACCTGGAGGCCCTTGGGCTCACCGCCGCGGACGTCGCGCCGGCCGTGGTCACGTCGGGCTGGGCCCTGCCGCCCGCGCGCACGAAGGGCCGCATGCTCACGGGCGACGCCGACGCGCAGGTCGCCGAGCTCGTCCGCCTGCTCCGCGAAGAAGCCAAGGTCATCTGAGACCCCGCCTCCAACCTCATCCATCTGGTGCACACATGAGCGGAATCCTGGTGATTGCGGAGCACGACGGCGGCGTCTTCCGGAAGACGGCGTACGAGCTCCTCGGCAAGGCAACGGAGCTCGCCTCCTCCACGGGCGCGGCGGTCGCGGCGGTCGTCCTCGGCGACGCCCCGGCAGCAGACCTCGGCGCTTACGGCGCCACGACCGTGATCCACGTCGGCGGCGACTTCTCGTCGTACTCGACCGGCGCGGTGACCGCGGCCCTCGCGGCGGCGGTGGACAGCGTGAAGCCGGACGTGATCCTCGCGCCGGCGCTCACGCTCGGCCGGGACGCCCTGCCGAGGCTCGCAGCGCGCCTCGGCACCGGCATCGGTACGGAGGTCACCGATCTCCGCGTGGACGGCGGGAAGATCGTGGGCCGTCGCCCGATCTACTCGGGCAAGGCGTTCGCGGACGTCACCGTCACGAAGACCCCGGCGATCTTCTCCGTACGGCCGAACAGCTTCCCGCAGCCCCAGAAGGGTAGTGGGACGGCCAATGTCACGAAGATCGACGCGCCGGCGGGCAGCGACGGCGTCCGCGTCGTCGAGCAGAAGGCCCCGAGCGGCTCGACCGTCGACCTGACCGTCGCGGAGCGGATCGTGTCCGGCGGCCGGTCGCTCAAGTCCAAGGAGGACTTCGACCGCGTCGTCCGCCCGCTCGCCACGGCGCTCGGCGCGACCGTCGGCGCGTCCCGCGCGGCGGTGGACGCCGGCTATGCGACGCACAGCGAGCAGGTCGGGCAGACCGGCAAGGTCGTGAACCCGACGCTTTACTTCGCGCTCGGGATCAGCGGCGCCATCCAGCACCTCGCCGGCATGCGCACCAGCAAGGTGATCGTGGCCGTCAACAAGGACGGTGACGCGCCGATCTTCGAGCACGCGACCTACGGCATCGTGGGCGACCTGTTCGAGATCACGCCCAAGCTGACCGAGGCCATCAAGTCCCTGTAGGGTCCATCGACTCGGACCATCCGCCGCGTTAGCGTGGAGGGTCGCCACTCGACCCAGGATCGTCCCATCCTCACGCCCCCGCCCCGCTCCAAGGCCAGCACGACCACGGGTCCCGTGGCCGTGCCTCCGTTCCGGGTGGAAGGCGCGCTGCTGCACCTCGAGCGGCAGCGGCGCCCGCGGGACGTGATCCGGCTGGGCGAGCTGTGGGCCGAGCAGGGCGAGCCGACCGTGCCGGCACGGCTCGCGCACGCGCGCGCGCTGCTGTCGCTGTGCCTCGTCGACCGCGCGTGGGCCAAGCTCCGCGAGCTGCACGAGAAGGGAGAGGGCGGGCTCGAGACGACCCTGTTGATCGTCAGGATGTTCCTCGATCGCGGCTGGCCCCACCAGGCCCGCAAGCCGCTCGAGGCCGCGCTCACGGCCCACCCGGAGCACCCCGAGCTCAACCAGCTCTGGAGCCGGCTCTCGGACACAATTATGCCGCCGGAGGCCGACGACGGCGACTCCCTCGGCCCCGAGCTCCAGCTCCGACTGGCCGAGCGCCACCTCCTGTTCAACAACCTCACGCGAGCCCGCGTGCTGCTCGAGCGGCTCCGGCGCGGCAAGCCGGATCACGTTCGCGTCGGCGACCTGCTCTGGGCGATGGACGGGAACTTCCGCGCGGACACGGACCACCTCGCGACGCTCGTGGAGCGCTGGGCGCCGGACCCGCTGGCCGCGATCGGCGACCTGCCAGAGGACGGTGAGCACACCGACAGCACGGAGTCCGTCACGGCCGCAGAGCTGCACGGCATGACCGCCGTGGAGCAGGATGCGCGGAACTTCCCCCAGCTCTTCCGCGGGCTGGAGCCGCTCACCGAGCTGGGCCGTGAGCGCGAGAAGGACGAGGTCACGGCCGTCACCAGCCTCGCCGCTCTCGAGGCGCTCCGCGTGCCCGCCGGCGAGTGGACCACCGAGCCCGGCGACGACACGCAGATCGTCCGCGTCGTCTCCCGGCCACAGACGGGGGCGGGCAACGGCGCGGAGCCTGACGCGCGGCGCGGCCCGCCCCGCTCCGACATGGACGCTCCCGCCCCTGCGGCCCCCGCGTCCCGGCCCCTGTCCCCTGCCCCGTCCGCGGCCGTCACCGCCCCGTCCTACGACCTGGCCGCGCTCCAGCGCGAGGCCCGCAGCCTCCCGGTGCGCAGCGATCTGGGTCCCGAGCGCGAAGACGAGGACGTCGTCGTCGTGAAGCACCGGCAGGCCGCGTCGTCCGAGCGCGAGACCATTCCGGCCCCGCCCGAGCGCGCCGACATGCCGGACGAGGTCGGCGCCTGGGCCCGCAAGGGCGGCCAGCCCTCCGCCGCCCCGAAGCCGTCTTCCCCCGTGGCGGCGCCGCGACCGGCCGCGCCGGACCCGAAGCCGCCCATGCCGTGGCAGTGGTGGCTCGTCCCCGTGGCGGGACTCGGGCTGCTCGGCCTGCTGCTCCTGCTCGCGGTCGCGGCGTCCCAGATCCTGCTGGGCGTGCTGTCGTGACCGCGCTCCTGCGCCTCTCTCCGCTGCTCGCGGTCCTCGGGGCCTGCAAGGCGGACACCACGCCAGCCTGGGCGCTCGACCCCATCTGGATCGAGCCGGGAGTCGCGCCGGCGGCCGACCTGCACGGGTTCCAGACCTGGCAGGTGTATGGAGAGCAGTGGCGGGTTCGCCCCGACGAAAGGTACTATTCCTGCGCCGTGGTCGTCGAGCTGACGGGCACGGAGACGGAGCCGTGCCCGGACTGCACCATCGCCTGGACCGTCGACGCGACCCTCCTCGAGAGCGACTGCCCGCTGGCCGTGCAGGCCGATCCGGTCTTCCTGTCGCTCCGCGGGCTCGGGATCGGCGAGCTCACGGGCGGCGCGGCGGAGCACCCGGGCCTCACGAGCGCGGGCTACGCCGACTACGGCGCGGGCTGGGAGCCGCACGGACAGGCCTGGCCGGCCGCGCTGGACGCAGGGGAGCCCGTGGACGACGGCGGCTGGGACGGCGTCGCGCCGTTCACGCTCTGGCCAGACGCCATCTGGCCGCTCGCAGGGGGAGACGCGCTCACGCCGGTGAGCCGGGAGACCGGGGCGCCGATGTCGCGGGCGGCCCGGTGATGTCGCGGGCCGATCCCCGTCGGACCGGCATCTCCCGACGGCCCGTCGGTGGCATGGTTTCTGCAAGCTTGACGGGACGGGAGGTCCACATGCGCTCCGCGCTCCTGGTCGTGCTCGCCGCCTGCTCGGGTTCGGGCGCCGACCGCAAGGACGGCTCGAACACCAGCGACGCCACGAACACCGCCCCCACCGAAACGGACGCCTCGCTCGACAGCGGGTCTTCCGACACGCGAGCCATCGAGCCCGTGTGGTGGTCCCTCCAGGGCGCGCTCGCGGTGGAAGGTGGCATCGTCGATCCCGCGCTCTCCGTCGTCGAGATCGCGCTCCTCGACGCCGACGAGTCCGTGGTGTGCGTCCTCTCCGGCGCGCCATTGTCGGTGACGGACGCCCCGCTGCCGGATCCCGGCCTGCTCACCTGGTGGACCCTCGCGCCGCCGGTCCCGTACGACGCCTGCGCGGCGTTCGAGCCGTTCGTGATCGGCGTCGGCCCGTACGATCCGCTCCTCGATCCCGGGGCGAGCGCGGCCGCCATCGACGCCACGAACCTCAACGGCCTGTACACCCTGTCCGGGGACACGCTGTGGGTGTTCGGGGTCGCCGGCGCGCCCGCGCAGTTCGAGAGCGAGACCCCGGCGCTCATGGAGTTGCCCCTGCCGGACGGAGAGCTCAAGCTAGCGAGCCTGTACCTGCTCCCGCTCTGACACCGACTCTCCCCTCTGACGATTGATCATGTCACTCCGAGAACGTCAATCCTGGTTGAATCGAGCGCAAACCAAGGAGGCATAGAGGAGCAGAGGCTGCGGAGAGACGTAGTGACCTTTCGACGCGCGTGATCGGAGGGTGACAGCTGTTTTGGAGTGCTCTCGCCGGTAGCGGGACCTGTCGGGGGCGCTCGAGCCGGCGGCCGGGACAGCCTGGGTCCCGAACCCCCGACCGCCCACCCGGAGAGCGGGGGCACACAAAAGCCCCCTCGCGAG
Organism: Klebsiella pneumoniae; assembly: GCA_945882675.1. Lineage (GTDB taxonomy): Bacteria > Myxococcota_A > UBA796 > UBA796 > CANLGQ01. The sequence goes on along the minus strand of CAMCWU010000058.1, from coordinate 3,388 downwards.
CTGGGAAGTCGGTGGGCTGATCCAGAAGCGGCTCTGCGCCGTCCTCTGTTTCTCCGCGCCTCTGTGGTTTGCGCCCGACAACCGGTACGAAGCGGCTCAGCTGATCGGGCGCCCCAGCCGGCGCCATGCCGGCTCAGCTGATCCGGCGCCCCAGCTGGCGCCATGCCGGCTCAGCTGATCCGGCGCCCCAGCCGGCGCCATGCCGGCGCCCCTAGCCGGCGCCATGCCGGCTCAGCTGATCGGGCTCAGCTGATCGGGCTCAGCTGATCCGGCGTCGGCGCAGGAAGGCAGCGGCTCCGACGAGGAGGGCGCCGAGCCAGCCGGCGCTGCCGGCTGAGGTGGTCTCGCAGCCGCAGCTTCCGCCGCCGCCCGCGCCGCCCGTGTCCTTCCCGGCGGCCGAAGCGCACGGGCCGTCGTCGTCCGCCGGGTCCGACCAGTCGGAGATGCCGTCGCAGTCGCTGTCCGAGTCCACAGCCTCCTCGGCGTCGGGCGTGCCGTCGCCGTCCGAGTCGTCGTCGAGGTAGGACGGGACGCCGTCGCCGTCGGGGTCGCTCGCGCCCTCCACCACGGTGTCGATGCCGTCGCCGTCGTCGTCGGGGTCGAGGGCGTCCGCGGTGCCGTCGCCGTCGGTGTCGCCGATCTCTGCGCCGTCCTGCAGGCCGTCGTCATCCGAGTCCGGATCGTAGGCGTTCGTGCCGCCTTCGACCTCGGTCTCGTTGCTCAAGCCGTCGAGGTCGGCGTCCGCGAGCGGGCCGTCCCCGTCGTCGCCGTCGAGGTAGTTCACGATCCCGTCGGCGTCGGCGTCGCCGTCACCCTCGTCGATGGTGGACGTGCCGTCGCCGTCGTCGTCGGCGTCGAGGTAGTCGGGGATCGTGTCCGGGTTCAGCGGCCACGGCCCACCGGTGGCGGCGTCGGAGTTCGGGAAGTCGCCCACGTCGTAGGCGAGCACCGAGCCGTCGGCGCACACGCGCTCCCACGCACCGGCAGTGGCGCTGTACTCGAGCTCCCACACGCACAGGTCGAAGCCGGCTTCCGCCACGGTGAGCAGGCCGTCCCCGTCGTCGTCGGGGTCGAGCGCGTCCGCCGTGCCGTCGCTGTCCGTGTCCACGCCCTCGTCGCCGTCGAGGATCCCGTCGTCGTCCGCGTCGGGGTCGAGCGCGTTGTACTCGCCGGGATCGCAGTTCGTGAGCCCGTCCGCGTCGGAGTCGCCCGCGCAGCCGGAGTTGTCGCAGTCGACGAAGTCCTTCTGGGAGTCGCCGTCCGAGTTCAGCAGGCCGTCGCCGTCGCCGCTGGCGAGCGAGCCGCCGGCCGCGCAGTCGAGCTCGTCGTCGCCGTCCGAGTCGTAGTCGAGGTAGTTCGGGATCCCGTCCGACCCGGTGCCGGCGATGAGGATCGCCCCGCAGTCGAGATCCTCCGCGCCCTCGAAGAAGGTCGAGATGCCGTCGCCGTCGTCGTCGTCGTCCAGCGCGTTGATCGCCCCGTCGTTGTCGCGATCCCAGGGGTCGAAACAGGCGTTCGGCCCGGCTGCGGTGCCGGTCTCGCCCGTGCCGAAGCGCGTGTCGCAGCTCGCGGGGTCGGACGAGTTGAGGTCGTTGACGTCGTTCGCGGCGAGCAGCGGCAGATCGGCGAGGAAGTTGTACCACTCCACGCCGTCCGTGAAGCTGTCCCCATCGCTGTCGACGTTCAGCCAGTCGGTGGTCGCCGCGAGCTCGCAGCGGGTGTCGATCGCGTCGTCGTCGTCGTCCGCGTCGATGTAATCGTCCGCGCCGTCCCCGTCGGAGTCGCCGCTGGCGAACTCGTCGGCGGTCAGGATCGTGTCGGCGTCGTCGTCCTCTTCGCGGTAGTCGGGCAAGCCGTCCCCGTCGGTGTCGAGGTCGATCGGCAGGCCGAAGGCATCGGACTCCGAGCTCGTGGGCACGCCGTCCCCGTCGTCGTCTTCGTCGAGGCGGTCCTGCAGGCCGTCACCGTCCGTATCCACGGACAGGTCGAAGCCGAGCTCCTCGTCGAGATCGTCCACCAGGTCGTCGTCCGAGTCGAAGTCGACGTAGTCGGGGTCGCCGTCGCGGTCGCTGTCGCCGTCAGGGAACAGGGCCGTACTGTACTCGTAGGCGTCCGACCACGTGTCTCCGTCGGAGTCCGTGTCCAGGTAGTTGTCGTCGCCGTCGCCGTCCAGGTCATCGATCACGGCGAGCGCGAGCTCGCTCATCGTGAGGATGCCGTCGTCGTCGTCGTCGTCGTCGAGGGCGTCGATGAGCAGGTCACCATCGCGGTTCAGCGGGTTCGCGGCGTCCGCCCCGACCTCGAAGCCGTCGAGCAGGGTGTCCCCGTCCGAGTCTGCGTTCAGGGGATCGGTGCCCGCGAGCGCCTCCTTGTCGTCGGTGAGGAGGTCACCGTCGCTGTCGGAGTTGCAGTCGTCGGTGCCGGCGAGCTGCTCGTCGGCGTACAGGATCTTGTCGCCGTCGTCGTCGAGGAACCCGTTCTTTCCGGGGCTCGCGAAGTCGCCGAAGGTATCGCAGTCGTTGTCGACGCCGTCCCCGCAGAGGTCCGGATCGAGCGGCGAGGTCGTGGCCACCGTGTCGTCGCAGTCGATGAGGTCGATCTCGAGCCCCTCGTTCGCGTCGACGCAGTCGATGTCCACCGACGCGCGGGTGGCGAACTCGTCCCGGGTATCGTCGTTGTCCCCGTCGTTGAAGCAGATCTCAGCGCCGGTGCAGTCCTCGTCGATGCCCGTGCCAGTCGTCTCGACGCCGCCCACCGCGGCGGGCTTGATGGCCGAATTTCCGTCGTTGCAGTCGATGGGGTCGAGGTCGTTGCCCTCGCTGTTGTCGTTGCAGTCGAGGTCGTTGCTGTCGAAGAAGGTGCCCGTGCGCGCGCCGTCGTTGTCGGAGTCCGTCCAGCAGCTGTCGACGTCGTCACAGTCCTGGTCGACGCTGTCCGCGACATCCTCCGGAGCGCCGGGGAAGATCGTGGCGTTCCCGTCGTCGCAGTCGATCGGGTCGATCGTGAGCGACTCCACCCCGTCGGCGCAGTCGGTGTCCGCCGTGCTCACGATGGTCAGCACGCCGTCGTTGCGCGCGCCGTCGTTGTCGGAGTCGAGCCAGCAGGTCTCCTGGTCGTCGCAGTTCTGGTCGACGCCGTCTCCCGTGATCTCGGCCGCGGACGTGTTGATCGCCGCGTTGTTGTCGTCACAGTCGAGCGGGTCGGTCGTGCGGCCCTCGCGCGCGTCCGCGCAGTCGGCGTCCCCGCTCACGATCGTGAGCGGGGGGTCGCTCCGGTTGCCGTCGTCGTCGTTGTCGAGCCAGCAGGTCTCGTCCGTGTCGCAGTTCTGGTCGATGGCGTCACCGACGATCTCGACAGCACCCGGGTTGATCGCGATGTTCGCGTCGTT
>CAMCWU010000057.1 GCA_945882675.1 Klebsiella pneumoniae | reverse complement strand
ACATCGACGAGGTCATCCTCGGCCACACCAACGAGCCCGAGTACCGCAAGCTCCAGAGCAACGAGTACATGGAGGCGCTGCGGGACCGCACGATCAAGATCGACGTGCCGTACATCACCAAGGCGAGCCAGGAAGCCCGGATCTACAAGAAAGACTTCAACCGCAAGAAGGTCGGCGCGCACATCGCTCCGCACACGGTGGAGGTCGCGGCGCTCTGGTCCGTCCTCACCCGCCTCGAGGAGCCGACGAACCACAAGCTCTCGCTGCTCCAGAAGGCGAAGCTGTACGATGGCCGCTCGATCCCCGGCTTCACCGAGGATCACGTCAAGGAGCTCCGCAAGGGCGCGAAGCGCGAGGGCCTGGAGGGCATCTCGCCCCGCTACGTGCAGGACAAGATCAGCAACGCGCTCGTCCGCAGCCCGGGCGTGCCGTGCCTGAACCCATTCATGGTCCTCAACGAGCTCGAAGGCGGGTTGGACCAGCACTCTCTCATCTCCGACGACGAGCAGCGCGACAAGTACCGCGAGCTGCTGGGCGTCGTGAAGCAGGAGTACGAGGATCTCGTCAAGAACGAGGTGCAGAAGGCGATCTCGGCCGACGAGGGCGCGCTCAAGCGGCTGTCGCAGAACTATATCGACAACCTCCGCGCGTACGTGCTCAAGGAGAAGGTCCGCAACACCTACACCGGCTCGCCGGAGGAGCCGAACGAGAGGTTGATGAGGTCGATCGAGGAGAAGATCGACATCCCGGACGGCCGCAAGGACGACTTCCGCCGCGAGCTGATGAACTACATCGCCGGCCTCGCGCTCGATGGGAAGACGTTCGACTACTCGATGAACGAGCGGTTGCACCGGGCGCTCGAGCTCAAGCTGTTCGAGGACAGCAAGGACAGCATCAAGCTCACCAGCCTCGTGACGCAGGCGGTCGACGCCGAGACCCAGGCGAAGATCGACATCGTGAAGCGGCGCTTGATCGACAACTACGGCTACTGCGACGTCTGCTCGTCGGATGTGCTGCAGTACGTCGCCAGCATCTTCGCCCGCGGGGACGCCACCAAGAAGTAGGGAGGTCCAATGCTCAACATCGACAGGGACCTCGGGCGCTTCCGCGACATCGTGAAGGGGCGCGTCCGGCGCGACCTGCGCAAGTATATGTCGAGCGGTGAGCTGATCGGCCGGAAGGGGAAGGAGACCGTCTCGATCCCGCTCCCGCAGATCGGGATCCCGCGGCTGCGGTACGGCAAGAACAAGTCTGGCGTCGGCCAGGGCGACGGCGACGGCGAAGGCCCGGGAGAGGGCCAGGAAGCTGGCGATCAGCCCGGCGAGCACAACCTCGAGGTCGAGATCTCCATCGAGGAGCTGGCCGAGATCCTGGCGCAGGAGCTCGAGCTCCCGCGGATCGAGCCGAAGGGCAGCCAGAAGACGAGCGCCGACAAGACCCGGTACAAGGGGATCAGCAAGCTCGGACCGGAGTCGTTGCGGCACTTCCGGCGGACGTGGCGGCAGGCGCTCCAGCGCCAGGTGGCGTCCGGCACCTGGGATCCCAAGCGCCCGATGATCGTGCCGATCAAGGACGACAAGCGATACCGCTCGTTCGAGGTGCAGAAGGAGCCGCGGTCGGCCGCCTGCGTCATCTACATGATGGATGTGTCGGGGTCGATGGGCCAGGAGCAGAAGGAGATCGTGCGGGCAGAGGCCTTCTGGATCGACGCCTGGCTCCAGCACAACTACGATAACGTCGAGACGCGGTTCATCATCCACGACGCCGCCGCGCGCGAGGTCGACCGCGACACATTCTTCCGCGTCCGGGAGTCCGGCGGCACGCTCATCAGCAGCGCATACAAGCTGTGCATGGAGATCCTGGAAAAGAGCTACCCGGCGTCGGACTGGAATATCTACCCGTTCCACTTCAGCGACGGGGACAACTGGAGCCAGTCGGACACGCGCCTGTGCGTCGAGCTCCTCCGCGACAAGCTCGTCCCCATCAGCAACCAGTTCAGCTACGCCCAGGTCGACAGCCAGTACGGCTCCGGCCAGTTCATCAAGGACCTCCACGAAGCCTTCGGCAACGCCGAGAAGGTCGCGCTCTCCAAAGTCCCCAACCGCGACGCCATCATGGACTCCATCAAGGAGCTCCTGGGCCGAGGGAGGTGAGATGTCACGGATGACCGCCCGGTTCCTGCGGGAAGGCCGCCAGCTCCCCCCCGAGCTGCAGCAGGCCCGCGTCGAGATCGAGGCGCTGGCGAAGAGCTACGGCCTCGACTTCTTCGAGACCATCTTCGAGATGTGCACGTACGAGGAGATCAACATGATCGCCGCGTACGGCGGATTCCCCACCCGGTACCCGCACTGGCGGTACGGGATGGAGTACCTCGAGATGCAGAAGAGCTACGAGTACGGCCTCTCGAAGATCTACGAGATGGTGATCAACACCGAGCCGTCCTACGCGTACCTGATGGACTGCAACCTCGTCGTCGACCAGAAGCTGGTGATGGCGCATGTGTTCGGCCACGTCGACTTCTTCAAGAACAACGCCTGGTTTCAGCACACCGACCGCAAGATGCTCGACACGATGGCGAACCACGCCACCCGCGTCCGCGAGCTCATGGAGAAGCACGGGGCGGCCGAGGTCGAGAGCTTCATCGACATCTGCCTGTCGATCGACAACCTGATCGACCCGTACGCGCTGCATATCGTACGGAAGCGTTCGGCGAGCGACATCGAGCTCGAACGCGACGATACGACGGATGAGGAGAATGTCCGGCTCCCGGCCAAGGGATATATGGACAAGCACATCAACCCGAAGGAGTTCCTGGCGTCGCAGCGGCAGAAAAAGCTCGACGAGCTCTCGCGGATGAAGTCGTTCCCGGAGGAGCCGGTCCGGGACGTGATGCAGTTCCTCCTCGAGCACGCGGATCTACCGCGATGGAAGAAGGATATCCTCCGGATCATCCACGAGGAGGCGATGTACTTCGCGCCGCAGGGCCAGACCAAGGTGATGAACGAGGGCTGGGCTTCTTACTGGCATACGAAGCTGATGACCCGCCACATCCTGTCGGACTCGGAGGTCGTCGACTACGCCGACCATCACAGCGGCACGACGCAGATGCGGCCGGGACAGTTCAACCCCTACAAGATCGGGCTCGAGCTGTGGCGGCACATCGAAGAGCGCTGGGACAAGGGCCGCTTCGGCAAGGAGTGGCTCGACTGCGAGGATCAGTTGCTGCGCCGGTCCTGGGACACGAACGCGGGGCTCGGCCGCGAGAAGATCTTCGAGGTGCGCAAGACGCACAACGACATCACGTTCCTCGACACCTTCCTGACCGAGGACTTCTGCAGGGAGCAGGGGTTCTTCACGACGAAGTTCGACCCGAAGAGCAAGGAGTGGCTGCTCGACTCCCGGGAGTTCCACGACATCAAGCAGGGGCTGCTCAACCAGCTCGCGAGCCGCGGGAGCCCGCGGGTGTACGTGGTGGACGCGAACCACGAGAACCGAGGGGAATTGCGGCTCTGGCACGACTACGAGGGCCTGGACCTGCAGCTCGACTGGGCGAAGGTGACCCTCGGGAACCTGGTGGCGATCTGGGGGCGGCCGGTGCACGTCGACTCGCGGGTGGAGAACAAGCCGGTGCGGCTGTCCCACGATGGCACCGAGATGAAGCGGCAGCCTCGCAAGGAGGACAAGTGAAGCTCGACGAGGCCTTGAATGCGGGTGCGGGGCGGGTCGAGGCCGAGACCGAGCGGGGGACCGTCGACGTGGAGGTCACCGACGTGGACAGGCTCGGGGTTCGGGTGCGCGGGGTGACGGTGCGGCGGAGCGCGCCGGCGGACGTGGTGGAGGAGGCCGGGAGGTTGCCGGACGCGCTGCGGGCCTTGCCGGAGCGGGTGGTGCCGGTGGAGGTCTCGCGTTCGCTCGGAGGGGCGAGGCTGCGAAGTGTGCCGCGGGAGAGGGAGTTCTTCGAGGTCGATGTGGAGGGCGGGAAGACGAGTGTGCGGAAGACGCGGGTGGTCGACGGGGAGCGGGAGGGGCGGGAGTGGACGATGACGCGGGAGCAGCTGGAGAGGCTGGTGCGGGAGATGGAGGGGTAGAAGCGGATGATTGCTCGCTCACCTATGGAAGCGTGAGCTCCAGCACCGGGAACGCCGGTCCGCCGCGGATCCGAGAGCGCCGCTCGCTCACGCGGGTGAAGCCGTGGTGGAGGTAGAAGCCCTCGGCGGGTGGGTCGGAGGCGACGCGGAGCTGCTTCCAACCCCGGGATCTGCAGATCTCGAGGCAGCGCGCCGATAGCTTGGACCCCACGCCCTGGCGCTGCGCCGCGGGCGCGACCCACAGGTGCTCGAGGACCACCACGCCGTCCGGCTCGCGCACCATCGCCGAGAAGCCCACGAGGGACATGCCATCTCGGGCCTCCAGGCATACCGCGCGAGAGAGGTAGGTCGTGTCGACGCGGAGCAGGGGAATGGCGGCCGCGAGGTACGCCGGCTCGTAGGGCCACGTGCGCTTGGACGCTTCGATCAGGGCGTTGATCCCCGCGAGGCTCGCGGCTCGCGCCGGACCGATCTGGATCTCCATGGCGGCCTCCCACCCGGTGCTTAGCCACTGGCATGATCTACGACGTGATTGTACTCGGGGGCGGGGCGGCGGGGCTGTCGGCGGCGCGAACGGCCGCGGACGCCGGCTCCTCGGTGGTGGTGCTGGAGGCGCGGGCGCAGCCCGGCGGGCGCATGCGCACGCTGGCGGTGCCGGGCGTGGGCGCGGTGGAGCTCGGCGCGGAGTTCGTGCACGGGGACGCGCCGATCACGGCGTCCCTGGTGCGCAAGGCGCGGGCGGGGAAGGTGCGGCTGCGCGGGCGCCAATGGACGGCCGGCCCGGACGGCCCGGAGCCCGCGGGGCGCGAGTGGGCGCAGCTCGGGGACGTCCTGGCCGCGGTGCAGCTCGGCGACGGCGATCGGACGGTGGCCGACGCGATCGCCGCGGTAGACGCCAGCGACGACGCGAAGTCGTTCACACTCGGGTTCCTCACGGGGTTCGACGCCCTCGACCCGGCGGACGCGAGCATGCGCGCGGTCCTCGAGGAGGAGGGTGACAATCCGGGCGATGGGGCGGTGGACTCGTACCGGCTGGAGGCGGGGCAGGAGGCGCTGCTCGGCCCGCTCGCGGAGGGGCTGGACATCCGCACGCGGACGACGGTGACGCGGGTGGTGCACACGGCGGATCGGGTAGAGGTCACGGTGACGGGGCCGCTCGGACACACTGAGGTCCTGGTGGGGCGTCGCGCGGTGGTGGCGCTGCCGCTGGGCGTGCTGAAGGCCGGGATCGTGGCGTTCGAGCCAGCGCTCTCGTGGCCCCTGGACGCGGTGGCGAGCGGGGGCGCGCAGCGCGTGGTCCTCGTATTCCGCGAGCGGTTCTGGGACGCCGTCGCGCGGCGAATGGGGTTCCTGCAGGGGAAGGGCGTGTTCCCGACGTTCTGGGCGGACGCGCGGCGGGCGGTGATCACGGCCTGGTGCGGCGGCCCCGCGGCCTTCCAGCTCTCCCGGATGCCGGAGGACGTGCGGGTCCGGACCGCCGTGCGCGACCTCGCGGGCGCGCTCGGCCTCACGGTGGGCGAGGTGGAGGGCCAGCTCCGCGCCTGGTACACGCACGACTGGCTCGCCGACCCGCTGGCGCGCGGGGCGTACAGCTACGTCACGGTAGGGGGCGTCCCTCGGTTGCCGGAGCTCGGGGAGCCGCGGGGGAGCTTGCATCTCGCGGGGGAGTACGTGCCCGGCGCGGGTGTGTCCGCGACGGTGGAGGCCGCGCTCGCGAGCGGGCGGGCGGCGGGGGGGTGGGCCATTCAGCGCTGATGCCCGAGCCGCACCGAGATCGCCGGGTGGTCCGCGGCGAGCTTCCGAAGCCGGGCGAGGCTGTCGGCGTTCCCCGCGGCGTCTCCCGTGAACGAGCCGGGCGCCACGTCGTTGTCCCAGCCCCAGCGGGTGTGGCACGAGTCGCCGGTGAGCAGCACGGGGCCGTCCACGGTGCGGGCGAGGTACGCCGTGGATCCCGTGGTGTGGCCCGGCGTGGAGAGCGCCCAGAGCGACCCGTCGCCGAAGACGTCCACGACGCCTGCGAACCGGCCGCTGGGATCGGCGTCGAACGTCCACTCCTGCAGGTCTCCCACGCCGTCGAGGGCCCGGTCCGTGGATCCGCGGACGAACAGGTTCATCAGGCTGCGCTCGTGGATTTCGCCGGGGCCGGTCCAGACGGGGGTTCCCTCGCGCACATCCCCCATTCCGCTCACGTGGTCGAGGTGCAGGTGGGTGAGCAGGACGCCGGAGAGCGGGCGACCCGCGAGCCACTCCCCGAGCGGGGCGTGGAACACCATCTTCTCGGCGTGCATCGCCGACGCGACCATGCCGCGGATGGCGGCGTCCTCGGGGGCGTCGCGCAGGGCGACCTCGACGCCGGTGTCGACGATGTGCAGGCCGCGCGTCGGGTGCTCGATGGCGTGGAAGAAGATCTGGATCGGCTCCTTGCGGTCCGTGAGGCCGGCGGCGACCGCCTTCGGGTCCGACAGATCGAGGACGCCGGACAGGTCGACCTCCCAGTCGGCGGAAGCGACGGTTTCGAGGCGGATCGGGCCGGGGACGTCGATGAGCGCCTCGAAGTCGGTCGGAGCCGGGCTCCGGGCACCGGCGACGGCGCCGTGGTGGGTCGGGGTGCAGGCGGCGAGGACGAGGGCGAGCAGCATGGGGGCCTCCAGTTGATTGGTGCCATCCATGTATGCATCCGTTATCGGATGGGGGACGGCGAGAGATGGCATGGAGCCATGCGCTGGCGGATGGGTGCGTGGACCTCGCGTGGGACGACATCCGACTGTTCCTGGCGGTCGCCGAGCACGGGAGCCTGACGCGGGCGGCGCGCGCGCTCGAGCTCGGGCAGCCGACGGTCACGAGGCGGCTCGCGGATCTGGAGTATCGGCTCGGGGCGCCGCTGTTCCGCCGATCGAGCGAGGGCGCGACGCTCACGGACGCGGGTGCGCGCCTGCTCGAGCCCGCGCGGCAGATGGCGACGTGGGCGGGCGAGGTGGGCCGGATGGCGCAGGTCGGCCACGGCGGCCCGTCCGGGCGGGTGCGCGTGACGACCACCCCGTCGCTCGCGGTGGACGTGCTCGCCCCGCTCGCGGGGCGGCTGGCGGCGGAGGGCTCGGGCCTGCGGCTGGAGGTGTCGGCGTCGGTGCGGTTCGCGGACCTCGCGCGCGGGGAGGCCGAGCTCGCCCTGCGCACCCAGCCGGCGGACGCGGCGGACCTCGTCACCGTCGGATCGTGGGGGTTGGACGTGCGGGTCTACGCTTCGGCGGGGCTGGCGGCCCGGCTCGGCCCGTGCCCGCAGCTCGCGGACCTGCCGTGGATCGCGTGGGCCGCCCCGTTCGAGTCCTTCACGCCGAACCCGCAGCTCGCCGGCTTGATCCCAGGCTTCAGGCCGACCTTCACCGCCGACGACTACCTGGTGCAGATCGCCGCGGCAGAGGCCGGGGCAGGGGTCGCGGTGCTAGCGGGTCGCATGCGCGCGGGGAGCCCGCTGGTGGCGCTCCCCGTGGACCTCGGTCCCTACGCGAAGTCGGCGATTCACCTGGTGTGTGCGCGGTCCGCGCTCGCGATCCCGCGGGTGCGGGCCGTGGCCGACCGGTTGGTCGAGGTGCTGGACGCGGCGCGTTGAGGCCGACCCGCCGGCGAGCGCGTACTGCACCGTCGTCTCGGACGCGATGCCCACGCGGGCCCGGCAGCTCGCGGCGCCGATGAGGACGTCCACCGAGCACGTCCCCGCCGGGAAGTTGAAGATCAACGCGGAGGTCGTGCCGTTCGCGCTGACGGCGCCATACGTGACGCTCACCGTCACACCGGTGCCGTCGGCGAACGCCGCGATCAACGCGAAGCCGCCCGGCACCGGCCAGCGGAGCCAGCCGAGGCCCGCGCGCGAGCTGATCGAACCGATCCCGCATGGCGCCGGCGTCCGGCCGCTCCTCCGGCTCGCCCACGAGGCCGTCCCCCAACGCGGCGATCACGCCGTCGGCGAGCGCCGGTGGGGCGTGCGCGAGCCGTGTGCGGGGCTCCGCGGCGCACACGTCGCGGGCGGGCCCGTCGCCCTGGCATAGGATCCGCGCCTCGTCTCGCATGCGCCAGCCCGGGTCGACGCTCCCGGAGTCCTGCTCTGCCAGGAACACCTCTCCGAACCGTCATCCCCGTCATCCTCCGCGCCAGCGGACACGGCCCGCCGCGCGGCGTCCACCGGTTGACCCGTCGGGGGCCCGGCGGTACGCTGCGGGCAACTTCCACCAGGAGCCCCGCCCTGCCTCTCCTCGGACCGCCCGCGCACGTCGCGTGCTGGGATCACGGCGACAGCCGGGTGTGGTGGAGCCGGCGGACGGGGCGCCACGCCGTGCTCGATCGGGCGCCGGTGGCGTCGCTGCCGCTGGAGGATCGGCTCCGCAGGCTCGATCTCGTCGATGGCCCCGGACCCGACCCCGCGCGCTGGATCCCGGTCCGCTCGCGGCTCCCGCTGCTCCGGCCCGACACGCCGGCGGTGTGGTGCCCCGTGCCGGCGGTCCACACGGCGGGCGGTCACGCCTGGCGGGCGCGGACCTTGTCGGCGGAGGAGCTTGCGATCTGGCGCGCCGTGGACGGCAGGCGCACGGGGGGGGAGGTGGCGGCCCGCGCGGGCGTGGCGCTCCGAGCGGTCGCCGACCTGTGGGCCTGGGCGACCGATCCCGGTGTGCAGGCCGGTCAGTGGCGAGATGTGCCCGTCGATCCCCGCGATCCGTCGCTCCTGCGCCTGGTCGGCGTCCCGCGCGAAAGCGGGTCTCGCTCCGACCACCAGCGGGATGAGGACGGCGCGACCACGCTCGTCCGCTGGCACCTGGAGCTCTCGGCGGTGAACACCCACTTCGACGATGTCGAGACCACCGTGGCGCATGCCCACGCGCTCCCGCATCCGGCCCTGGGCGGGCGCCGCTACGGGGAGGCGCTGGCCGACGCGCTCGCGCCGTGGCCGGACGGGCTGGTCGTGGAGATCGGCTGCGGAACCGGAGATCTGGCGGCGGCGGTGACCAACCGGATCCGGAACCGGTACCTCCGCGTGGATCTCGCGCCCGCGTTGCTCCGGCTGCAGGCGGATCGCGCGCCAGAAACGCTGGGAGTGGCCGCGGACGGCACGCGACTGCCGCTGCGCGACGGCTCGGTTGCCCGCGTGATCTCGAACGAGGTGATCGCGGACCTCGAGGCGTCGCCGCGCCCGGACCCGGCGGAGCTCGCTGCGTGGGGGATCCACCGAGAGCCTCGCACCTACAACGTGGGCGCGATGCGGATGATCGCGGAGATCGCGCGCGTGCTCGCCCCCGGGGGATCCGCGTTCGTCTCGGAGTTCGGCGACCCGACCGCGCCGCCGGAAGAGGCGGTGCAGCTCGATCATCCGGAGGTGAGCATCCGGTTCGACGATCTCGTCGCCGTGGCGCGGGAGTGCGGCCTGCGCGCGCGCGTGGCGCGGCTGGACGAGCTCCTCGGCTTCGATCTCGGCGCGACCCAGCTCGCGCGGATCCACCACGAGGGCCTGCGCGCGATGCGCCGGGCGGAGGGGGGCTCGCTCCCGGCGCGGGCGTGGACCCCAGGGCAGCTCGCGGACGCGCTGCCCTGGCCGGTCGAGGGCCTGCGCTGGGCTCCGATCTCGGAGCCGGGGGCCGGTCCCCTGGTCACCCGTTTCTGGGCGTTGCTGCTGGAGAAGCCGGCTGCTACGCGTGGTTGAACAGGAACCAGGCGAGAATGAGGAGCGGCGGGATTCCGACGAGCCAGGCGAGTCCGTACTTCATGGCGTTCTCCGCTGAAGAGTTGCGCAGCGTGCGCACCTCCCAGCATTGCAGAAGCCGTGCCAACGCCTTCACGAACGAACCATCGATGTGGCGGGTAACCCCGCGGGTCCGCGGGTACCGGAGGTGACGTCAGCCGTCCGAGCGGAGCAGGAGGTCCACGGTCTTCTGGTCCGCGCCGGGGAAGGGGTAGTCCGCGAGATCATCAGGATCTACCCAGGCAATCCCCGCGACGCTGGCGGCGTACGGCTCCTGCTCGCCCAGGTCGCACCGCCACACGGCCAGCACGACCGTGTAGTCCTCGTAATCGTGCCGGACCTCCAGCAGGCGCTCGGTGGGCTCTACGTCCACGCCGATCCGGTGCCGGAGCGTGCGGACCAACGCCGACTCCTCGAGCTCACCCTCGCGGACGCGACCGCCCGGAAACTCCCAGAGGAGCGGCAACGCAGCGTGCGCGCCCCGCTGGGTGATGAGCCAGCGCCCGTCCCGCTGGATCTCGGCGCTCACCACCCGCTTGACCGGCCGCTCCATCCGCACCCCGCTCGACCCTCTAACGCAGCGCCCTCCGACGCGATACAGGTGACGCGGAGGTATCGCCCATGCCCGGTCTCGGCACATCGCTTCGCCGCACGGTGGCTCGCCGCGCAGAGCGGCTGCTCGGGACGCTGGGGCTCGTGGAGCCGCGCCAGGCGCCGGCCTCCCGCGTGCATGCGGGCCCCGTCCCGGCGGTCGCCGTCCCCGAGCCCGCGCCGGTCGCCGCGGCGCCGGAGGAGACGGACGACGTCGGGCCCCCCCTCTCCCGCGCGGACGTCGCACGCGTCCTCGATGACCTCGTCCGCCCCGCCCTGCAGAGCGACGGCGGCGACATCGAGCTCCTCGACGTCGTCGGCGGAGAGGTCCGGGTCCGCCTCGTCGGCTCCTGCAGCTCGTGCCCGTCCTCGGTCATGACGATGAAGATGGGCGTCGAGCGTCTGCTCGAGGACGAGCTGCCCGGCTTCGTGCGCCTCGTGCAGGTCGAGAGCTGATTTGTCCGCCGCGATCCTGGCGTCGCTCACGCCTGCTGCTCTCCCGAAGATCCTCCCCGGCTACCTCGCGAGCCTGATCGTCGACGCCGACGTCTGCGCCAGCGCCCGCGCGCGCGTCGCCGCCATCGTGGACGCGTGGCCGGAGGAGACGTCGCGGCAGCTCCTCGACACGCTCGAGACGCTCGGCCAGGAGCACCGCGTGTACTACGCGCACCCAGCGGCGCGCGAGATCTCGCGGGCGTGGTGTGGCGCGGCGTTCTCGTCCTGGGCGGTGGACGGCGTCGAGAACCTGCGGGCCGCGCACACCGCCGGCCCGACGATGATCGTGTGCAACCATACGTCCTACCTCGACACCAGCGCGACGGACGCGCTGCTCGCGTGGTCGGGGAACGCGGACCTCGCGGACCGCCTGGTCGCGATCGCGGGCCCCAAGGTGTACGCGGAGCTGTTCCGCCGGGTGGCGTCGGCCTGCCTCAACACGCTCCCCGTCCCGCAGTCGAGCACCATCGCCCACGCGGAGCCGCTTCCGCCACGGGAGATCGCCCGCCGCGCCATCTGCAGTCTGGATGCCGCGAGCGCCGCCTGCATCGCCGGGGACATCCCGCTGCTGTACGCAGAGGGCTCGCGGAGCCGGACCGGGCACCTCGGCTCGTTCCTGAAGGCCACGCACCGGTACCTCGACCTGGCAGACGGGATCTCCGTGGTCCCGACCGTGATCCTAGGGACGCGGGAGGCCATGCCCATCGACGAGGAGCGGCTGCACCCCGGCCCCGTGACCCTTAGGTTCGGTCCTGCGCTTCCGCAGGGCCTCCCGGCGCGCGAGCGCCTCGCGGCCGCCCACGCAGCAGTCGCGGCGTTGCTCCCCGAAGACCACATGCCGTACCCCGAGACTCCGCCGGTGTGCTGAAGTCCCGGCCCGCGTCTGGTATGCTGGGCCCGTCAACACGGAGCGAACGAATGGCGCAGTCCGCCCCCTGCTGTCCAGCGATGGACACGCAGTGGACCCAGCGCGTGGTCGACCGCCAGATGGCGGATGTGTACTGCTGCGTGTCGTGTGGTCACGTCCACCGCGTGGAGAAGTATTTCACGCCCCTGCGGTTTCCGCGAGAGGGCCGGTGCGGCAACTGCGGCGGCGACCAGCAGCTCGACGGCCGCGAGCTCACCTGCGGCACGTGCGGGAAGTCCGCCCGCGAAGAACGCGAGTACCACGAGAAGCTGGCGGCTATCCACCCTTCTCGTCGCTTCTACGCGGCGAGCGAGGCCCTGCACGCCGCCGGCCGGCAGATCCTGGCCCTCAAGCTCGCCACGGCAGAGGTGATGTGGGGTGAGGACCCGGTCGCCGGCATGCTGCTGCGCCTGCAGATCCTGGAAGACATCGAGAAGGTCGACCAGGCCCTCGACGAAGCGTACGAGTGGTCGGAGAAGTCGGGCGCTCCCGTGGACATCTTCGGCGTCATCGCCCAGCTCGAGGCCGTGTCCGGCAACCTCACCGGCGCCATCACGGCGTTCGAGCGCGGGTTGAAGCTCCAGCCGGATCGCGCCGACTGGTGGGTCGACATGTCGGAGATCGGGGCGCACCTCGACGATCGGCCGTTCGCGCTCCGCACGGCGAACAAGGGGCTCCCGTTCGCGGACCAGGCCCAGCGCGACCGGTGCATGGTCGTGATCGCCGAGATCGGCGAGCGCTACTACGCGAACCAACAGTACGCAGAGGCCCTCTCCGCGTGCTCGATTGCCGGCGTGTACCAAGAGCAGTACTTCGACGTCGCGTGGCTCCGCGCCCGAATCGCGGCCAGCCAGAACGACCAGAACTACCTCGTCAAGTGGCTCGAGCAGGCGGTGAAGCTGAACCCCGAGCACGAAGCCGCGGTGGAGATGCTCGAGCCGTACCGCAAGAAGGCCGGCTGGTTCGGTTGGAACCGGAAGTAGGGATCTAGCGCCGCCGACGCGTGGTCAGGGCCAGCGCCGCGAGGAGCGCGCCCGCGCCCGCGCCGCCCGTGTGGTCGCAGCCGCCCGCGGGGGCCGGCTTCGTCGTCGCCGCCGGGTCGATGACGACGACGTGGCTCCGCGCCGGTGCGGACCACGCGGACCCGTCGCCCACCGTCAGCTCGAACACCAGGTTCCCCGGCTGCGCCACGACGAACCGGGGCTCGGCCGTCGTGGGCTTCTCGAGATCCACGGCGGGCCCCTCCACCTGGGTCCACGCGTAGGCCAGCGGCGCCGGGCCCGTGGACGCCGCGCCCGAGAGCACGACCGTGTCGCCGACGTACGCGAGGAACGGCGCCCCAGCGTCCGCCACGAACGTCGGATCCTCGCCGCCGGGGTCCACCGGGTCGTCCGTGCCGGGCGCCCCGGTGTCGTCGGTGCCGGGGTCGACGTCGCCGATCCCGGCCTCCTCCGCCACCATCCCCCAGAAGGCCGGCTCGTCCACGTAGTGCAGGGCCCAGAACCCGATGCCGCCCAGGCCCTCTCCCGACGCGTACTGGATCCGCTCGCGCACGCTGTCCGTGTCGCCGTACCAGGTCTGCCCGGAGCCGTCGAAGTAGTAGGGCGTGGCGCTGCTCGCGTCGTACAGGCGCCCGTACGTCGCGGCTTCTGCCCACGCGTCCTCGTACAGCACGGTGGAGCCGTCGGACAGGGCGTCCGCCGGGAAGGACGCCCCCGCCGTGTCCCACCAGCGGCCGTACAGCGCGAGCCCGAGGATCGTCCGTGCGGGATCGGCGTCGTAATACAGGTAGTCTTCGACCGACCACGAGATCGAGTGCTCGTACGACCACGGCGTGCCGGGGCCGGAGTACAGCGGGTCAATCGGCCCGGCTTCGGCGCTGCCGCCCCAGTGATAGTCGTAGCCCATGATGAAGAGATCGGCGTTCTTCGAGAGCTCCGAGTAGTCCCAGGCGCCCGACCAGTCGACCGCGGGCGTGGCGAGCACGACGTCTTCGATCGCGGCGTCGAGCTCCTGCGTGAACGCGACCATGTCGTCCTTGGCCGAGTACGGCAGGCCTTCGAAGTCGATGTTCACGCCGTGCGCGCCCGTGGCCGCCACCCACCCGACCAGCTCGTCGAGGAGCGCACCGCGCTTTGTCGGGCTCGCGAGCAGTGTCCCCATGGACGTCGGGTCGAAGTTCGTGACGCACAGGTGGACCCGCACGCCGTACGGCTCGGCGATCGCCAGAGCGGCCGCCGCCTGGTCCCAATTCTGCGTGTCGTACAGCGAGCCGTCGGAGTTGGCGCCCGCCGAGAACAGCGCGATGTGCGTGAGCTCGTCCCACGGGACGCTCTGCAGATCGTCGTCCCAGTAAGCGAGGTACCCGTAGACCTTCATGGCCGGGTTTGGCGTTGGAGGCGGCAGAGGGCCGCGCGCGGGCGGTCCGTGGCGGACCGCGCCCGCCCCGAGCTCGAGGGCCTGGCGAGCATGTTCGCCGGGGGGCGCCGCGGCGAGGGCAGTCAGCGTGAGGAGCGTGAGCATTGGGTCTCCGTGCCTTTCGGTAACACGGGAGGCCCGAGATCGAACTCAGATCGTCTTCTTCATCCCGCCGCTGGCGCCGCCCTCGACCTGGGCCGACTGGACCTTGCGGGCCTCCATCTGGCGCTTCATCTCGTTGAGCTGGGACTTGGCCGAGGAGCTCGCCGCGCGGTCCTTGATCTTGTCGAGCTTCGCGTCGAGCGAGCTGCCCTTGACCTCTGTGCTGACGTCAGCTTCCGCCTGGAGCTTCTTGATGTTCTCGCGCACGTTGTCGAGCGCCTTGACGTCCGCGTCCGTCGACAGGCCGTCCAGCGTCTCCTGGATCTTGATCCGCGCTTCCGCGTTCGCCTTCTTGGCGATCATCTCGTCCTTCTCGCGCTTGAGCTTCTCGATCTCCGACTGGAAGGCGATGAGGCCCTTCTTCGAGTCCTCCGCCTGCTCGGAGATCTTGGTGAGCTCGGCCGAGAGGCCTTCGATCTGGGTGGTCAGCTCGTCCTTCTTCTGGATCAGGACGAGCGCGACCTCGTCTTCCCCGTCCTCGAGCGCCACGGGGAGCTGGGTCATGACCTCCTTGAGCTCACGCTCCCGCTGCTCGAGCTCCGCCGCGATCTTGTTGCGGAGGTACACGATGCCCGAGACGGCCTTCTTGAGGTCGCGGTGCTTGCGCACGCGCTCGTCGATCGCGGCTTCGTACACCGCTTCCGGGTTCCGGTTCTCGATGTCCGAGACCCAGAGCGAGAGGAACCCATGCCACACATTCGCCAGGCGATCGAAGAGGCCCATTTTCGCGCTCCCAGGTTGTACTAGCCGCGCCGGTCCGGGGCGGCAACCGCTGCCCTCGCGTACGAGGAGGTCGATGGACTATTGCGCACGAGTCCGGCCGCCGAGGAGGATCGGGTGGGGGGTGCGAGTGGCCGGGGGTGCTGGGGCTCCGGTCCGTGCGCTCACACCGGCGCTCGTGGCGCCACCGCACTCCGGTAAAGGTTGACCATCGGCGGGGATGCGGCCCTCCCGGGGGCCGCATGTGGCGGGATGGTTGACCATCGGCGGGGATGCGGCCCTCCCGGGGGCCGCATGTGGCGGGATGGTTGACCATCGGCGGGGATGCGGCCCTCCCGGGGC
>CAMCWU010000056.1 GCA_945882675.1 Klebsiella pneumoniae | reverse complement strand
AACGTGTAGCTCGTGAGCAGCACGAGGTTGACGCAGAGCAGGATCGAGCCGAGGCCGATCCCCGGGCCATAGCCGGCCCAGTAGAAGCTCTTCAGCGCTTCGTACCCGAGCACGGGCAGGAGCGCGATGGCGATGTACAGGGTGAACCGGTGCAGGTTCTGGAACACGAGGAGGAAGGTCTCCCCGCGATAATCCCGCCGCTCGACCGCATTCACGGAGCAGCCCGGCGGCGTGAGGAAGAACGCCCGGTAGTACGCCTTGCGGTAGTAGTAGCAGGTGATCCGGAAGATCCCGGGCAGCGGCCCGAGCCAGATCGCCGGCGACGACGGCAGCCACGACGGCCACCATACCGGCCAGCCGAACATGAAGTGCTCGCTGGCGTGCGAGCCGGGCGGACCGGCCTCCACCAGCGGGTAGAACGGCGAGACGTACGGTCCCGCCGAGTAGTGGACCCCCTGCCAGGCGGCCCAGGCGTAGTACAGCAGCCAGGTCACGAAGGCGCCGGCCGTGAACGCCGGTCCGATCCACCAGTTGTCCTGCCGCTGCGTGGCGCCGAGACCGCGTGCGTGGCCGCCGACCCCAGATGCGTTCGCCATTTTTGGCTCTCCCGTCACCTGCCGGCGCGGTGTGCACGCCGTCGCAGGACAGGCCCCATATCGCCCCGGACACGGCAGGGGCAGGCCCCTGCAACAACAAACCCCACAACTCTCGATATCAGGCGAGGTAGGCCTTGATCTTGTCGGCCATATCGGTCTTCTCCCACGGGAACTGCGTGCGGCCGAAGTGGCCGTGCGCGGCGGTCTCGCGGTAGATCGGGCGGAGCAGATCCAGGTGCTTGATGAGCGCCGCCGGCTTCATCGGGAACAGCTCGCGCACGCAGTCGGTGAGATGCTCGTCGCTGTACTGGCCGGTGCCGTACGTGTCGACCATGACGGACACGGGGTCCGCGACGCCGATCGCGTACGCGACCTGCACGAGGCACCGGTCCGCGACGCCCGCAGCCACCAGGTTCTTCGCGACGTACCGCATCATGTACGCGGCGGAGCGGTCGACCTTCGACGGGTCCTTGCCGGAGAACGCGCCGCCGCCATGCGAGCCGTGGCCGCCGTACGTGTCGACGATGATCTTGCGCCCGGTCAGGCCGGCGTCGCCCATGGGCCCGCCGATGACGAAGCGGCCGGTCGGGTTCACGAAGTACCGCGTGTTGGAGTCGAGGAGCTCCGCCGGGATGCACGGCTTGATCACGCTCTCGATGATGCCCAGCTTGAGCTCTTCCAGGCTCACGGACTCCGCGTGCTGCGAGGACACGACCACCGCGTCCACGCGCGCCGGCTTGCCGTCCTTGTACTCGATCGTGACCTGCGTCTTGCCGTCGGGGCGCAGGTATGGGAGGACGCCGCCGTGGCGGGCCGACGACAGGCCCTCCGACAGGCGGTGCGCGTAGTAGATCGACGCGGGCATGAGCGCGGTCGTCTCGTTGCACGCGAAGCCGAACATCATGCCCTGGTCGCCGGCGCCCTGCTCCTTGTCCTTGTCCGAGTCGACGCCCATGGCGATGTCGGGGCTCTGCTGCTCGACCGCGACGAAGATGCCGCAGGTACCGCCGTCGAAGCCCTTCTCCGAGCTGTCGTACCCGATCTCCTTGACCACCTTGCGGACGATCGGCGGGTAGTCCACGTGCGCAGTGCTCGTGATCTCACCGGAGAGCAGGACGAAACCCGTCTTCACGCTCGTCTCGCACGCGACCCGGGCCTTGGGGTCCTGGGCGAGGAAAGCGTCGAGCACCGCGTCCGAGATGTTGTCGCAGATCTTGTCGGGATGACCCTCGGTCACGGACTCGGAAGTGAACAGGTAATTCTTGAGGGCCATCGCAGGTTGTTCTCCGCGTGAGCGTCGGGGGGGCCACCAGGACAGCGGCGGCCCCCCACGTCTAACGCTGCATCCGCGGTCCCGTCGAGGCTGCTGGCCTAGGCGAGAGCCTCTCCTTCCTGGCTGTCGGCGTTCGCGGAGGGGGAGTCGCTGACGAAGCCGTCCTCCGGCTCGACGTCGCGGCGGTTGGCGACGCGCTTCTCCTTGCCGCGGCGGAGCTGGATCTCCATCGTGTGGAACACCTTGTCGAGCGCGGTGCGCAGCTCGAGGTCCTCCTCCACCGCGACGTGGACATCACCGTAGGCGTTGATGCGGAGCTCGAGGATCGCGTTGCCATGCTCGACGGCCACGACCAGGGTCCCCTCGCTCGCCGGATCCAGGAACTTCTCCAGCTTCTTGTGCAGGGCGAGGGCGCGCTTCTTGATCTCGTCGCGCGCCTTGAGGTTCTTGAACGTGACTTCCAGGTGCATGGGGTCTCCACGGGGAGTGCCCGCCACGGGGCGGACGGGGTGACGCCCGACCGGGCGGCCGGGGCTCGCTGCTAGAACATCTGCTTGCGATGGGAGGACGGGAGGATGCCGAGGGCTTCCCGGTACTTCGCGACCGTGCGGCGCGCGACGCCGATGCCTTCCTTCTTCGACAGCGTGTCCGCGATCTGCTGGTCAGACAGCGGCTTCTTGTGATCCTCGCACGAGATCATCGACCGGATCTTGGTCTTGATGGCCTCTGCCGCCATGTCTCCCCCGGTCTGCTGGGGGACGGCGGCCGAGAAGAAGTACTTGAGCTCGAAGATGCCGTGCGGCGTGTCGAGGTACTTGTTCGTGGTCGCGCGCGACACGGTCGACATGTGGACACCGACGTCATCCGCGACGTCCTGCAGGACCAGCGGCCGGAGCCGATCCGAGCCGTACTCGAAGAAGTCCCGCTGATGCTTGAGCAGGCTCTCGACGACCTTGCGGATGGTCTTGCGGCGCTTGTGGATCGACTTGATGAGGAACTCGGCGCCGCGCAGCTTGTCCAGCAGGTACTCACGATCGGCTTTGTTCGCCGACTTCAGCACCTTCTGGTAGTAGCGGCTCACCCGGAGGTCGGGCATCCCGTCCTCGTTGAGGTGGATGACCCACTCCTCTCCGTGCTTGCTCACCGAGATGTCGGGCGTGATGTACCGGCCTTCCTCGCCCGAGTACCCGCGCCCGGGCATGGGCTCGAAGTGCTCCTGGATCATCCGGTGGTACTCGATGACGTCTTCCACGTCGATGCCGATGGATCGCGCGATCGCCAGGTAGTTCCGGCGCTCCAGGTTGTGGAGGTGCTCGTCCGTGAGGAGCCGCGGGAACGTCTCGTCCTCCGGGAAGTACACGCGCGCCTGGATCGTGAGGCACTCGGACAGGCTGCGGGCGGCGCAGCCGACGGGATCGAGCTCCTGCACCATCTCGATCGCGTCGAGCACCGCTTCGATGTCCACCCCGGCGGTGATGGCGATCTCCTCGATGGGGATGGCGAGGAAGCCGCGGTCGTCCAGGTTGTGGACGATGACCTCTGCCGCCTTGAACTCGGCGTCCGCGCACCGCAGCATCTTGAGCTGGAACGCGAGGTGGTCGGCCAGGCTCTCGCCGTACGTCAGGTTCGTCTCGATGGGCGGGAGATCGTCCTGGTTGCTGCCGCCGCTCACGTCCGCAGTGCGGGGCCGGTCCGCCATATTCTCGAGGAACTTCTCCCAGTCGACGCCGCTCTCCGCCGGCGTGCCCTCCGGCGCGTCGTTCGCGGAGCCCTCCGTCTCGTGCACCTTCTCGCGGATGCGCTGCTCGCCCTCGTCGTAGCCTTCATCGGCCGCCGTGGCTTCCAACGTGGGGTTCTCGAGCATGGCCTCTTCGACGTGCGCGAGCATCTCCATGTGGTTGTACTGGAGGAGCTTGATCGCCTGCTGCAGCCTGGGTGTCATCACCAGGCCGTGGGTCATCGTCGTGACGAGATCGACACCCTGACGCATTCCTCTGTCACTCCGCAGCGGGCCCGAGGGCCCAGGACAGCCCTCCCGCCCCGGATCGGGGAGAGCGAGTGTTAGTTCCTGTTTAACGCGACCAGTTGGGCCTGGACTTCATCTTAGGTCCCGCGGTCGGCGACGTAAAGGGGTGGCCCCCTGCAAGTTCGAAGCCGACGCCCAGGTACCGCTCCCGCGCCAGGGGGTCCTCTACCATCTCGGAGGGTGTTCCTCGGAATACCACGGCTCCCGCGTCCAGCAGAACGACGCGGTCGCACGTCCGGAGCGCGGCAGCCACCGCGTGGTCGGTGAGGAGGACCGCGACCCCGTCGGCGGCGATGGCGCGCACCCACAGCACCAGCTCCGCCACCGCCACCGGGTCCACCCCGGCGAACGGCTCATCGAGCAGGAGCACCCGCGGCCGGAGCGCCAGCGCGCGCGCGATCTCGAGGCGGCGGCGCTCCCCGCCGGAGAGCCGCTCCGCCGGCCGATCCGCCACGGACGAGAGCCCCGCCGCGGCGAGCCGCTCCACGCCCTCACCCCGCGGTGCGCCTACCGCATCGAGCGCGACCGCGAGGTTCTGCGCCGCGGTCAACCCGGGCACCACGCTCGGCCCTTGCGGGAGGTACGCGAGCCCCGCCCGCGCGCGGCGGTGCAGCGGCCAGCGCGTGACGTCCACGCCGGCGAGCCGCACCGACCCCGCGTCCGGCGCCTCCAGCCCCGCGAGCAGCCGGAACAACGTGGACTTCCCCGCGCCGTTCGGGCCCACCACCCCGACGACCTCGCCCTGCGCCACGTCGAGATCCACGCCGCCGACCGGCACCACCCCGCCGTACCGCCGGACCAGCCCGCGTGCGTCCAGGATCACCGCGGATCCAGCGCCGCGCCGTCCACCACGAGGCGGCACCGCTCGCACTCCATGCGGTCGTCGTCGAGCCAGAGCGCCATGGCGTCCCCCGTCATGCGGTGCGGGCCGTCGCGGAGCTCCGGGCGCCCCAGGAGCGCGATGCGGCCCGTGGCGGCGTCCAGGTCGGCGCGGTCCGCGGTGGCCGTGCGTGGGCCCCGCTCGACCCGCACGGCGCCCTCCGCGTGGGCGTCCAGCAGGCGGCCGTCCGCGTACCGGAGCGTGAGCCGCTCCGCCGTCAGGACGACGTCTCCGCGGGTCGCGCGCACGTTGCCCGTGAACGCCACGACCTCCTCCGCGAGCGACCAGGTCGACCGGTCGCCGGTGACGACGAGCTCGGGTGCGCCCGCGGCGCCGTCCAGCATCAGCTGGGCCTCCGCGACCGTGACCTCCACCCCGCGGAACCGGAGGGCGTCGTCCAGAGCGGGCGACGCCGGCTCACACCCCGCGAGCCAGAGCGCCGCCCACACGGCTCAGGCCTGGCCGGCGTGCTGCCGCTCGGACTCGGCGCCACGTCCGAGGTCGCGCTCGCGCCGGCGCTCGAGGACCGCCCGGATGAAGCTCGCGAACAGCGGGTGGGGGTCGAGCGGGCGGCTCTTGAACTCGGGGTGGAACTGACACGCCAGGAACCAGGGATGCCCCGGCAGCTCCACGATCTCGGCCAGCCGGCGGTCCGGCGACCACCCGGAGATCACGAGCCCCGCCTTGGCCAGGCCCTCGTGGTACTCGGGGTTCACCTCGTACCGGTGGCGGTGGCGCTCGTCGATGACGGCCTTGCCGTAGATCCGCCGCGCGAGCGTGTTCTCGACGAGCTCGCACGGCATGGAGCCGAGCCGCATTGTGCCGCCCTTCGCCATGATGCCCTTCTGGTCCGGCATGAACTCGATGACCGGGTGCTTCGGATCCGGGTCGAACTCGCGCGACATGGCGCCCGCGAGGCCCATGACGTCCCGCGCGTGCTCGACGACCGCGAGCTGCATGCCCAGGCAGATCCCGAAGAACGGGGTCTTCCCCTCGCGCGCCCAGCGGATCGCGGCGATCTTGCCCTCCGTCCCGCGCTCGCCGAAGCCGCCGGGGATCAACACCCCGTCGACGCCCTGGAGCGTGGCCGCGGGATCGCGGAGATCGAGCGTCTCGCTGTCGATGTGGAACAGCTCGACCGCGCAGCCCGCCGCGAGGCCGCCGTGGACCAGCGACTCGTTCAGCGACTTGTACGTGTCCGTCAGGTGCACATACTTGCCGACGATGCCGATCTTCACGCGCTCGCGCGGCGCCCGGAGCTTCGCGACCAGGTCGGTCCACTCGTCCAGCTGCGCCTTCTTGGCCCAGATCCTAAGCTTCGCGCAGATCCGGTCGTCCACGCCCTCTGCGTGCAGCGCGAGCGGGAGCTCGTAGATGTGCGCCACGTCCTGGACCGCGATGACGTCGCTCTCCGCGAGGTTGCAGAACAGGCCGATCTTCTGCTTCATATCCTTCGGGAGCGGGCGATCGGTGCGGCAGAACAGCAGGTCCGGCTGGATGCCGAGCGTCTGGAGCTCCTTGACCGAGTGCTGCGTCGGCTTGGTCTTGAGCTCGCCCGCCGTCTTGATGTACGGGACGAGCGTGACGTGCAGGTACAGCACGTTCTCGTGGCCGATGTCGTGCCGGATCTGGCGGATCGCCTCGAGGAACGGGAGGCTCTCGATGTCGCCGACGGTACCGCCGACCTCCACGATCGCGATGTCCGCGTTCTCCGCCGCGACGAGCACGCGGCGCTTGATCTCGTCCGTGATGTGCGGGATGACCTGCACCGTGTGGCCGAGGTATTCGCCAGCCCGCTCCTTCTCGATGACGGTCCGGTAGATGGATCCGGTCGTGAAGTTGTTGACCTTCCCGCAGCGCGTGGAGGTGAAGCGCTCGTAGTGGCCGAGGTCGAGGTCGGTCTCTGCGCCGTCGTCGGTGACGAAGACCTCGCCGTGCTGGTACGGCGACATGGTGCCGGGATCGACGTTGATGTACGGATCCATCTTGAGGTTGGCGACGCGCAGGCCGCGGGCCTCCAGCAGCGCGCCGAGAGCGGCCGCCGACAAGCCCTTCCCGAGGGAGGAGAGCACGCCGCCGGTCACGAAGATGATCTTGCTCCGCACGCATCCTCCAGAGTCGCGCCCACGTAACCCGGCATCCCCGGCCCTGCGGTCAGAGGCGGTCGAGCCGGGCCTCCACGATCGCGAGCTGCTCGGGGGTGTCCACGCCGGGAGGCGCGTCGTCCACGAGGTCCACAGCGATCTCCAGGCCCGCCTCGAGCCACGCGAGCTGCTCGAGGTCCTCACCCGCGGATCCCCCCGGCGGCGCGGCCACGGCCGCCGCGAGCGCCCCGGGCGCGAACCCGTACACGCCCACGTGCTGCCACCACGGCCCGCCCACGGGGATCGCGGCCCGCGAGAACCACAGCGCGCGCTCCCCCGCCACGATCACCTTCACCCGGTGCGGATCGGTCGGATCACCGAGGTAGGGTGCCGCGAGCGTAGCGATCGCCGCACCCGCCGCGAGCCGCGCGACCACCCGGCCCACGGACGCCGGGTCCACGAGGGGCTGATCGCCCTGGAGGTTCACCACGGCGCCGCGCCAGCCGATCGCGGCCACGGCTTCCGCCACCCGGTGCGTGCCGCTCCGCGCCGGGCCCGTGAGCACGGCGGTCGCCCCGAACGCCTCCGCGACGTCCGCGATCGCCGCATGGTCCGTGGCCACCACGACGCGATCGACGCCCGAAACGCGCAGCGCCCGCTCCACGACGCGGCCGATCATCGGCACGCCGCGGACGGGCGCGAGTGGCTTCCCGGGCAGGCGGGTCGAGCCCATGCGCGCCGGGATCACGATCCAGGCGGCGGGCTCCGACACGATCCTAGCGCTTCGAGAACTGGAACCGACGGCGGGCGCCGGCCTGACCGTACTTCTTGCGCTCGACCTCGCGCGAGTCGCGCGTGAGCATGCCGGCCGGCTTCAGGAGCTTGCGCCAGTCGGGGTTCACCTTGAGCAGCGCGCGGGCGATGCCGAGGCGGATCGCGCCGGCCTGGCCCGCGGGGCCGCCACCCTTGACGGTGATGTAGCAGTCGAACTGCTCGGTCGCCGCGGCGAGCTCGAGCGGCTGACGCAGATCCATCTTCAGCGTGGCGCGCGGGAAGAAGTTGTCGATGTGGCGACGGTTGACCGTGATCTTCCCGGTACCGGGCCAGAGGAAGACGCGGGCAGTGGCGGTCTTCCGCCGGCCGGTGCCGTAGTACTTGGTGGTGGTGCGGCGAGCCATTCTTGCGTCCTGGATCAGAAGGTATCGGGCAGGTTCTTGGGGGCCTGCGCCGTGTGCGGATGCTCCGCCCCCGGGTAGACCTTCAGCTTCTTGATGAGCTGGCGCGCGAGGCGGTTCTTGGGCAGCATGCCTTCGACCGCTTCCCGCATGATGCGCTCGGGATCCGTGTTCCGGAGCTGACGGGCGCTGATGCTCTTGAGACCACCCGGGTAGCCCGTGTAGTGGTGGTAGAACTTGGTGTCCATCTTGCGGCCGGTCAGCTCGACCGCGCCCGCGTTGATCACGACGACGAAGTCACCCGTGTCGACGTGCGGCGTGAACTGCGGCTTGTGCTTGCCGCGCAGGATGGTCGCGATCCGGGTCGCGAGGCGGCCGACGTTCTGGCCCTGTGCGTCGACCACGTACCAGTCGCGGGTGATCTCGCCCGGCTTGGCGCTGTAGGTGGTGTTCATGGGAGAGTCCCTGGCTGGATGAGATGAGGGGCCACCGCCACCGTTCACACGGGAGCTGAGTGACGAAACCGCTGCCGTTTATCGGCGCCGGCAGCGCGTGTCAAGAGCCGCTGCCGGCGGCGGGGCTGATCCCCTGCTGGCGATCCCCTACTCGGGCGCCACGTCTTCCTGGAAGCACTCCTGCTCACCCACGATGACGTACGCAGCTTCTTCGCCGATCTTCATCGTGTGCGTGTAGATGTCCGCCGATCCGGTCCGGCCGTCCGTCCAGCTCGCGAACATGGTGTCGCCCACCAGCGCCAGGTTGATGTCCTGCTTGAACGCCGCGCCGGCTTCCACGTTGTCCATGCGGAGGTCGGCGGGGCTCCAGGTGGCGCCGAAGTCCGAGCTGAAGTTGTAGTAGAGATCCGAGAAGCCGTCGTCCGGGTTGACGACGGCGCGCGAGTCCGCCCACATGACGACCACGTTGCTGCCGCTCGCGGCGAGGCGCGTGTCGAGGCTGGTGTGCACGCCTTCCGCGCTCGGGAGCTCTTCGTTGCCGAGATCCAGGCGGGTCTCGGGGCCGACCGGGAGGCCGTTCTCGAGGACGCGGCTGAAGATGTCGTAGTTCGCGAACCGGTTGTCCTCCCACGCGACGACGGCCTTGCCCGCCTTGACCGCCAGGACCGGGAACCGGCTGTTGAAGAAGCCGGGGGAGTTGCCCTCCGGGCTCTCCACGATCGCGGCGACGCTCGACCAGTTCCGGCCGCCGTCCGCCGAGAAGTTGGTGTAGATGTCCGACGGGCCGTCGTCCGAGGACGTATTGCGCTTGTCGTGCCAGGCCACGTAGACGTTGTCGCCGTCCGCCGCGAGCCGGGGCGAGAAGCTGTTCGCCGCGCCCGGATCATCTCCGCCGTCGATGCGGGTGTCCGTGTCGAAGTTCCCGCCGCCGTTGTCCGACCGCGCCAAGTAGATGTCGTTCTTGCCGCTGCGGGCGTCTTCCCAGGCCACCATGACGGTGCCGTTGGTGTTCGCGACGACCTGCGGGTAGGCGGAGTACGCGTCGCCCGGGCCGTCCGAGTCGACGCGGACGGGCGAGCCCCAGGTCAGGCCCTCGTCCGCGGAGCCGGCGATGTAGATGTCGTACGCGCCGAAGACGTTGTCGAACCAGGCGATGTAGGCGGCCGTTCCTGCCACCGCGATGAACGGGCCCTGACTGAACGTCCGGCCTTCCGGGTCGACGTCGATGTTGATGTCGTCGTCGAGCCAGGTGTCGCCCAGGTCGAGCGAGCGGTTCGCGTAGATGTTGTGGTTCTGCAGATCGCCGTCGCGATCGTCTTCCCACGCCACGTACACGGCGGACTCGCTGCACCCGATCGCCGGGTACGAGACGTTGCTCCCCTCCCCGTGGTCGACGCGGATCGCCGTGGGCTTCCAGGTGACGCCGCCATCCCTCGACGCGTTGAACCAGACCTGCGGCGTGCCATCCCGGTCGTCGATCCAGACGATCGAGACTTCGGACTTGCTGTTCACGCACATGATGCCGTTGCCGCTCTCGATCGCGTCCCCGTCTCCCGCAGCGTCAACGCGCACGTCGCTCGAGATGAGCTCGCAGGGGGGCACATCCTTGTCGCCACCGTTGCAAGCAGCGAGTGCCAGTACGAGCAGTCCGAGTCGCTTCATGCCGAGCCTCCAGTCCAGGTGCCTTGAGGGACGCAGTGTGGTGCGCTGCGGCCCGCGCTGCGTGTCACAATCTGTCGCGGCTGCGGTGCCCCGTCGCGCGCCCCCAACGTTAACCCGGACCCGCGGGCGAGACGAGCCTTGACGCACAACGCGCCCGTGGTAGAGCAACGGGCCCTGAATCTGGAGGATCGCCGATGCTCGACAAGGTCAAGCTGGGCGCGCGGTACACCTGCCATAAGTGTGCGACGAAGTTCTACGATCTCAACCGGCCCGAGCCGACCTGCCCCGAGTGCGGGGCCGATCAGCGCGAAGCGCCCACGCGCGACATCCGGAGCCTGCTGAACAGCAAGGGCCCCGTCAAGCGCATCAAGGACGACGAAGCCGAGGAAGAGACGCCGGCGGAAGAAGACGACGACATCGGCATGCTCGACGAAGACGATGACGACGACGACACGCCGGAGCTCGACGAGGACGAGGACGAGGACGACGCTGGGAGCAGCGCCGGCGCTGGCGGCGGCGAAGACGAGTGGTAGGAGCGGCAGGGTAGCGGGATCGCCGTCTACTCCCCGTCCTCCTCGCTCCCCTCCTCGCCGACCGCTTCCGCGGGCTCCGCAGCAGCGGGCCGGTCGTGGTACCGGATCCACTCGAGCGTGAGCCCGCCGGGCGGCGCGGTCCTGCCGGCCAGCTGGCGATCGCGCCCGTCGATCAGCTCGCCGATCCAGCCCGGGGGCCGCTTGCCCTTGCCGACCTCCGTGAGGCTCCCGGCGAGGATCCGGATCATGTGCCGGAGGAACCCGGTCCCCTCCACGACCAGGTGCACCTCGTCGTCGACGCGCAGCACGTCGCACCGCTCGACCGTGCGGATCGGGTGGGCGGACGCGCACCCGCTCGCGCGGAAGCAGCTGAAGTCGTGCTTTCCTCTGACGAACGCGGCAGCCTCCGCCATCGCGGAGACGTCCAGCGGGTACCGCAGGTGCCAGACGGTCCGGTGGCGCAGCGGGCTCGGCGGGTAGCGATCGAGCCAGCGATAGCGGTACTGCTTCGTATGCTTCCACCGCCGCGGGTCGAAGTCCGGCGGGGCGACGTCCGCGTCCAGGCATGCGATGTCTGGCTTGAGCAAGCCGTTGAGCGCGTTCCGCATGCGGTGCAGGCCGATCTCGCGATCGCTGTCGAACCGCACGACCTGCCCGCGCGCGTGCACGCCGGCGTCCGTGCGGCCCGCTGTGTGGACCCGCACCGGGTGCCCGACCACGCGCTCGACGGCGCCCTCGATCGCGCCCTGGAGCGTGCGCGCGGCCACGTCGTTGCCGGGCATGGGCGCGCCGGACTGGAGCTGCCAGCCCTGGAAGTCGGTGCCGTCGTACTCGAGGAGCAGGCGGTAGCGCGTCACGAGGGCACCCGGGACGTCAGAAGTCGAGCTTGATCCCCACGTTCACGGAGCTGCCCGTAAACGTGAAGCCGTTCTCCGCGCCGGACTCCCACGGGACCTTGCGGTTGTCGATCACCTGCCGGCGCCACTCGACGAGGAGGTACGTGTCGTTCACGCCGGTCTGCGCCTCGAGCAGGCTCGCCCGCGC
This sequence comes from Klebsiella pneumoniae, assembly GCA_945882675.1. Taxonomy (GTDB): domain Bacteria; phylum Myxococcota_A; class UBA796; order UBA796; genus CANLGQ01. Next base: position 3,828 of record CAMCWU010000056.1, on the reverse strand, counting down.
AGGAGCGAACACGTCGAGCAGGAGCGCGCCGCCGATCGCGTAGTGCGCGCCCAGGTTCCAGCCGGTCGTCTTGGTCTTCTCGCCGCTCGCCTCCACGACTTCGGTGTCGCCGGTGGTCGTCGCCGGCACCTCCGGGATGCCGATCACGGTGTTCAGCTCGCCCTCCCGCCGGGTCTCCTTCCACGGGAAATAGTCGATGCCGACCTTCGCGTGGGGCACGAGGATCTGCTCGTCGAGGAGCTTGAGCCGCCCCCCGAGATCGACGTTGAGCGGCACCGCCGTGAAGAGCAGCGACTCGAGGCTGTCGACCGGCTCCCCGCCCGTGATGGAGTAGGCTTCCGAGTTGGTCTTCTTCTGCAGGAGGCCCATGCCGAAGTCGAGCTCCACGATGCCCTTCCAACTCGGGCCGAACTGGACGTTCAGCCCGCCGAAGGACTCGTCGTCGTAGATCGAGTTCAGGTCCGGGTCTTCGAGGGTGAGGGACTCGTACCGCAGCTCGAAGGTGCCGTACTGGCTCCCGAGGTCGTGCTGCTTCCAGAAGGGCTCCGGGCCGTCGTCCACGGCGCGCGCCACGCCCGGCGCCAGGAGGGCCGCCCCGAGGAGCGCACCGGCCCGCGCCCGCCTGCGGAGCGCCACGAGCGCCGCCAGGGCCAGCGCGAGGGAGGGAGCGCCGCTGCCCGTGCTGCAGGGCCCGCCGCCGGGCTCTCCGGCGAGGTCGGCGCCGCTCTGGCCGGGTCGGGGGACGTTCATCAGCACCACGCTCATCCCGCTCTCCTTGCCACCGGCGTCGACGGCGCGCACCGCCACCCAGTACTTCGTGTCGTTCACGAGAGGGCTTATCTCCTGTGTCACCTGGGCGCCCGGAGTGCCCGCGACCTCGAGCGGGTAGTTGCCCCCCTCGATCTTGCCCTCGGGGCCCCCGCCGTCGGCGAAGTCGGCAGCCGCGAACTCCGTCTCCGAGACGTAGATCAGGTATTGCGCCAGATCGTCGTCTGGGATGCCGGGGAACGAGATCTGGAGCAAGCCGTCCTCGAAGTCGAGGGCGTCGGCCGGGATGCTCGGCGTGGTCGGCGGGTTGTCCATCACGATGGACGCGACCGCGTGGCCGGTGAGCCCGCCCGGGGCGGTCGCGACGATGTACACGGAGTTCGTCCCCTCGATCCAGGGGTCCGCGGCCTTTGCCGTGAAGGTCACGGTGTTCTCGACCCCGCCTGCGGCGTCCCCGTTGGCGATCTCCACCCCCGGGTCGAACCGGTCGCCGTTGAGGTGCAACGTCCAATCCGCGTCTTCGTCCACCATGAACGTCACGGCGACTTCGTCCCCGTTCTTTACTGCAGTCGGGCTCATGGCCACGGTCGTGGGGTCGACCCAGGGGCGCGCGGTGATGATCCGCAGGCCCCCGCCCTCTCCGCCGCCGTAGACGTAGCTCTCGTACGCGAGGCCGTCGTGGACGAAGTTCCCGAGCTCCGGGCTCTCCCAGTACGGCGTGGCGTCCGTCACGATGCCGTTCGCCATCTCCCAGACGCGGACGCGGTCGCCGAAGACCACCATCCACTCGTCGTTCGGGACGAGGTTCGCCACGATGGCCTGTGGCGCGATGTCGCTGATGTCGAGCTGGAAGAGCTGGTTCCAGCTGCCGGACGCCTGGAAGTACTCGGCGACCTGGTCCCCCGTGCTGTCGATCGCGTACAAGCCGTTGAGCGACGGCGTGGCGTCGATGACGTCCACCCCGCCTTCGAGCAGTCCGACGCTCAATCCGCCACCTTCAAGCGTGATCGCCGAGACGCGCGCCTGCCCGTGCGCGAGCAGGAGCTGCGGGACGCCCGATGCGGTCGTGACGATATTTCCCTCGACCAGGGCGCCGTATCCCTCGCCCGCGTTGAGCTGGACCGGGAAGCCCGCCGCGCTGTCGACCGTGGCGTCCGCCGGGGCGTACATGTGGACCGCGCGCTCGTCCGCGAACGAGACGCCGTACAGGCTGTCCGTGACGTCGGAGTACCACAGGCCCGCCAGCCCGCCTGCGAGCGTGACCGTGAAGTCCGCCGTGCCGTCGTCGGTAAGCACGTCGTAGACGACGCCGTCTTCCCACTCTTTCAGCCGCAGGGTGCCATCGTTGCACGCGACCCACAGCTCGGCGTAGTCGTCCGTGGTGGTGTCCAGATCACCGGCGATCGGGCGCACGGCCACGCCCGCGACCCGGCACTCACCGAGGGCTGCGTCGAGGGTGACCGACGACCAGGTCTCGAGGTCGAGGACCCAGGCGCCCTCGTCGGCTTCGCGCGCGTCCCGGCCGGCCAGGAACCGACCGTCGGGTGACAGCGTGAAGCGCTCGATCTGGGCGGTCCCCACGGAGAGGAGGGCGACCTGCTTGTCGGGGGGGACCGCGAAGGCTGCGACGGAGAGGAACCACATGGAGCCACCAGTAAGCAACAAGCGTACCATGCCCGGGAGCACCGGACGAGGCCGGAATCTCACCGCTTCCACGAGCCGGCGTGACAGGCTGTCAATCGGAGCGAGGGCGGACGGGCGGGACCGGACGAACTGTCACCGCCGGACGAGCGCCCCCGCGGCGCCTACGGCCGCAGCGGCGCACGTGCGCAGGTTGTCCATCGTCAGCCAGAGGTGCAGGCCGTCGCCGTTCGCGCCAGTCCGCACGCGCCCGACGTGCACGAACGCCTTGCCCTCCACGCGCCGCGGCCGGGGCGGGACCTTCGCGTCGCCGACGCGGACGCCCCCGTCGTCGAGGATCCGGATCGCGAGATCGGGCAGGATCTTTCGCGAGGTGCGGATGCTCACGGTCGCCGACATCCCCGAGAACAGGGGGATCAGGACGAGGGTGACGCGGATCTCGCCGGTCCAGCCGGTGATGGCGCGGATCTGCTCGGAGGCCTGGCGCTCGCGCTCGGTCCAGCCGCTCTCGTCCGTCGGGCCCAGCTGGGGGATGAGGTCGAACGCGAGCCCGCCCTCGAACACCTTGCGGGGGGGCGTGCCGGCGTTGAACAGGGTCACGACCTGCTTCGACAGCTCGTCGATCCCGGCGCGGCCCTCGATGCTGGCGGGGAGCAGCACCGTGGCGTCCACGTCGCCGTCGATGCCGGCGCGGCGGAGCGGGCCGAGCGCGGACGCGAGCAGCACCACGGCGGCGCTCGGGACGGCCACGGCGGCGGGCCGATCGGCCAGGACCTCCGGGTTGACCCACGGGATCACCAGCGGCAGGCCCGGGACGGAGCTCGCGCAGTCGACGACGGGCACGCCGTCCGCGACCGCGCGCTCGACCACGGCGCGGGCCGTGGCGGCCGGGAGCGCGATGATCAGGCCGTCGAGCTCGCCGATCTCCTCGAACTCGAGGTCCTCGACCGTCACGCGCACATCTCCGTACTCGACGGCGGGGATGTGGGTCCTGGCGCTCGCCATCGGCACGACGGTCTTCGGCCGCCAGGGGGCCTTGTCGAGCACGCGCATGATCTCGCCGCCGAGCGCCCCCGTGGCGCCGGCCACCCCGACCCGCAGCGTCGCCTTGTCCGTCTCGGCCATCACGTCCTCCCGGTCACGGGCGCCCGGTCCCGCGAGCCGGGGGCGTGGCGTCCGCGTCCCTCAGGTAGCGCGGCGCGAGCCGCTCGGGGTCGAACCCATGGCCCGCGGCGATCGCGGCGTCCGCGAGCCCCGCGAGCCGATCGACGCCCGGATCCTCGGCGTCGTCGGCGACGATCCCGCCCGCGGCCTCGATCACCCCGCGATACAGCAGCGCGCCCTCCCCGGTCACCCGGAACCCGGGTGGCAGGCCGGCGAGAGCCAGCTCCGGCGCGACGTCCACGGGCTCGCCCACGA
>CAMCWU010000055.1 GCA_945882675.1 Klebsiella pneumoniae | reverse complement strand
CGAAGGACAGCGTGCGCATCGGGCGGCGCGTGCTGCCGCCGGGCTGGACCGCCACCGACGACCCGACGAGCCACCCGGACGCGCCGGGCGCGTACGTGCACGACTGGGAGGGGATCCCGGCGGAGCCCGTGACCGTCATCGACGACGGGATCACGCGGTCGCTCCTGATGTCTCGGGTGCCGCGGACGGGCATCGCGCAGACGAACGGGCACGCGCGGGGCTACCTGGGCCTGCGGTCCGAGGGGCGCGTCAGCCAGCTCGAGGTGGTGCCGCCCAGGCGGGAGACCCAGGCGAAGCTGTACAAGTCGGCGCAGAAGCTCGCGCGGGCGTACGGGCGGGAGTGGATCCTCGTCGTGCGGCGGCTGCAGGAGCCGTCGGTGGCGTCGGCGGCCGGTGCGATCGACCCCTTCGGCGAGGACGGCATCGCGCTCCCGCCGCCCGTCGCGATGGTGCGGGTGTACGCCGATGGTCGGCCGGACGAGCTGCTCCGGGGCGCGCAGTTCGCGGGCGTCGAGCGGTGGCTGCTGCGCGACCTCGCGATGGCGGGACCGCAGCGCGACGACGTGTACCTGGCGCCAATCTACGGCGACGACTGGTGGTACCTCTCCCCGACGGAGGGGCTGCCCACGCGGATCTCGGCCCCGACCGTGCTGGTCGGCGAGGTCGAGCTCGTACCGGCGCCCGGCGACCCGCAGGACTCGCCGGTGATCCCGCCCCCGGAGCGGTAGCACGGGCGTCGGCGCCGCGGTAAGCCAACGCGGCATGGCGAAGCGCGTGAAACAGCGGGCGGCGGTCGGGGTCCTGGGCAAGGATCTGACGCGGCGCTCGCGCGGCCGCTGCGAGCTGTGCGAGAGCAAGTCGGAGGTCCGGGCGTGGGAGATCCCGCCGTTCCCCGACGAGCCGCAGATGGACCGCGCGCTGATGACCTGCGGGCGGTGCCGCACCTGGCTGGAAGGCGACGAGATCCAGGCGAACGAGGCCCGGTTCCTGGCGGCCGCAGTCTGGGCCGAGTGCGTGGCGATCCGGGACGCGGCGGAGCTCCTGCTCAGGCGGCTGGCGGAGAAGGGCGATCCGTGGGTCCTCGAGGCGATCGACGTGCTGGAGAACCCGCTCACGGATGACGCCGAAGCGCCGTGGACGTAGGAGGCCGAGCCCGCCCGGCTCTCCGCCGGCGCCCGGCTACTGGCCCGTAGGAGGAAGCGGCTCCTCGTTCAGGAACCCCTCGCGCTCCGGGAGCGTCGGGTCGCACGACAGCAGGTACCAGTCTTTGACGATCTTGTCGTCCTGGTTGATCCACTGGCTGTAATCCGGCAGCGCGCCGTTCTTCTCGGTCATTTCCAGGACGCTCGGCATGGCCGAGCCCGAGCGGACGCAGTGGGCGAACTTGTCGCGGATGGCGTCCGTGCCGAGGTACGCCAGCACGGCTTCGCGGCACTTGCCCATCTTCTTGCGGCCGCCCTTCTCGCAGATCTCGAGCTGCGACGCGTTCTTGAACCGCTCGAACTTGTTGACGAGCGCGTCCTCCTTCGCCCGCTCGGTCGCGGCGGTCTGCTCGACGAGCTTGACCTCCGTTTCTTCGAGCTTCGCGACGGTGATCTTGAGCTCCTCTTCCAGGACCGCCTTCTCCTGCAACGCGGTCGCGAGCTGCGTGCGGAGGGAATCGAGCTCGGCGCGCGCGGCCTTCAGCTCGTTGCTCACGATGGCGCCGCGCTCGTTGCGCTTCGCGATGTCGCCTTCGAGCTCGGCGACCCGGGCCTCCTTCGCGCGGACGTCGTTCTCGAGGCGGCTGACCTTGGTGTTCGCGGTCGCGAGCTCCTCCGCCTTCTCCTCGATCTGCGGGGCACAGGCCGCGAGCAGCTCGTCTGCCGTCAGGTCGCGGGGGACCTCTACCCGGACGTCGTTGCTCGGCTTGAGGGCGTACCCGAGCCCGCCGCCCACCACGAGGCCCACGCCGAGCGCGCCGAGCGCCGTCGCGAACGGGATCAGCATGGCGAGCAAACCGACGCCGCCACCGCCACCGCCGGTGCTCGGGTTCTTGTCGTCGTCGAAACTACTCGCCATGGGGGACTCCAGAGGCCGACTGCGCGGCCGCCACTGCCGGATTCTATCAGAAGGCGCCGACGAATGCGGACGCCGGCTCGACCCATTCGAGGGTCCAGCCGAGTCCAGCTACCTGCTCCTCGATCGCGGCCTTGTCGCCGACGAGGACCCACACGCGCGGCGTCTCGGCGCCGAACCAGCGCGCGGCGACCCGGCGGGTATCCTGGGGCGTGAGCTCCGCGAGCTGCTGGTAGCGGGCCCGCGCGGCCGTGAGCGACTCACCCTGGTAGGTGTGCCCGTCGTAGGTGCCGATCGACGAGTACGCGTCCGCGAACGTGTCGTTCCACGAGCTGGCGGCCGAGCGCCACGCGGCGTCGAGCTCGACGTCCGTGAGACCCTGGTCGACGAGCGCCTGCATCTCGTGCTCGATCTCCATGATGGTGGATGCGAGCACGCCTTTCGGCACGTCCACGCTGACCGAGAAGCTCGCGCGGGTCGGCAGGACCTGGTAGCCGGAGCGGGCGCCGTAGGTGTAGCCCTTCTCCTCGCGCAGGTTGCTGTTCAGGCGCGAGAGGAAGTTCCCGCCGAAGCCCCAGTTCAGCGCCCAGGCGGCCATGCGGTCGGGGTCGTCGCGCAGCGGAGCGGGCGTGCGCAGGCGGACCGCCACCTGCTCCTGGCCGGGCATGTGCACGGCGATCACCCGGTTCTTCGCAGGCGGCGCGAACGGCAGGTCCGGCCAGCGGTTTCCGTCCGTGCCGAGCCCGGCGACCAGGCGCGTGAGGTGGGGCTCGAGCTCGGCCCAGGTGAGGTCCCCGACCGCAGTGATCTCGAGGGGCGCGGAAGCGAGCCAGCCGGTATAGCCCTGCTCGAGCGTCTTGCGCTTCATCTCCTGGGCTTCGTACAGGTCCGGGCGCGCGCCATACGGATGATCCGCGGGGTACCACGAGAACGCGAGAGCCGCGTCCGCCACGGCGCCCTGGCTGGCAGGGCCGTTGATGGCGAGGAACACCTCCCGGTCCCGGATCCAGCGCTTCGTATCCTTGCCGGTGAACTCGGGGACGGTCAGGACCTCCCGACCGACGCCGATCGCGACGTCGAGCTTGTCCTTGGGTGCGACGACCCGGACGAACCCGTCGTGCGGGCCGAGGCCCGTCCCGAGCTCGACGCCGTTGAGGTCCTGCAGGATCGAAAGCTCGGCGGCCGTGTGCTCGGCCGTCTCCTCGCCCCACAGCGTGTTCATGGCGCCGGTCCACTCGGTCGGCTGGCCCGCGAGGTCGATGGACCCGCGCTGCAGGCGGACCAGGATCGCTACCTTCCGGATGCCGTCCACCGGCACGAAGTGGACCTTCACGGCCCCGATCGTGTGCTCCTCCGGCTCCGGGAGCGAGCGCAGGACGGGCTCGGCGACCGTGGGCGGGCGGCTGCGGTCGGGGCCGGCAGGGATGGCCGGCTCGTCCGCGGTGACGGCAGTCGTGGCTTCCGCGGCGGGCAGCGCCGGGGCGGCGTCGGCCCCAGCGGCCGGGGGATCTGCGGCGAAGCAGACGATCGACAAGAACAGTGCGGCGATCACGGCAACTCCACCGGCTTGGAGCCCTCGACCATCCCGAGATCGCCCCTCGGCACGACCGAGAGGGTGACCTGGCGCTCGGGCACGAAGTACGTCTTGACCACCCGCGAGATGTCCGCGGGCTGGACCGCGGCGAACCGCTTCCACTCGTCCACCAGGCAGTCGGGGCGGCCGACCGTGCGCTGGCAGTCCACCAGGAGCTCCGCCCGGCCCTCGAGATTCTCGAGCGCGTCGAGCCAGCCGGACCGCACGGCCTCCTTCGCGCGATCGAGCTCCTCCGTCGTCGGCAGGCCCTGCGGGATATAGTGGATCTCCTGGTTCATCACGTCGGCGAGCTTCTCGATCTTCGTCTTCGGGGAGGACGCGGCGACCAGGAAGAACCCCTCGATGTCGCCGGGGCTCGAGTACGCGAAGACCGACGTGGCGAGCTTGCTGTCGTAGTACAGCCGGTCGTCGAGGCGCGTGCCGCGGCCATTCGATAGGATGTACGAGAGCAGCTCCAGGGCGGGCTCATCGGGGTGGCCGGCCGGGACCGTGGGCCAGGCGACGTAGACCGACCGCTCCTCGACGTCGTCCTCGAGGTAGCCGTTCGCGCCGGGCCACGCGTCGGTCCGGGCCTTCTCGACGCGCGGCTCCGGCTTGCCCGGGTCCGGCACGTCGGTGAACCAGGCCTCGATCTGCGCCATGGCCGCTGCCGTCTCGAAGTCGCCGACCACCGCCAGGACCGCGTTCTGCGGCCGATAGTGGCGCTTCCAGAAGTCCTGCGTGCCGTCCACCGTGAAGCCAGCGACGTCCGCCACCGTGCCGATGACCGGGTGGTGGTACGGGTGGTCCGCCGGCCAGAGGAGCCGCGAGAGCGCGTCCCAGTCCCGGCCGTTCGGCTCCGCGTAGCCCTCCGCCCGCTCCTGCAGCACGATCTTGCGCTGGTTCGCGACGTTCTCGAGGTTGACCCCCGACAGCAGGTAGCCCATGCGGTCGGACTCGAGGAACAGCGCGAGATCCGTCGCGCCGTTCGGGAACGCCATGTGGTAGGCGGTCACATCCTCCGACGTGTAGGCGTTGTTGTCGCCACCCGCGCCGGTGAGCCACTCGTCGAACTTGTTGGTCGGAACGTGCTCGCTGCCTTCGAACATCAGGTGCTCGAAGAGGTGGGCGCAGCCGTACTCGCCCGGCCGCTCGTCGCGGCTACCGACGCCATAGGTGAGGTGCAACGCGACCTTGTCGGTGCGGTGGCTCTCTTCCAGGATCACGGTGAGGCCGTTTGGCAGCACCTTGACCGTCGGCTTCATCGCGAGCTCGACGGCGGGATCTCCGGCGAGCGCGGGGACGCTCGACCCGAGCAGGGCCAGGGACAGGACGAGGTGCATCACATGGCTCCGGGACGCCCCGAACCCTAGCGCGAGCGAGGCCGCCGGGCCACGTTGTCCGGGGGGAGACGGTTGCCCTGGCTGGACGAGCTCGAGGGGATGCTGGCAGAGGAGCAGGGCTGGCAGGAGCGCCGGTGGAGCGACCTCGCGCGGCGCCCGCCCGCGGACTGGCCGGCGCTCGGCTTCGGCTGGCCGCCCATGAAGGTGGTGTCGGCCGATCCGGGGCGTCGGACCCTGGTTCGGCTCCAGGCCAAGGTGCCGCTGCACGACGGGATCGGCGCGGGCGATCCGGTGTGGCTCGACCCCGATCGTGCGACGGGGAAGGGCTTCGCGGGGACCGTGCTGTGGGCGGAGGGCCGCCTGGCCGAGGTCCTGGTCGACGACGACCCGCCCGAGGGCTGGGAGCGGCGCCCGGCCGTCACCGTGATCCAGCGCTTCGATCCGACCACATTCCAGCGGTACCGCGCGGGGCTGAAGCGCGCGGCGCTCGCCCCGGGCCCCGTAGGTGACGCCCTGCTCGGCGGCGATCTCGCCGAGCCGGCGCCAATCCCGGACCCGCCGGGGTTCTCGCGCCTGGATCCGTCGCAGCGGGACGCCGGGCGGCGCGCCCTGGCGGCGAAGGAGCTCGCGGTCGTCCACGGGCCGCCGGGGACCGGGAAGACCCGCCTCATCGGCGAGCTCCTGCGCGCGATGGTGGACGCCGGCGAGCGGCCGTGGGCGCTGGCGGACAGCAACGCGGCGGCCGATCTCCTCGCGATCCGGGCGGGAGAGATGGGCCTGCGGGTGATCCGCCTCGGGCACCCGGCGCGCGTGGGCGCCGGGGCGCAGCCGTATACGCTCGACGCCGTCCTCGATCGCGGGCCCCTGGCGGACGCGCTCCGCCGGATCGACAAGGAGATCCGCAAGGCGAAGGGCTGGCAGGACCGGAAGAAGCTCTTCTCCGAGCGGGACGCGCTGTCGGACCGGGCGCGCGCCCATGCCCTCGGGGAGGCGCAGGTGATCGCCGCGACGCTCGCGACCGCCGCCCGCGAGGCCCCGCGCCTGCCCGAGCCCGGCACCGCCGTAGTCGACGAGGCTACGCAGGCGATCGAGCCCGCGATCTGGTCGGTCGTGCCATGGATCAAGCGGTTGATCCTGGTCGGCGACCCGCACCAGCTCGGGCCGGTCGTGCTCCAGCCGGGGAACCCGCTCGGGCGCTCGCTGCTCGAGCGGCTCGTGGGATCCGGCCACGCGCCGATGCTCGAGATCCAGTACCGGATGAACCTGGGGATCCAACAGCTCGTGCAGCCGGTGTACGGTCCGGCGTACCGTCCGGGCCATGTGGGCGGGCTGCTATCGGAGCGACCGGGCGTGGCGGTGGCGGAGCTCACATCGGTGGACGTCCTGTGGGTGGACACCGCCGGATCCGACGCCGCGGAGGTGCGCGATCCGCTGACCGGATCGCTGTACGAGCCCGTCGAGATCGGGGTGGTCCGGACCGCGGTGCGCCTGCTGCGGGAAGCCGGCGTGCCCGCGGACGACATCGGCGTGATCACCCCGTACTCGGCGCAGCGCCAGCGGATCCTGGAGGCGCCGGAGCTCGCGGGCGTGGAGGTCGCGACGGTCAACGCGTTCCAGGGCCGCGAGAAGCTGGCGATGGTCGTGAGCTTCGTGCGGTCGAACGCGGACGGCGAGCTCGGGTTCGTGGCGGACCGGCGGCGGCTGGTCGTGGCGCTCACGCGCGCGAAGCGGCTGCTCGTGTGCACCGGCGACACCGCGACGCTCGGCGGGAACGCGGACTTCGCGGGGGTCCTGGCCGATCTGGAGGCGCGCGGCGCCATCCGGACCGTATGGGAGGAGCCCTGGGCTCCGCCCTCATGAGCGGCTCCCCACCTGCCGAAGTCCGCGGAAGGACTAGCCCTTGACGGCGTCCTTCATCTTCTCGTACTGCGCTTCCTTGCGCTCGACCCGGGCCTGCACGGCCTGATCGAGGGCGTTGTAGGCGGCCTTGCGGGCCTGGACCTTGGCGCCGTCCGGCTTCGCGTACTCGATCGCCTGCGTGCGGAGCTCGAGGATGTGATCGCGAAGGGTCTCCATCTTGGTCACGTCGTCGTCCCCCACCATCATGGGGCCGCTCGGGGCCGGCGGCAGGTCGTCACCGACGCCCGTGACGCCCATGTCGCGCAGGTAGCCCATCTGGTCGCGGAGGAGCGGCTTGAGCTCGGCGTCGATCTCCGCCGCCTTGTCCATCTTGTCGCCGTCCACGTACTTGTTCCACTTGCCGACGAGCTTGGAGATCTGCTTGGCCTGGTCCGCGTGCCAGTCGAGCTCGTCCTCGGCGGCGTCCAAGTCCGCCTCCGTCGGCTTGCCCATGGGCTTGTCCGCGGCGGGGGGTGCGGCCACGGTGCCGACGTCCGTCGGGCCCGCCGGATCGGTGCTGGCGGCCGGGGCCGCGGTGTCTTCGGCGAGAGCGAGGGGGCTGGCGACGAGGGCCAGAACCGTAAAGAGTGCGCGCATGGTGGATTCTCCTCCTGTGGACGTTTCCTGCCGGCCAGGCCGGACGTGGCATAAGTTCGACACCCGAACCCGATCGTCAAGTCCCATCTGCGCACAGAAGAATCTTCCCCAGCACGGCGTCGGAAGCGAGGCGTGCACAAGCCAGCTCGATCGCCGATATAGGGTGGATACCGGCGACGACGGGACGGATGGCCCCGGTGGCCAGCAGCGGCCACACCACCCGCTCGAGATCGGCCATCAAGGCGCTCTTGTACTCGACGGTGCGATTACGGAGCGTGCTCCCCACAATCCGCTGGCGCTTCACCAGGAGCCGGCCGAGGTCGAGCCGGGCCGCCGCCCCGCCCATCAGCCCGATGATCACGAGCCGCCCGTCCATTCCGAGCACTGCCTGGTCGTGCTCGAGGTAGCCGCCCCCCACCGGATCGAGGATCAGGTCGACGCCGGTAGGAAAGCGGGTACGCAATTCCAACGCCCAATCCCCGCGACGGTCGTACGCTTCCACGGCCCCGAGCTCGCGGCAGGCGGCGAGCTTGCCAGCGGACGCAGTCGCCACGGGCTCGGCGCCGAGCGCGCGGGCGAGCTGGAGCGCGGCGGTCCCGACGCCCGAGCCTCCCGCGTGCACGAGCACCCGGGTCCCGGCGCGCATCCCGCCTTCGACCACGAGGTTCGACCAGCAGGTGGCGTGGGCCTCCGGCAGCGCGGCAGCTCCGTCCAGCCCGACGCCGCGCGGCAGCGGGAGCGCCTGACCCGCCGGGCACACGACAAACTCGGCCCAGCCGCCGCCCGCGAGCAGCGCGCAGACCGGATCTGCCAGGTGGAACCTGCACTCACCGGGACCGATCGCGTCCACGAACCCCGCGCACTCGAGGCCCGGGACATCCGTGACGCCGGGTGGCGGCGGGTACAGTCCGCCGATCTGCGCGAGATCCGCCCGGTTCAACGCGGAGTACACGACCCTGATCCGGATCTCGCCCGGGCCGGGCACGGGCGTGGGGCGCTCACGCCAGACGGGGCGTCCGTCCTCGATCGTGACGGCCCTCACGGCGTCCGGGCCGGCACGACCGGCGTCTCTGCGAGCCACCAGGCCGCCAGCGTGACGGTCGCCGCGTTCTCGCGCAGGACGAGCGGATCGATCTTGTCGAGGGTGTCCGCCGCGGTATGGTGGATCCGCCAGTACGGCTCCATATCGTTGATCAGCCCCAGGCCGATGCCCTGAGTCGCCACGAGCGGCCCGATGTCCGCGCCCGCCCCGCCGTTCTCGAGGGTGTCCGCGCGCAGCGGTCCGAGCAGGCCCGCGAGCTCGGCAAACGCATCGAGATCCGCCGGCTTCTCGTCGTCCGCGCCGCCCTGGATCCGGAAGCCGAGGGGCCGCCCGGCGCCCGTGTCGGCCTCCAGCGCGGCCACGTGCCTCTCCATCGCGTGGGCGGCAGCGTACGCTTTCCCGCCGGCGAGGCCGCTCTCCTCGTTCGTGTACAGCACCACGCGGACCGTGCGCCGCGGCGGGACCGGGAGCGACGCGATGAGGCGGCCCGCCTCCATCACCATCACACACCCCGCGCCGTCGTCCTGGGCGCCCTGGCCGACGTCCCAGCTGCCGAGATGGCAGCCGAGGACCACGATCTCGTCCGGCTTCTCGCGGCCGCGGATCTCGCCGACCACGTTCGCGGACGGGGCGTCCGGCGCCGCCTTCGCGCTCATCTCCAGGTGGACGCGGACGGTCCCCTTCCCGGCCATGCGGGCGATCGCGGCCGAGTCCTCCGTGGTCACGGCCGCGGCCGGGATCTTCGGCGCGGCGGGATCGTAGCCCATGGCGCCGGTGTGCGGCGTGGCGAGCGACTCGGGCGTCACCGAGCGGACGAGGACCGCCACGGCCCCGTGCTTCGCGGCCGCCGACGCCCCGCCCCAGCGATACCCTACCGTCTCGCCGTAGGTGGTGAACGGCACGTCGTACAGGACGATCCGACCCTCGATCCCCGCTTTTCCGAGGGCGGCGAGCTCGTCGAACGAGTGGACCACCACCACGTCGGCGTCGATCCCGCCCGGCTGCGTACCCACGCTCCCCCCGAGGCCGAGGATCGGCAGCTCCCGCGGCACGGGCCCCAGCAGGCTCGCCCGCTCCGCGCCGCGGATCCACACGGGCACGGTCACCGGCTCGAGCCGCGCGGCCAGGCCGTCCTCGGCCATCGCAGCCGCGCCCCACGCGATCGCGCGGTTCAGCCCGTCGCTCCCGGCCAGGCGCGGCCCGATGTCGTCGCACAGCTCCGTGAGCCGGGTCCACGTGGTGTCCGACGCGAGCGCGCGGCCGAGGAGCGTCCCGGCCATATCGTGCAGATCCGGCTCCGGAAGAGGCTTCTTCGCGGCGATCGCGATCGATGCGGACAACAACAGGATGTGCATGGGCGCTCCGGCGGTGCATCCTAACGCCGGGCGGATACGTCGGGGGGATGGACGAGACGACCATCGAGGTGGACCGGCTGAAGGCCGGGATCGCGGGCGGCCTGGGCCTGGGGCTGATCGCCGGCGGGTTCGAGACGCTCTCCCTGCCCTTTCGCCTGGCCACCCCCATGGTGGGGATCGAAGCGCTGGTCGCCGGCGCCGCCGCCATCGCGGGGATGGGGGCGCTCGGCGCGCTGGGCGGCGTGGTGCTGGGCTGGCCGCTCCTGCGGCTGCTGCGTGCCCGGCCGGCACCAGAGGCGGTGGCGTGGCTCGTGGCCGCGCTGGGGGCGCTGCTGACCGGGTTCTACGTCTGGCAGGTCACGTGGGTGCTGTGGAGCGAGTCGCGCTCGGTCGCCGGGCTGATCATCGCGGCGCTGCCGATCGGCCTCGCGGGGATCATCTGGTACAACGCGCGCTACTGGGTGCGCCGGCTGGAAGTCGGGCGGCCCGTCGGGCTCGGGTGGCTGGCGCTCGCGGGCGCGCTGGCGCTCGCGCTGGTGGGCGGCTCGGCGGCCGGCTTCGCCACGCGGGACCCGCGCGGGACCGCGCTGAAGGGCCGCAGCCTGGTGCTCGTCACGGTGGACGGCCTGCGGCGCGATGCCGTCGGCGTCCTGGGCGGAGATCCCACGCCCGCGCTCGACGAGATCGGGCGGATGGGGATGATCTTCACGGACGCGGTGACCCCGAGCCCCGCGAGCGGTCCGGCCAACGCCGCGATCCTCTCGGGCCTCCACCCCCTCCGGAACCGCCGGATCGATGATTCGGCGCCGCTGATTCGCGCGGTGAAGACGCTCCCGGAGGTCCTGGCGGAGCAGGGCTGGACGACCGCCGCGTTCGTCTCACGGGGCACGGTGTCCTGGGAGAGCGGCCAGGCGCAAGGCTTCCAGCGGTACGACGACCGGTTCGTGCCGCCCTGGGTGCGGATCCGGCTCTTCGCCGGGCTTCACGACCCGCGCGGCGCGCGGTCCGCGCGGGACACCACGCTCGCGTTCACGCGCTGGCTCGGCGAGCTCGACGACCGGCCCATGTTCGCCTGGATCCACCTGTCGGATCCCGCGATCGCGGCCGAGAGCGGCGCCGACTACCGGGACGCCGTGCTCCAGGCGGACGCCAGCGTGCGCCAGATCCGGGAGGCCCTCGACCGATCCGACCGGAAGAACGCCCCGCTCGTCGTCGCCGGGACCTACGGCACGATGACCGGGGAGCACGGGCTGCGCGGCAATGTCGGCCTGTACGATCCGGTGGTACGGGTGCCGCTGATCGTGCAGGTTCCCGGCTACGAGCCGAAGGTGAGCCGGCCCTCTGCGCAGGTCCGGCTGATGGATCTCGCCGCCACGATCCTCGAGCTGCTGGCGTTCGAGCCCCTCCTCGAGAGCGAGGGGGTGGCGCTCCTCGGCTACGGGAGCGGGGTCCGCAAGGCGACGATGAGCTGCCCGCTGATCGCGCGCGCGGCGGACGGTGGCTGGCAGCTCGGCGTGCGGAACAACGGCGTGAAGTACATCGAGAGCGGCGGCACGTCCCAGCTCTACAACCTCGGCCCGGACCCGGGGGAGGAGCACGACATCGCCATGGAGCAGCCGGCCATCGTGGACGCCGCCCGCGACCTGTTGACCGCCGAGAAGGCCGCGCTGCAGACGCTCCTGGAGGCCCGGTGACCGATCGGAAATACACCGTCGAGACCCTGCTGCTCGAGGTCGACCGGGTCCTGCTGCGCCACTGGCCGATGGTCGCGGTGGAAGGCGAGGTCCAACAGATCCAGAGCCCCGCGTCGGGCCACGCCTACCTCGTGCTGCGTGAGAAGGACGCCCAGCTCCCGGTCGTGGTGTGGAAGAACGACTGGAAGGCGAGCACGTATAAGCCGGGTGTCGGCGAGCGGGTCATCGCGCGCGGAAGGTTCGGGTTGTACGCCGGACAGGGCCGGTACCAGCTCTACGCGAACGTGATCCGGCCCGCCGGCGAGGGCGCGCTCGCCCGCGAGCTCGCCGCGCGCCGCGATCGCATGGAGCGGGACGGCCTGCTCGACCCGCGCAGGAAGCGCCCCCTCCCCCGGTTCCCGGCCGTCGTGGGCCTGGCGACGAGCGCTTCGGGCGCGGCGCTGCAGGACTTCCTCCGCGTCTCGCGCGAGCGGTGGCCTGCGGCGAAGATCCTCGTCGCGGCGTGCCAGGTGCAAGGGCCGGAGGCGCCGTCGTCGGTGATCCGCGCGCTCGAGCTCCTGTGCGAGGACGGGCGCGCCGACGTCATCGTCGTGACGCGCGGCGGCGGCTCCAAGTCCGACTTGATGGCGTTCAACGACGAGCTGCTCGCGCGCTGGGTCGCGACGTGCCCGATCCCGATCGTGTCGGCCGTCGGCCACGAGATCGACGACTCGCTCACCGACCTCGCGGCGGACGCCATGGCGCCCACGCCGTCCGCGGCGGCGATCCTGGTGCTTCCCGACGGTCGCGCGCTGACGCAGCGGGTGGACGAGCGGCTCGCGGCTCTGGAGCGCGCCGGCGAGCGCGTGCTGGTCCGCAAGCGGCGCGAACTCGTGCGCCTGCGCGAGCGCCTGCGGGACCCGCACGAGCGCCTCGTCCTCGCGCGGAAGCGCCGGGAGGACCTCGTGGCCCGCGCGACGAGCGCCATCGCGCGGACCCTCGCCGGGGACCGCCTCCGGTACGAGCGCACCCGGTCCCGCCTGCGGCCGTCGTGCGTGGGCGTCGCGTCCCGGACCCGGTCGGTGGAGGCGGCGGAGGGTCGCCTGCGCGCCCTCTCCCCCCTCGCGGTGCTGGCGCGCGGCTACGCCATCGTGAGCGGTCCGCACGGGGTGGTCGAGGACCCGGCCGCCGTGAACCCGGGAGATCGGCTCGCGATCCGCGTACGGGCCGGCGTGATCGCCGCCCGCGTGGACGAGCCGGCGGGCGAGCCCTGACGCGGCGGCCGACCCTGGTGTAGGCTCTGGGGCAGAGGACGGCCGGTTGATGGACCCGACGACGCTGCACGACTCCGACCGGGAGCTCCTGGCGTGGATCGCCCAGAACCTGGGGATCACGCCAGATGTGGCGCTGTGTCGCCTGCTCGACGAGACGGGCGACGGGCCCGTCACCACGCGGATCGAGGACGGACGGCTCGCGGCCCTCGACCTGCGCGTGCTCGGCCGCGAGATCCGCTGGGCGATCGGAGAGGACGCCGAGCTCAAGCTCCCCACGCGCCTGCTGGATGCGTGTCGCGAGCTCGACTGCAGCGGGCTCGGCCTCGATCGCCTGAACACGGACGCCCTCGGCGAACTGCGGGTGCTCGAGTGCGCGGACAACCGGCTGGTCGAGCTGGACGTCGGGCCGCTGCGCCACCTCGAGTGGCTGGTCATCCCCGGAAACCGGCTGATGATCCTGGATCTCCGGCGGTGTCCCGACGTCCGGCACGTCGACTGCTCGGGCAACCAGCTCGCGGTGCTGATGCTCCCGGAGCTCTCGCGCCTCACGGTGCTGCGCTGCGGGCGGAACCAGCTCATGGGGTTGGAGGTCGGGAACCAGCCGGTCCTCCGCGAGCTCACTGCGGCGCGGAACGCGCTCGTCCGCATCGAGATCGGCGACTGCCCGGAGCTCGAGTCGCTCGACGGCTCGTACAACGAGCTGCAGCACCTGGGCCTGTCCACGTCGCTCCCGAGCCTCGCGACGCTGACGTGCTCGGACAACAGCCTCGCCGCGCTCCCGGTCGACCTGATGCCGGGCCTGCGCCGGCTGTGTGCGCGCCGGAACTACCTCGCCACGCTCGATCTCCGCGGGTGCCCGCACCTCGAGACGGTGGACGTCGATCGGAACCAGCTCCAGGAGCTCCACGTTGGCGGCCCTGCGCTGCGGGACGTGAGCTGCGGCGACAACCGGCTCGTGACGCTCGACATCGGCGCCTGCCCCGCGCTCGAGATCCTGCGCGTCCACGAGAACGAGCTCGCCGCGCTCGATCTCGGCGGGCTCGGGTCGCTCGTCGCGCTGGACGCCCGCTCGAACCGCCTGACGTCGCTCGACCTGTCGGGTGCCCCCGGGATCGGCTGGCTCGATCTGCGGAAGAACCCGCTGCAATTCGTCGATCTCGAGCGCCACCGGGACCTGTTCGCCGTCGAGATCGACCGCGGGATCCCGGTCGGCTGCACGCCGCCCCAGAGCGACCTGTGGTTCAGCCCGTCCATCCCGAAGCCGTTCCAGGGCGCCACGGCGGGCCAGCTCCACCGGTTCGTGCGCACGTGGACGGGGCCCGCGGCGGACCGGGTGTTCCTGGACGTCGTGCGCTCGCCGAAATGCGACCTCGGGACTGCCTTGTACGCCTACTGGACGAGCTCGCCGCACCACTTCCTCCAGTTCACGAGCCGCGAACAGGTCGCGGCGTGGGAGCAGGACACCTGGGATCTCCTCGTCGCGGTGGAGGAGCGCCTGGCGAATGGGGGCTTCGCCACGAGCGCCATCCCGTTCGACCCGGCCGCGGATCGGCAGGCGCGGAGCCTGAAGCTGCACGACTGGACGCAGGCGCCGCCGGGCGTGACGCCGGTGCGGAGCATCCCGGAGGGGCTGTACAGGCGGAGCGGGGGCTGAGGGCGTCTCGGGCTCTGGGTTGCTGCACCCGGTCCACGGTGGCCGGGCGCCGGTCCGCGCGCACAGACGCTGGCAGGTCGCACCAGGTCTTTCCCCGTCCCCCCTCGCGGGGAGGGCCGGGTTGGGGGCCGACCCTCGCCGGATCGGCCCTGCGGGGGTGGACTTTCGCCTTGCCGGGACCTGCGACGTCGAGGGAGCTTCGGGCGTTTGCGCTGAGACTCGCAGTGTCGGGCGGGACGGAGGACACGGAGATCGGCCGGGAACGAGGGGGTGCCCCTGCTTCGACCTGCGACGGAGACGGGCGTTCGGGTTCTGGGTGGGACTCGCCGGATCGGCCGGGAACGAGGGGGTGCCCTGGATCTCCGGGTGGGTCTTGGCAGGTCGCCCCTGCTCTTTCCCCCTCCCCCCTTGCGGGGGAGGGCCGGGGTGGGGGGGCTGAGCCTCGCCGGATCGGCCCTGCGGGGGTGGACTTGCGCCTTGCCGGGACACGCGACATCGAGGGAGCTTCGTGCGTTTGCGCCGAGACGCGCGGCATCGGGAGGGACGAAGGACACGGAGATCGGCCGGGAACGAGGGGGTGCCCCGCCCCGACCTGCGGCGAATCCGTCATCGGGGATCGTCGGCTGGGGACGCTGGCTTTCGGCCGTGGCGACGTCGCCATGCTGCATCGTGGGCGTTGGGAGGGGGTTATCGCCCCCGACGGATTCGACATGCCGCGGGCCCGCCGCGAGCGCACGGACCGGAGCCCTCGAGGGCTGGCCGGCGTAGAACCCCCCAGATCAGCCGACGTCAGGGGACCGGCACCGGAGCGGGAGCAGGCGCCGGAGCGGGAGCAGGCGCCACGCCCGGACCCGGCTGCGGCGCGCCCGGCGCGGGCTGCTGGGTGGCCTCCACCAGCGCCTCCGGCCTGAGCACCGCAATGATCACCCCCGCCGTCGCGTCGTACATTGGGGTGTAGAGGTTCGTCGTGCACATCAGCACGCCCTGGACCAGGAACATCACGAGCGCCGAGATCATCCCCGCGCCCGCCCACCGCCGCGCCTTCGCGACCACCGGCCCGGCTTCCCGCGGCAGATACCCGCTCTCGACGCGGTCGCCCTCGCGCTCGACGAGGAGCCATGCCACCAGGATCACCACCCCGCCCGGCACCGAGCTGCAGATCAGGCCCGCGAACGCGATCAGGAGCCCGAGCGCCAGGAGCGCATACACCCGCCTCACCCTGGGCTTCGGCGCGCCCGGGCCCTGCCCGAAGAGCTCTTCGACCTCCTGCGCCATTCAATCCACCATCGGGGCGAGCCACGCGAGCGTCGCCTGCTGGCGCT
>CAMCWU010000054.1 GCA_945882675.1 Klebsiella pneumoniae | reverse complement strand
GACGGCCAGCAGGTGCTGGGCGATGATCGGGTAGGTGTAATGCTGCGTCTCGGCCGGCAGTAGCGCGCCACAGTACCCCTCCGTCGAGCGGTCGGGGCACTTGATGTTCGCGCCGATGATGCGGTGCGCGTTGGTGTCGCCGGCGGTCTTCATGAACTTGCGGAGCGCGGGCAGCAGGTTGCTGTTCTTCGGGTGGCCGAAGCGCTTGTCGTCATAGCCGGCGTTGTGGCTCGCAATCGTGATCTGCACGGCCGCGCCCGACCGCTGGATGGTCTGGTCACGGAACGCCTCTCCGAGCGTGAAGATCGCGGCCGCCGTGCTCCGCTCGATGTCGCTCCGATCGTCGATGTTGCAGCTCTCGATCAGGCACTGGCGCGCTTCCATGTACTCGCCGTTCTCGTAGACGTTCCCCGGCGGCGTCTTCTCGCGCGGGCTCCACAGGAAGTTCGGGCGGCCGCGGAACCGGCAGTCCTTGACGGTGAACGGGATCTTTCCGTCTACCGACGCGCGGTACGCGACCTCCGGCATGAACTGCCAGTAGCCGCGCGCGCACACCGGCGACTGCAGATCGCGCTGGTAACGGCTCTCCTGGTACGGGATCGCAGCGAGGACCTCCGGCATTTCGGCCTTGCGCATCTCCGTGACCACGCGCGCGTACTCGACCCGCACGCTGTCGAGGCGCGCGAAGAAGCTCTTCGACTGCAGGTGCTGCTGCACGGACGCCGTCGTGTACTTCAGGAGGTCCTGATCCCAGTTCTTCGGGGACTCGAGTCCGCCGGTGTACCCGTTGTTCGCGACGATGTTCGGGCCCATGACGAAGTCGTAGAACGGCGTCTGCAGCCCTTCCAGCAGGTCGGGCCGCACCTTCGCGACCTGGTCGCTGCTCACCTGCTGGTAGAACTCCTGGCCGTCTTCGATCGGGCCGAGCTCCGCGACGTCGCGCTGGAAGAGGAACACGAAGAGGACGAGGATCATGGAGACGGAGGTAGCGATGACGCCGCTCGTCAGGCACCCGAGGAACCACCACGGCGCGCTCGAGGCGGAGATCCTGCCGACCCGGCGGGCATCGTACGCCGCGGGGACGGCGCCGGCTCCGCCCATCGCCATGGGACGCTGGCCGGGGCCCGCGTTGCGCTGCTGGATCACGCTCCCGGGCGGCAGATCTCCGATCTCCGACGCGAGCCGCCCGCGCTGCCAGGTTCCGAACCGCCTGCACTCGACGAACTGCACCGTCGCGCCGCGGCCGATCGGCCCGAGGTGCATGGCGCAGTTCTCGCTGAGGTACTCGGGCCCGCGGATCGGGTCGATCTCCTTCCAGTTCACGTTCGGGTGCGGCGCCAGGCGGACCTGGTTGCTGCCGACCGGCGCGACCGACGCCGTGCCGCCGGTATACGCCGTGATGACGCACTGCCGGGCATCGAGGCCGCGATAGTTGTTGAGCTGGACGCCGCCCGGACCCGGGTTCGCGCCGATCCGGACCACGGGCCCGCGGTACACCTGCTCGCCGAGCGCCGCCTGGGGCCCGTTGAGCAGCTTCACGACCACGTCCCAGCGCTCCTGGGCCACGGCTTGGGGTTGGCTCACCGGCTCACCACCAACGTCGTTCGATCGCCGGCGTCGATCTCGTCCAGGATCTGGAGCGGAGCGAGCGCCTTACCGTCGACCTGGAGGATCCAGTCGGCCGGTGGGAGGGCGAGGAAGCGACGGAGGTGCTCGAGGAGTGAGCGTACCGGCACTGCGGTCCCGACGGGAGCGCGGAAGCGGATCGGGTCCGCCAGGCCGCGGACCTCGATCGTCATGGTGCGGACCTGGTTCGCCACGAAGGCGAGGTTCACCGGGCGCTGCGGGTCGAGGACGCCCACGCCCTCCGTGCCCGGCCAGCGCCTGCCGTCCTGCTCGAGGCGCCACCAGCCCTCGAGCGCGCCGGTCAGATCCGTGGGGAGGCCCGCGTCCGTCGCGATGCGCGCGGCGGCCTCCGCGAGCGTGCTCTCGGGGGGGACGGCCGCCGAGCGGACCGCGCCTTCCACCAGGAGATCGAGCCGGTGCTCCTTGGGGGCGGACGCGCCGGGCCGGGGCATCGCGGAGGTCATGGCCGGGTCCGGGAGCTTCGGGCGCGGCGGCGCGGCTTTGCGCAGCCGGTCGAGGAGCGCGAGCGCGGCGGCGTGGCTGTCGACGGGATGGCTCTCCGCCGCGGTTGCCGGGGGGGCCGTGGGCGACGATGGATGTCGGGGGCCGTGCGTCCCCTCCGGTGGGAGGATCGGCGCCGCCAACGCGGGGCGGAGCGGCTCGGGCGCGTCCGGCACGGGCGGTGGCGGCTCCGGGACCGGGGCCGCCGGCTTCGGGAGCGGTGGCGCGGCGGCGACCGGAACCCGGCGGACGGGCTCGATCGTCGCCGCGATCTCTTGGACCTGGGGGTCGATGCTCGGGGCCGCGGGCGGCGGCTCGTCCAGCGCCTGCACAGACGCGAAGGCCACCGGCGGCGGCGCGATGGGCCGCGACGGCTGGGAGATGGGCGGCGATGGCTGGGCAATGGGCGGCGATGGCTGGGCTGGCGGGGCGGACGTGCGGGTCGCCGTGATCCGCGAGGCGGGAGACTGCGCCGGGATCTGCGGCGCCGCCGCCACGGACGCGGTCACCATGGACCGGGAGACGCTGCTCGGCACGGGCTTCACGGGCTCAGGCTCGGCGTCCGCGCCGCCTTTCTCTTTGAGGCGCCGCCGGAGCCGGTCGCGCGCCGACTCCTCCGACGGCGGGGCGGCCGCCACGGGTGCGGGCTCGGTCGTCCGGCGCGACGCCTGCCGGAGCCGCTCGCGTAAATCCGTCGCCGGCCCGGAGAGATCGGTCGTCCGAACCAGATCCGGATCGCGGCCGACCCGGCTCACCTTCGACCAGCGCGGCAGGTCCGCGTCGTCGACCTGCGCGTCCGGCTCGGGGCGCTTGAGCCGGCTGCTCGGGAGCCCCACCGCGTTCGGGTCGCCGTCCACGCTCAGCGCGAGCTCGGCGAGCTCCTCCGCCGACATGTCGCCGGTGCTCCCCCCGAGCACGGCCCGGCCCTGCTTGATCACCAGCCGCGCCTTCCGCGCCACGTCCACGAGCGCCGGCCCCTCTGCGTCCGAGCTCGCGAGGAGATCGTGGACCGCGAACACGAACTCGGCCGGGTCGCGGTACCGCGAGTCGAGGTCCGGCTTCAGCGCGCGCACCAGGACCTCCCGCACGGAGTCCGGGAGCTTGTCGCGCCACTGGTAGAGCTGGCGCACGGCCTCCCCGCGGATCGCCTTCTGGCGCACGTCCGCGAGCACGCCGTCGTATACCGGGCGTCCGACCATCATCTCTGCCGCGATCAGCACGAGGGAGTACAGGTCGCCGGACGGATCCTCCTTCCCGGACTCGAACCGCTCCGGCGGCGCGTACCGGAGCGAGTCCTCCTTGGCGCCGCGGCCCTGATCCCGCCCGTAGTTCGCCAGCTCCACCTGCGGGATCCCGTAGCCCAGGATCGCGACCTGGCCGTCCGCGCGCAGCGCGATGCGCCACGGGCTGAGCGCGCCGTGCGATCGCAGCCGCGTCTGCTTGGCTGCGATCGCGCCGGCCTCGATCAGCGTCTCCGCCGCGAGGAAGCAGAGCTCCAACCCGGCCTTCACGCCAGCTGCCTGCCCCATCTCCGCGTAGACGCGGAACACCTCTGCCAGGCTGACGACCGTGCCCGTCGCATAGACGAACGCGCCCTCCTCCTGGCTGTGCTGCACGAGCGGGAGGATGCCTCCGACGCCGGGATCTTCCAGGAACGGGAGCACGCTCTGCAGCGGGCTGCCGAGCGAGGCGTGGTCCCGCCACTCCGCGTGGAACACCACGGCAGTGTGCTTGAGCCCCTTTTCAGAGTCGAGCTCCACCAGATCCGCAGCCGGGCCCGTGACCCGCCGACCGGTCGGGGTCATCCCAACGAGTTTCATCCCACCGACGCCCTCGGGAGGTATCCTATCAGAGGACGGAGGCGACGGCGTGGCATCCGAGCGTAAGAACCGGCGTGGCGGTGACGAGAACGGCGTCACCCAGAAGAAGGGCGCCGTCGATCAGGAGCAGGAGCAGGAGATCGAGGCCCCGGCGGTAGAGGAGCCGGAGCACGCGCGACTCCAGAACCAGATGGGAAACGAGGGGTTGAACGCCATCTTCGGCATTCCCTCCGTCCAGGCCGGCACCGAGTTCGGCTCGATGGACATGCGCGATCGCGCCGAGGAGGTCGGCGTCGAGTACGGCGGCGACGACGACGCGGATCCGGCCGCCGGGATCACGCTGACCGAGCTCGTCACGAGCTGGAACCCGGGCATCAAGAAGAGCGCGGATCGCACGGCGTTCGCCGATCCCATGCCGAGCTCCGACCTGCCGCCGGCGGACGAGTCGCTCCGCGAGCGCGTGCGCGCCGAGCGGGTGGACGTTCCGATGGCACGGACCGTGGACGCCCTCGTGCAGCCGCCGATCCGCGTCCTGGGCGCCGCGCTCGGGGCGTGGAGCCGCGAGATCGGGCGCTGGGTCGGGCCCGGGCTCGCGCGCCGCGCCCACGCGCACCTCCTGCGATCGCCGCCGCCGGTCGTCGGCGATCCGTGGGGCCGGCCGCTGGTGAGCAAGACGCGGATCGCGGCGCTCGCGACGTGGCTGCTCCTCGACTCCCCGGCGCTCGAGGAGCCCGGCCCTGCCACGGCGGCGTACCTGCAGCTCTGCCTCGATCTCGCGGGCGGCGAGCCGTTCGTGCGGGACGTGTGGATCGCGGCGCAGGAGCTCGGGAACGAGCTGCCCCTCGCGGCGAAGCTGCTCGAGACCGCGCTCCCCGACCCCGGCGGCCGGGTGCGCCCCGAGATCCTGCCCGGCCCGGCGCGCGTGCCCCTGGGCGGCGTGCTCGAGGGCCTGCTGGATCTGCCGCGCGCGGTCACCTACCTCCCGGTCCTCGTCGACGACACGCCGGAAGCCGACCCCGAAGATGACGACGCGTTCGCCGCCCTCTTCGGCGCAGGCGACCCGGAGGCGGCGCTCTACGACGGCGCGGTCCAGGGCGCCGAGCGGCTCGCCGCGCACGGCGCCCGAATGCGCGTCCAGCTCGCCGGGTGCTGCGCCGCGATCTCGCACGCCTGCGCGCCGTGGTCCGCGGGGAGCCCGAACGCCGATCTGCTCGACGCCGCGCGAAGGTTCGACGACCGGATCGCGGCCGTTCTCCAGCTCCTGGTAGAGGTCGCGCGCGCCGCGCAGAAGCGCGCCGTGGTGGTGCGCGGCCTGCAGAACGGCCTCAAACGCGCGGCCGGCCAGATCGACGGCGCGGTGGACGAAGCCGTCGGAGAGCTGTGCGACGTCATCGGCGGGGTGCTCCCGCTCGAGCCCGAGATCCCGCTCCCGCCGAGGATCGTGCGCGACGCCCTCACGGAGGCCTGGGAGGACGGCACCCCCGCGGCCGCGCTGCCGTGGCTGCGCGCGCTGCCCGCGTCGCTCGATCGGGACGCCGCGATCGTGCTCACCCGCGCGGCGGCGGGAGAGCCGGCGGCCGGGCTGGCGGATCCGCTGCTCGACCTCCGGCGCGCCGCGCTCGGTGCGGGCCGGTCGGAGCTCGCGGCGGCCGCGGGTCACCTGGCGGGGCCGGCGCTCCTGTGGGGCGATCGGTTCGCGGAAGCCGCCGATCTCGCCGACGAATTGCTCGCGGTAGCCACGGGCCGGCGCAACGGGGTCGCCGCCGCGGACGCCGCGATCCTGGGGTTCGAGGCCGCGCGGCTGGCCGGCCGCCCCGCAGACGTGGAGGCGCGCCGCCTCGCCGCGGGCCGCGCCCTGTTCTGGGGCGGCAGCCCGACCGGCTTCGAGCTCGTGCTCCGGTGGACCGCCCCGGTCGAAGACTGACCGGCCCCGTTGGCGACTCGCGCCGTCCGGCGATAACCCTGGTGCTCGGAGGGTGGATGCGCGGTCTGCGGCGGGTAGTGGTGGCGGGCCTGGTGCTGGCGGTGGGCCTGGGGTGCGCGGGGATCGAAGGGATGATCCCCGTGGATCCCGAGATCGTGGAAGCGCCGGTGGAGGCCGCGGAGGTCTCGGTGCTGCTCGACGCGGAGGATCCCGACCGGGCCCGCACGCCGGAGGAGCGCGCCGCGCGCAACACGGCGCTCACGGCGTATCTCGCGTCCGAGATCGACTTCGCGGCGTGGCGGCCCGCCGTCCTCGACTGCCTCGCGGCCCGCACCGCCACGACGACGGAGGACTGCGCCACGCGAGCGCGCTCGGACTTCGCCGAGAAGCCCCCGGCAGAGGTCGTGACGCCCACGGACGACTGGAAGGTCGTGGTCGTCGTGGACCACACGTTCCAGGACTCCACGTGGTCGACCGCGGGCGAGACCGCGCTCGCGTCCATGGAGGTCCTGCAGATCGTCCACGCGCAGCCGGGCGTGCGCTCCGTATCGGTGAAGCTGGAAGGGAACGAGGTCGGGCCCATCGACTTCTCGGCGCAGGTCCCGGCGGAAGCCGTGCACCGCGGCTGGATCCTCGGCCGCGCGGGTACGGACTTCAAGATGTTCCCGGAGACCGCGGACATCGCGGCGGAAGCCGCCACGTTCTACGGGCTCACCGCCCCGGAGCCCGTGCCCGCCGACCCGGCCGCGCCCGCCCCGCGCACCGGCGGCTCGCGCCCCGCGCCCGAGCCCGTCGTGGTGGTCCCCGATCCCGTCCCCGTCCCCGTCCCCGTCGCCGCCCCGGAGCCGGACGAGACGCTCCCGGACCGGGTGGACCTTGACACCCCGGTGCCGTCGAAGGCGGGCAAGGGCAAGGCCGGGAAGGCCGGAAAGGCCGGAAAGACCCCGTAGCGCTGCCGCGGGCGCGCGGACCGGCGCCCGGCCCCCTGCGGCGGGGCGCAGCACCCCAGCTCGTTCAAGCCGGCTTGAACCCACACACGACGCACCCGCCCTCCGCCGAGAGCGCCTGCTTCGCGCGGTAGCACCCTGCGTGGAACACGCGCCCGCAGCGGAACTGGCAGTCCGAGCGCACGTCTGCCGTGACCGCGCCGCCGCAGATCCCGCACTGCCAGGTCACCGCGGACTCCGCGTCCTTGACCTCCCGGGCGCTCACCTTCGGGAGCGGCTCGACCGCGCCGGCCCACGCGAGCCAGGCGAGCACGATCCCGAGAAAGCCCCCGATCACCGCCGGGCTCAGCGCGAGCACCAGGTCGCGACCGGGCACGCCCGTCAGGAACGCCGGCACGCCTGCCAGCACGACCAGCGGGAAGTAGACGGCCGCGCCCGTGAGCGGCACCCGGAACGCGCTCCCCGAGCCGCCCCACAGGTGGCGCGCGAAGCTGGTGGACAGGAGCGACAGCCCGATCCCAGGGAGCAACCCCGTCAATACGCTCGCCTGCCAGGTCAGCACGCTCGCCCACAGCGCCGTCCAGCCGAGCACGGTCACGAGGCCGAGCGCCGCGTTCAGGTTCCCCGCCGCGGCATATCCGCGAGAAGGCGGGTACTCCGGCGGCCGCTCCTCCACCCCGGACTCCGGCGGCGGCTGCGGCAGCAGGTGGAGCAGCTCGAACGGGACGACGCCGAGGTCCTGGAGCTTCTCCTCGTCCCCGATCAGGCGGCCACGCGCGCGGAGGTAGAACATGCGGCGCGATCCGTCCGGCCAGAACGCGCCGAGGCCGGCGTCGCGCGCCACGCGCTGCGTGAGGTCCTTGGCCGGAAGGTAGGTCGGAACCACCATATCGAGCGCGAACGGCTCGAGGTCGATCACCTGGACCCGCACGGAGACGGTGCCCGCGTCCTGCGGCGCGCTCTGGTACATGGACATCGTGGCATCCTAACATGCATCGGACCGCCGTTCGGCGTGCTATCTTCGGTGACGATCTGGTGGAGGTACCTTGACGGCTCGGTTGCAGGCGCTCGGCCTCAGTCTCATCCTCGTCGCCGGCTGCGCGCGCGAACCGGAGGGCGGTGACACCGGAAAGGGGCGCGACACCGACACTGTCACCACCACGCCCTACTCGGACGAGACGACGCCCGAGACGGACACCGACACCGACACCACCACCGTCCCCGCCTTCGACTGCACCACCGTACCGACCGTGCCCCAGGCGGTGGAGACCATCGACATCTACACGGAGGAGGACTTCGACTTCGACCTGCAGGGCTACCTCGTGTACCAGTCCTTGCAGGACATCGTCGGGCGCAACCAGTATGGCGGCTTCAAGGTCATCTCTGCGGATGTGTCGAGCGACGCCGCCGGGATCCAGACGCTCGCCAACGGGGACATCGTCGTCGCGGCGCCGGACTCCGGCGTCATCAAGTACGTCGACCGCGAAACGGGCGCGAACCACGCGTTGATCGGCGGCCTCTCGTTCCCGAACGGCCTCGAGTCCGGGGCCGGGAACATCGTGTACTTCACCGAGCTCAGCGGCGATCGCGTGCGCTCCATCGACACGGTCACCCTCGTGGAGGAGACCATCTCCTCGAAGATCTCCTCGCCGAACGGGCTCGCGTTCGGCCCGGGAGAAGCCACGCTCTACGTCGTCGGGTCGGTGGGCGCGGACTCCGTGGTCATGGCGATCGACCGCGTCGGCGACCTGTGGGATGTCCCCCGCGAGATCATCCGGTCGGACGTGAGCTTCGACGGCGTGGAGACCGACATCTGCGGCAACGTGTACGTCACGGAGTTCAGCACCGGGCGGCTGCTCCGCTTCGACCCCGTCACGGGGATCAACACGGAGCTCGCGGATATCGTCGGTGGCGGCTCGTTCTCGAGCATGCGGTGGGGCAACGGCATCGGCGGCTGGGACACGGAGACGCTGTACGTGACCAACCGCAACGACATCTTCGCGATCCACGCGGGCGTGCCGGGGAACACGGACCCGCTGGACCCGTAGGAGCGGTCAGCTCTGCAGGAACAACCTGGGGTGCTGCACCCGGCCGCAGGTGGCCGGGCGCCGGTCCGCGCGCTCCCGCGGTCCGTGCGACAAGGAGCAGGGCGAAGGCCCGCAGGGGCGAGCCTCTGCGACGACTCAGCACGGAGCTCGCGCCGCTTCGGCGCGAAGGGAGCGCGCGGACCCCACTGGAGACGCGCGCCCGCCAAAAGTTAGCGCATCGCCTCGACCGTGCGCTCGAGCTCCTCGTTGATCCGCTGCAGCGGCTGCAGCAGGCGCTCGAACTGCTGGAACCAGCGGAGCCACGTCTCGTCCGTCTGGTCGACGCCCGGGACCTCCGCGTTCACGCGCCGCACGAAGTCCGTGAACTGCGCGACGCGATCGGTCGTCGCCGGCAGCGGGTTGTAGAAGTCGTGCGCGTAGTTGATCAGGTTGCCCGCCGCCCGGTACAGGACCCGGTCGCTCGTGCCCTCCTCGATCAGCATGAACTCCGCCGACACGAGCGCGGACGTGAACGTCACGAGCCCGATCGACTGCTCCTTGAGCGTCTGCGTGCGGAACAGGTTCGTGAGGATCTTGCGGTTCAAGCGGATGAACTCGACGACCCGCGGCTTGAGCCAGCTCTCGGCCGCCCGCCCCTGCCGGCCCGCGCGCGGCACCGGGAGCGGCACCTGCACCATGCGGCCCAGGCGCACGTTGATTCGCGAGAGCGCCACGGCGTCCTCGTGCTCCTCCTCCATCGGCATCAGCTTCGGCGCGACGGACTCGACGAGCCGCCCCTCCCGCATATCGGCCGTGTCGAAGATCGGCCGGCTGCTGTCCGGATCCGGGCGTTCGATGTGGAACAGCCAGAGCATGTACTCGCCGTCGGCCTTCGGGACCTCCAGATCGATCGCGACGTCGTGCTGCAGGTGCACGCCCTGGCCGGCGCGCGTGATGCCATAGCCCTGCTTCACGATGGCGCTGTACTTCTTCTTCTTCTGCTCGAGCTCGACCTGCAGCCCCTGAACGACGCCGAAGCCGTTGAGGAACAGGGTGTGCCGGTGCAGCGTACGGCGGTGGTAGACCTGCTCGTCGAGCAGATCGGAGGCCGTGAGGCACAGCCCCTCGAACGGGTTGAGCCGCCGGAGGGTGTGTTCGTAGGACATCTTAGCTTACTCCTTGGATGCGGACGCGCCCCGCCGGGAGGGGCTCGCCGCTGCGGCGTCCTCGAAGCGGACGACGAACAGGATGTGGGTGGGGCGCTCTTGCGAGAGGACGTTGACGATGCGCCGCAGGACGTGGCCCGCGCGCTCACCGAAGCGGGCGCGGAACCGCTCGCGCGGCTCGAGCTTGAGCGTGAAGAAGCTGGTGTCCCGGCGCTGGGTGCTCGGGACGCGGACCTCGCGGATGGCTTCGTCCGCGGGGATCGTGCGGTCGGGACGGCGCTTCGGGTGGCTCGGCGTGTACAGGAAGTGCCCGAGCGGCTCGTTGCGCTGGAACCGCTCGACGACGTCGCGGCCGTTGACCAGGTACGTGCGGCCCAGGATGCAGGCCGGCGCGTGCAGGCGCTCCTCTACCCGCGCAGGCGCGGACGTGAGGACGCGGACCATCTCCTCCAGGCCCTGGCGGGTCCCGCGGGTCCGCATGAGGCGGATCGCGCGGCGGACGAGCTCGCGCTGCTGGTGGACCGGCAGCGACTCGTCGAGCTGGAAGCCGACCCACGACGCGAGCCACGGGAGGAACTTGGCGTCCGCTGTCAGCGGGTCCGTGAGCTCCGTGATCCCGTCGATGCGGTCGGTGATCGAGCTCATCACATGCTGGAAGAGGAACAGGAACCGGCGCAACGGCTCCTCGTCGACCACGAGCTCCTTGGCGTCGGTCTGCTCCTTGAGGTCCTGGCCGCGCCACTTCTGGAGGTCGGTCGAGCGGGCCCGCGCGACGTCGCGCGTCTGGACCGGGCCCTCGCCCTGAAAGATCTGCGGGAGGAACCGCATATATCCGCGGACCGGGAGGTGGAGGACCACCTGGTCGTCCGGGTGGATGCCGCGGCCGGCCGCCAGCGTGCCGGTCACCCGCGGGCGGATCGTCACCAGGTGATCGGGCACGAAGAAGCTGGCGGGATCGCCGTTCGCGAGCAGGCGCTCCCCGCGCAGGAAGCTCCGCTCCCCGCCGTCCGCATGCCGAACCTCCACCTCGCGGATGATGCTGACGGCTTCCCCGCGCCGGGCCTCGACCAGCCGGAAGCTGACCTTGTTCCCCATATGTCGCTGGAGGTACGACCGCGCGGCCCGCAGGCCGAACGGGATGCTCACGACCTGCTCGAGGTACTTCAGATCGGTCGTCGGGGGCACGGGCTGGAGCGCCCCGACCTGCCCGAGCGTCGCCGGGAGCTGCGGTCCCCCCGCCCGCTTCGTCGGGATCCGCTGGCGCCTCACGCCTCACCCTCTTCGGAGACGACGCGGACGTGGCGCACGACGAACAGGTCGGACCGGTCGAGGACCAGCGTCTGCACGCCCTGGCCGCGCTCCCAGCCCGGGCTGCCCGTGGACTCCTTCGCGACCTCGAACACCTGCACCTCCACGACGTGCCGGACCTCTGCCAGGTCGTTGACCATGCGGCTGAAGTCCTGGGCGTAGAGCGTGCCGCCGAACGGCCATCCCGTGCCGTCGAGCCCGCCGAGGTACGGGTCGAGGAACTTGCGCACCCAGCTCCGCGCGAGCTCGCGGACCAGCATGAAGTTGGCGTTCGGCCGGAGCCGGAGCACCAGGCTGACGTCCACCTCCTGGAAGTGCGCGAGCCGGACGGTCGGCCGCACGTTCACGAGGCAGCGCTTGGACAGGTAGCGCTGGACATGGTCCTGGAGGCCGGCCGAGAGGAACGGATCGGGTACGCCCTCCCCTTCCCGGCGCTGCGGCAGGATCACGACCTCCACCTCGCCGTCGTGGGCCATGCGGCCGTCGCAGGCGGCGCGGGAGACCTCCGGGCTGGCCTCGCGCGCGATGACCTCGAAGTCGTGCCGGGTGACCGCCCGATCGCGGCTGGTGAGCACCGACGGGGCGCGCCGGATGATCTCCTCGACCGTCTCCGGGTTGCGCCCACCGACCGACGGGAGCTTGTTCGTGACCTGCACGAGATCGTTGAAGCTCTCGCACACCGTGACGCGGCCCGGAGGCAGGTTGCCCGCGTCTCCCGGGACCACGTGGTAGACGTCCACCGAGATGTTGTAGCTCCCGACCGGCGCGATCTTGCCGCGGATACCGTTGCCGAACGTGAGCGTGCCCTCGATCGGGTCGACCAGGAACACGCGGTCGTCCTTGCTCGCGGTGAGCAGCGTGTTGCCGGCGGCCCGACGCCACTCCCGGCGCTCGCCGTCCTCTTCCGTCACGAAGACGCGGACGTCCGGGAAGCGGTCCGGACCGAAGCCGTTCCCGCCCTCTTCCGGGTGCAGATACACGGGCGATCGCCGGATGTGGACGACCTGGTTCGGGATGCCCTCTCCCGAGAACTTCTCCATGCGGAACTCGTGGAGGTTCACGGCGTCCACCGAGTTCAGCATCAGGTGGCTGACGGGCGGGAGCACCGGGATCTCGTCCGGGTTCGGCGTGCGGAACAGGGCGCGCAGCCAGGTCCCGTCCTCTCCGGGGGCGATGACCTCTTCGTGGCGGAACTCGAGGACGCCCGGCCGATTGAGCCGGTAGACCGCCGATCCCGTCTCTTCGCTCGCGCCGATCCGCCGCCAGCGCACGCGCCCGTGGCGGTCCTGCTCCATGTGCTCCCAGAAGACGTCCGTGCCCTCCGGCAGGTAGGTCTCGCCCCGCGTCTTGAAGAGGAACGCGTGACGCTCACCGGGCGGGAGCGGGCGATCGAGCTTCATGTACATGGCCGTGTGGCCGCTCGCCTCCTCCTGGTCCTCTTCCAGATCGATGAAGCGGTCGAACGGGTAGTGCTCCGACAGCCGACCCATCGACCGGACGATCGCACGCGAGAGACGCCGGTTGTTCGCCCGGTATTCGACGGTCGCGACCTTCAGGCCCGGCATGGGCTGCTCGTAAACGGTCTTGCCGATGATGCCGTCCACGCCGAGCTTCACGTTGAACACGCGCAAGCTGATCGGCTTCGGCGGCTCCTTCTTGTCCGGCTGACGCGTCAGCGCCGAGCGGGTCATCTCGATGCGGAGCCAGCAGGTCTCCCGGCCCGCGATGATCGAGCGGTACAGGCCCTTGAGCTGGGTGGCCGGGTCGAGCAGGATGCGGATCTTGCGCTTCCCCGCGATCAAGGCGCCTTCCGCGTCGATGTCCGCGAAGGTAAACTGGCTGTAGCGGTCGTCCTCGGAGTGCACGACGCGCCAGGTGTCGGCCGCCCGGTAGGTGAGCTGGAGGTGGTAGCCGTCCTTCGGCTCCTCGATGAGGCTGCCGTCGAAGTCGAAGCCGATCTCGATCTCGACGAGGATCGGCCGCTCCGCCCGGTTCTCGAAGACGTCCGAGCCGAGGAAGAACTTCATGCCGAGGAGCGGGGGGAGCGTCGGCGCGACCTGGAACGGGATCTGCGGGAGGCTGTGCATCTCCAGGTAGGCGGCTGCGTTCGTCTCGGGCCCCGCGGCCAGGTGCGTGAGAACCGGCCGGACCCAGGTGGCCTCGAGCTCGAGCTCCGGCACGAGCGCGCGGAGGTTCACGGTCTCGATCCGCTCGGCGCGGAGGTTGTAGCCGTCCGTCGCCATCTCGATGAACGGGCCGGCGATGAGGATCGACGTGCCCTGGTACCGCACGCGGTCGCTCTCGACGGTCTCCCAGGTCTCGCCGCGCCGGTAGCTGAAGCGGTACCGCGGGAAGTAGGCGTTGCGACCCGCCGGGAGCGAGCGATCGACAAGCGTCATCCGCACGGTCCAGCCGGCGCGGATGGGCGGCATATCCTGGATGAAGAACTCGAGGGACCGGCCGGTGGCGCGCACGTCCCAGTTCGAGATCAGCCGCTCTTCACCGCCGCGATCGTCGCGCCAGGTGACCTCCAGGTCGTCCTGCATGCGCGCGGCGAGCCAGCGCTCGTAGTCGACGACGCCGCGGATCCACGTCTGGTTCGGCTCCACGGCACCCGGCGGGAGCTGGAACGGGTCGTCTTCGTGGCCGAAGTGGTTGACCGGCGCCTGCTTCGGGATGAGCGCGCGGATCGAGACCTCCGGCAGGCCGAGGACATCGTCCGGCTCCTCGTCGAGGTCGAGCGGGAGCCACTCGCCGCCCTGGGTGTAGCGCTCCCAGCGGAACACGTTGACGACGGGCAGGTTCTCGTCCGTCGCGGTGCGCAGCCGCATGCGCCCCATGCCAGCGTGCAGCTTCTCGGCGATCTTGGGGTCGACATCCATCATCCGGAAGTCGTCGTGCGCGATGTACAGGTACTGGTCGGGCGTCCACGCGTTGGGGCCGTGCTCGACCGGGTCCATCTTGAACAGGAGGCTGCCGTTGCCCCCGTTGAAGAGCAGGACCGACGCCAGATCCGGGTCCGGCGCGTACGGGATCTCGCGCACCATGATGCGCGCGCCGGCCTTTACGGCGACGAGCCGCTCCACCTTGCACGCGTGCACCGTGATCGGCTGCGTCGTGAGGAAGTGGATGGCGTCCTTGCCGTTCTGCTGGCGGGTCGACGCGCGGGTGAGCGCCGGGAGCTCGGCCGACTGCCGCGACTCCGTCCGGAGCGTGAAGGTCAGCGGCGCCAGGGCCGGCTGGGCCTCGCGCCGCTCCTCCCCGATGAAGTTCAGGAAGTGGACGTACGTCTTGTCCGGCACCCGATTGAGCCGGAAGATCGTCATCTCCGTCATCCACGCGAACAGCTGGACCAACGTCATACCCGGGTCGGCGTCGCCCAGGTTGGTCCACTCGGGCGTGTACTGCGGGATCAGGGCGCGGGCCTCGCGGACGAGATCGGCGTACCGGCGGTCATCGAGGTTGGGAGGCTTGATCGGCATCGGGTGTCAGGGCCCTGTCCGCGCCGTTTGCGCGGGCTATGGGGTGTGGAAAGCTGGACCGGAGTGGGAAGCTGGATCGGGGGTGTGAAGCCGGCGTCAGGAGCCGAGGACCATCGAGGTCTCGACCATCTGCTCGGTCGACTTGATCTTGTACTGCACCGACACGCGGATGGTGCCCGAGGCCTCGGCCCACGAGTCGACCTTCGTCACCTCGATCCGGGGCTCCCACGTGGCGAGCGCGGTCTGGACGTAGCGGGCGACCGTGGCGCTCGTGGCGCTCGTGTTCGGGCTGTACATGACCTCGTGGATGCGGCAGCCGAAGTCGGGGAGCATCTGGCGCTCGCCGGGCTTCGTGCCGAGGATCACGGTCACGCACTCCTTGATGTTCTGCTCGTACTCGCTCGTCGCAACGCCGGACTGGTTGAACCCGAACGGGAAGCCCCACCCTCGGCCGAGGAAGCTCTTCTGCAAGTTCACCTCGTCTGGCCGCCGATTCCATCACAAGCGGGGCCGGTTGGAAACCCGGATCGCGTAATCGACGCGGAAAAGCCTCGGACGCCGGTCCGCCGGAGGCGCGGCGCGGCGCCGCGAGCCAATGCGCGCCGAGGGCACGCGATCGCTGCGGGGCGCGCGGGTCCACGAGCGCGAGCGCGCCGGGCGCCAGCGGGAGGTGCAGGTCGGGCACACGCCGGCCGACTCCCCCCGAGCGCGCCGGATCAGGTCTTGTCTTCGCCGCTACCCTGCGAGCCGTTGTCCGCGGAGCTCGCGTCCTCTTCCCGGGTGTGGCGCTCCACGCCGGCCTGGAAGCTGCGCATCCGCGAGGCCGCCTGGCGCATCTCGCCTGCGCGCCCGCGCGCGTCCGCCACGGCGTCGGCAGCCGGTGCGGCGTCGGCCGCGCCAGCGGCGGCATCGCCAGCCGCGGCAGCCTGGGCCTGGCGCCCGTTGCCACCACCCCGACCCCCGCGACCGCCGCGATCCTCGCCGCCTTCCTGGGCCTGACCGGCTTCGGCGCTCGCGCCGG
>CAMCWU010000053.1 GCA_945882675.1 Klebsiella pneumoniae | reverse complement strand
CCGCCCATCAGCACGCGCCAGGAGCCGTCCGGGAGCAGCCCCGTGTCGTCGCCGGGCACGTGGGTGAGCCGGAGGCTCGCGTCGTGGAGCACGAGATCGAGCGTGACGTCGAAGATCTTGAGGGGGATGCCGATCTCGAGGCCGTCGGCCTGCACCACACCGTCCACGAGCGCCACGCCGTCCACCCGGGCGACGGGCACGGTCTCGTCGAGTTCGAACGTCTGGTACGGCAGGACGTACCCGTCGTTTCCGAGGATCGGGGCGCCCGTCAGCCGCACGATCTCCACGCTGACGCACGGGTCGTTCCACGGGTCGTCCAGGTCGGTGATCCGCGCGGCGAGGAGCAGCCCGCCGTCCGCGATGGTCTGCTGGACGAGCGCCTCCGCCGCCTGGGCCTCCGTGGCGTCGAGGGCCGGGAGCATGGCGGCGAACGCGTTGTCCACCCCGATATCCCCGTTCGAAGAGACATAGTCGGGGATCCCGCACCCGGTGGGGGCGCCGTCGGCCGTGACGTCGCCGTCGAGGTCGAAGCCGTCCGACACGCCGTCCTCCGCGCGCGAGAACAGGATCGTCCGGTCGAGGAGCACGAGCTCGTCGCCGGCGCCGTCGCACATGGGGTCGACGGGGACGCCGTCCTCCGAGGGATTGCAACCGAGGAACACGAGCAAGAACGGCTTCAGCTTGAGCATGGTCAGACCTCGATCGCGGAGAAGCCGCTCTCGGTGTACGCTTCGTCCGCGCCGAAGCTCGCGGCGCCCACGCCCATGGTGCGGATCAGCGTGAGCATGAGCTCGCTCGCGGACTCCTGGCCGGTCGCCCGGATGTGGGTGTCGACGGCCAGGGCCCCGCAGGCGCCGCCAGCGACGACGAGCGGCATCTCGTCGAGCGAGTGCGTCTGGCCAAGGGAGATCTCCGAGCAGCACAACACCGCGCAGTGGTCGAGGAGCGTCTCGTCGCCCTCCGGGATGGCGCGCAGCGCGTCGAGCAGGTGCCCGTACTCCGTGACGCACTGGATGGTGATGGCGTTGCACTCGGGCTGATCGCCGCCTTCGTCGTGGGTCAGGCTGTGGTGGCCCTTGGTCGCGCCGGGGAACAGGACGTCGGCGACCGGCTCCGTGAGGAAGTGGGCGAAGACCCGGGTCTGATCGCAGGCGAACGCCATGGCGAGGAGCTCCGCCATCGCGCGCGACCGCTCGGCGACCTGGGCGCGCCCGTCGATGTCCGGGTAGTCGGTCAGCGGCTGGTTCGGCCGCGTGCACGACGCGAAGCTCGGGGGGTTCTCGATCAGGCGGGTGAGGCGGGACTCGAGGTCGCGGACGCCGTCCAGGTGCTGCTCGAGCCGCGTCTTGTCGGCGGTCGAGAGCCGGGCTTGCAGGCGGACAAGGTCGGCGTTCACGCCGTCGAGGACGCTCTGGCGCAGGCCCAGGGTCGGGTCGACGATCGCGTCCTCCCCGGGCTCCGTGAAGGTCGCGCCGAACAGCCGCTCGTAGAGGGCGAACGGCCCGGCCTCTGCCGGGTTCAGCAGGTTTGGGCCCGAATAAGACAGGCCGAGCGTGTCCGTCGCCGCCGTCTGCAGCGAGCGGAACAGCGTCTCGCCGCCGACTGCCGACGCGATGATCTGGTCGATGGATGGGCCGCCGAACGTCTCGCCCTCCATCCTCGTGCCGGACAGGAGGCCCGCCGCGCCCGAGTCGTGGGGCACGATATTCGGGAGCTTCACCGAGAGCCCGGTGACGACCGCGATCTTGTCCTTGTGGGCCGCGAGCGGCGCGAGCTGCTCCGAGAGCTGCCAGGCGTCGCCCACGCCCTCGCCGATAGGCGTCCAGCGGTCGGGGTTGTTCCCGTTCCCCCAGTGGAACAGGCCGAAGCGGAGCGGGAAGCCGGAGCCCGGGTTCGCCCGCGCGCCCCCGAAGCCGCCGAGGGTCTCGAGCCACGGCAGCGCGAGCGCCACCGCCCCGCCCGAGAGCATGCCGCGAAGCACGAACCTGCGCGAGATCATGGGGTCACCGGGACGGCGCCGAGGCGGCGGAACGCGGGCGACAGCGCCAGGTCCCGCAGCAGGCTCGCGACGCGGTATCCATCGCCTTCGAAGCCGGTTTCGTGCCATCCCATCAGGTCGTCCTCGCCATCCGCGGGCTCGCGGCCGTTCGCGTACTGGAACACGTGCTTCACCAGGCACGGCGAGACGCTCGGGTGGTCGTACAGCGCGTCCGCGAGCCCCGCGGCGTCCGCGAAGGGCACGCCGTCCAGGTCGCCGCTCGGGTCGATGACCGCGCCGCTCTCGGTCGTGCGGAAGACCCCGATCCCGTCGTACTGCTCGAGCGCGAGGCCGATCGGGTCCATCAGCACATGGCAGCCGGCGCACTCGGGCACGGAGAGGTGGACGTCCACGCGCTCGCGCATGGTCACGGCGTCCGCAGAAGGCTCGGGGATCGCCGTGTTCAGCCCGGCCGGCGGATCTGGCATCTGGTGGCAGAGCAGCCGCTCGCGCACGTACTGGCCGCGGCGCGTGACGCTCGTGGTCGTGGGGTGCGACTTGAGCACCAGGAAGCTCGCATGGCCGAGGAGCCCCTTGCGCCCTGCGCTCTCCGGCAGGTCGACCGCGCCGAAGCCGTCCGCCACCGGGGCCTCCACCTGGTAGAGGGCCGCGAGGCGCCGGTCCACGAATGTGCGGCGGCCGATGAGCAGCTCGCGCCAGTCGGCGTCGCGGTCGAACACGATGTCCTCCACGCCGAGCAGCGTCTCCTCACGCGCGGAGCCGATCAGGTCCACGCCCCAGGCGTTGTAGACGAACGGGTCCTTCGCTACGCCGTCGAGCTCGCCGAGGGTGAGGATATCCGAGAAGATGGCTCGCACGCCCGCTCTCGCGCGCTCATCCGCGAGGAGGCGATCGACCTGCGCGGCGAGGCCGGCGTCCGTCACCAGCTCTCCTGCTGCCGCGGCGGCCAGGAGCTCGTCGTCCGGGGTGGTCTCGAGCAGGAAGTAGGAGAGGCGCGCCGCCATCTCCCAGTCGGTGTACCGCAGCGAACCAGGGTTCTCGGGGTCCGGCTCGCCCAGCTCGACGCGGTACAGGAAGCTCGGGGACTGCAGGATGCCCGCGATGCCGAACTGGATCCCGGCGTCGAAGGTGCCGAGCGTGTCGGCGGCCGTGCCGGCGACCGCGACGAGCGCGTCGAGCTCCGCGGCGTCCAGTGGGCGGCGCCACGCGCGCAGGCCGAGGTCCTCGAGCGTGGTGCGCGCGCACGCGTCGTCCCGGGTGCCGACCGGCGCGCACGGGACGATCACGGCGTGGATGGCGGGGTCCGAGAGCTGGGCGGCGAGGTCGTACGCGGCGTCCTCGTACTGCTCGACGCCGCGGGCAGACAGCCCCGACAACGCCGATCCCACGGCGATCATATCGTCTGCCGGGACATCCGGCTCGAGGCTGGTCGGCACCACCACGGTCGGCCCGAACAGGTCGCGCACCGTGTTCTGGTACTGCGCGACGGTGAGCCGCCGGAGCACGGGCGAAGCCGGCTCGAGCGCGGGGGCGGGCCCGCGGTCGATCAGCTGCACCGAAGTATCGGCTTCGGAGCTCTTGTTGCAGCCGATGGCCGCCAGCACGAGGAGCAGGGTTGGGCGCAAGGTCCACCTCACGGGGACCCGAGTATACCCCAGATTGGCCGGTACAGCCCGATCACGATCGCTGGATGTGCTCGCGGAGCGCTGTGTGGACCTTGCCCGGGTGGGTGACCGGGGCCATGTGGCCGGTGCCGGGCAGCGCGACCACGACGGCATGCGGGCTTCGCCGTGCCATCTCGGCGATCATCGCCTTGGACGATGCGGTGGTGCGCTCGCCGAACGCCAGGGTCGTCCGGATCTCTGGCGGGATCTCGGGGAAGTGGTCCATGCCGTAGAAGCAGGCCCGGACCTCCTGGAACATCTTCCAGCCGAGGGCGAGCTGCGTCTCGCGCATCACGGCCGGCATCGCCGCGAACGAGCCGGGCCGGTTCCAATAGTCGACGAAGCGGATCAGCCACGCCTCCGTCCCGCCGCGCTCGAGGTCGTCTAGAAACCACCGCTCCTCGAGGAACCAGCGCGTGTCCTCGATGATGTCGGGCGTGAGCTCCGTGTGCACGAGCGCCCCGAACAGCACGGGCTCGACGAGGACCAGCGAGCGGACATCCGCTTTGCCGAGCAACGCGAGCGCGAGCGTCGCGCCGTAGGAGTGTGCCACGATGTCCACCGGACCTTCGGCCGATTCGAGCAGCCGCGCGAGATCGTCTTCCAACGTCACGATCTGGCCGCGGGGGACGGGCCCGTCCGGCGGGTAGCCGACGTTCGGCGGCATGCTGCGACCCGGCGCGAGATCTTCGGGGACGGACGCCCACATGCCGGGGCCGGTGCCCGTGGAGTGGATGAACAGCGTGGTCATTCTTCGGCCTCGATTTCGCCGGCGTCGAACGCGTCGTATGCGTCGTCGCCGGGGTCGGCGGCGGGGAGCAGGAGCTGGACGGTGGTGCCGATCCCGGGGCGGGACCAGAGCTGGAGCGTGCCTCCGCCGGCCTCGACCGCGGCGCGCGCGGTGGACAGGCCGAGGCCACTGCGACCCCGTGACGAGAAGAAGGGTTCGAGCACGCGTTCGAGCAGGTCGTCGGGGATGCCCTCGCCGTCGTCCACGACGTCGATCGAGACGTGCTCGCCCTGGCGCGACGCGCGGACGTCGATCCGGGTCGCGTTCGCGGCCTGGCTCGCGTTGTGCAGCAGCTCGGCGACGGCGTCCGTCAGCCGGCCCGGGTTGCCGAGGAGTACGGTATCCCGCTCGATCTCGACGTACTCGGGCACGGACAGCGGCCGTGCCAGGGCGAGCGCGCCGGCGACGAGCTGCCGGACCTCGATCGGGACGCGCGCGCGGGCCTCCGACAGGCGGCTGGCGTCCTCCACCAGGCGTTCGGCGCGGGCGAGGCCTTCCAGCGCATAACCCAGGTACTTCGAGGCCTCCGGCACATCCTGCAGCGAGCGCAGGTGGGTGCGGATGTACGCGAGCGGGCTCTGCAGCGCGCGCAGCGTGTCGATGGCGACGCGGCCGACCTGGGCGGCACGGGCGTCGTCCTCGAGGCGAGCGCGGGTGTGCCCCATGGACGCGAGCCGGCCCTCGAGCTCCCGAACCATCGCGGCGTGCCCGAGCGCCATGCGCGCCGGCGGCAGGATCCCGGCGAGCGCGCCCTCCGCGAACGGCGGGCGGCCCCGCGCCCGCAGGCACCACGCGACGGCGTGCGGCCTGCCGGGCGGCCCGAGGAGCACCCCGAGCGCAGGGAGATCACCGAACATCGAGAGGATCGGCCCGCTCGCGCCGTCGCGCACGAGCCGCTCCGACCGGCGCCGGATGCGGTCCACGGGGACGGGCGTGCGGCGGGCGCGGGCCGCCGGGTCCACTGGACTCTCGCCGGTGACCGTCGCGAACGGGAGGTTGACCGCGGGCTCTAGCCGGCGCTCCCGTCCGGGGACCAGCACCAGCACGGCGTCCGCGAGGGTCGTGCGCCGGAACGCATCTGCGATCGCGGGCAGCAGCGCGTCCGGGGCGGCATCGAGGATCGCGCGGGTGTCCGCCTGGAGCGCCGCCACCGCGGTCAGCGCGCGCGCGAGCTGCCCCGGCGTCGCGTCGTCGACCCGGAGGTCGCCACGAATGCCCACGATCGCGACGTCCCCGTCGTCCCCGAGCTCCGCGCCCACGGGATCCGGCAAGCCGGGCACGTCCAGGGTGACGCGGACGGTCACGGGCGCGCCTGCGCCTCGAGGATCACGCCGATCTTCGAGTCGAGCGTATCGTCCTCGTCCGGCTCGAGGATCGTCCGGTCGGCCCGGCCGCTCACGGGCATGGAGAACAGGCGGCCGGGGTCGACGTCGCCGTCCGTGATCTTCACGGTCGCCGAGTACCAGGCCGCGAACGGGTACGGTGCGTCCCGGTGCGCGCGCGACACGAGCGCGCCGAAGTCCATGTTCATCGGGCGCAACGCCCACGGGATGTGGAGCCGCCGCGCCAGCAGCGCCGGCCCGAGACCGTCCACCGCCCACTTGTTCCCGGGGCAATACGACCGGCTCTCCATCTTCTCGGCGACCCAATCGTTGACGGGGAGCGCCAGGAGGGCGCGGAACGGATCGAGGATCCCGGCGTCCTTTACCCGGACCGAAGGCGGCTGCAGCACGCCGAAGTACCGGGCGACCGGCCCGTTCCCGGCCACGTCCGTGACCAGATCGAGCCGCGGGTCGTGCCGCGCCCCGACGGCTTCCAGAGCAGCGATCGCCGCCGCGGCGTTCGCATGGAAGAGCGCTTCCAACCTCATCGGACGGCCTCCAGGAGCTCTTCCAGCATGCGCTTGCTGCGCTCGCCGGCGTCCCCCTTGCGGATGTTTCGGACGACCTGCCGCAGCCGCTGCACGTCGGCGTCCGCGAACTTCTCGCCGAACGCGCGCACCGCGGGCTCCCCGTCCTCCATCAGCCGGTTCCGCCAGTGGTCCACGCGCATGCCGCGCTCGCGGTTCGCCCGGCCCGGATCCACGAGGAACGCGTCGATCCGCGCGATCTCCTCCTCCTCCAGCATGTGCACGAGCTTGTCGATCCGCGCCAGCGACCGCTCGCGCGCGAGGTAGTTCATGGCTTCGACCAGGGTCTTCGCGAGCCGAACCTCCTCGTCGATCCACTCGGGGAGCTTGATGGCCGCGAGCTGGACGTCGTCGAGCGCGACCAGCGGGGCCGCCCAGCGGTTCGCGGCCGTGTGCGCCTGGCGGTCCTTGTACCGGCCGCCGAGGCCGTCATCGTTCTGCTCGTCCTGGACCATGGCCGCTCCCGGGGGTCCACCTAACCCATCGGCTGCAGGTGGGGGATCTGCATGGGGCGTCGGGTCCTGGGGCTCCGGTCCGTGCGCTCGCGGCGGGCAACTGGGGTGGTGGCAGTTTCGGGACAGTTCGCCCGGGCGAACTGTCGCGATACGGGCAGGTGCGGGCGCCGCGCGGACGTTCGTCGGGGGCTGGTGCACCAGCCTGCCCAGAACGTCCGCGAGGGCGGACGTTCGTGGGGGGCTGGTGCACCAGGGTGGCGGAAACGTCCGCGTGGAGCGCTCCGCGGACCCCGCGCCAGGCGGACCGCAGGGCGCGCCCGATCAGGGCGCGGTCGGAGCCCGGCCAGCGACCTGCGTTGAAGCGGAGATCTGTGACCGGGCCCGACGGAGGCGCTCGTCGCCGACCCCGGAGGGAGGCCGGCCCCCGCTCCGAGCGGGGGAGGCGCCCGGAGAACCTACGGAACCAGGAGGCGCGTGGCCATGGGCTCGAGGCCGCCGTCGGTGCGGACCCGCGCCGCCAGGCCTGTGCGCGACGTCACCGCTTCGACCGCGCGACCGCCCTCGAACCGGACGATCACGCCGTCGGGGGCCGCGAAGACCGGCGTGTCCGGGGCGCTCTCGGCGATGGGCTGGCGCCACGGCTCCCCGTCGAGGTGGGGGCAGAACGTCCCCGGGATCCACCCGAGTCCCGCGCGGACGCCGCCGCCGGGCACGCTGTCGGTCACGTAGTGCTCGAACCAGCAGTTTGCGCCCGCGCTGATCCCCGCGAGGGCCGTGCCGCCCTGCCACGCCGCGTGAAGCGCTTGGTCGAAGCCGAACTCCCGCCAGACCGCAAGCATGGCGACCGTGTTGCCGCCGCCCACGTAGACGAGGTCCGCCTCCGCGACGGTGGCGGCGTAGTCCCGGTGCATCTGATACGGGAAGAACGGCAATGTCGTCGCGTCGCACCCGAGGCCGAGGAAGTGCTCGAGGAACCTGAGCCGGTTGCGCTCCGAGTCCCCCATCGCGGTCCCGACGTACACGACGCGCGGCCGAGGACCGAGCGCGGCGAGGAGCCAGCGCTCCTGCAGGCCGCTCGTCTCGTCCATCAGGAAGCCGCCGCCGCCGATGGCGAAGATGGGTGCGTTCATCCGGTCCTCCCGTGTCCCGGATCACGCTCCCGAGAAGCTCACCCCGTCGAACACCAGGGTCGGCGCCGCGATCGCGCCGTACTTGTAGGGGTCGTTGCCGACGCCGGCGAGCTGCGCGAACAGCCCCGCCAGGTTGCCCGTGATGTTCATCTCCCCGACGGGCGCGCCGATCGTCCCGTTCTCGACCAGGTTTCCGCGCAGCCCGAACGAGAAGTCGCCCGTGGTCGGGTCCGCGTTGCCGCCGAGCCAGGAGGTGACGTAGATCGCGGTCTTCACGTCCTTGCACCACGCGCCCAGGTCCTTGTCCCCGAGCGCGAGGCGCCGGTTGGAGCCGCCGCCCGTGGTGACCGGGAGGCCGGCCTTCCGCGCATAGTAGGTGTCGGCGTAGATGTTGCGTACGACGCCCTTCTCCACGATGGGGAGCACGCGGGCGGCGATGCCCTCGC
Organism: Klebsiella pneumoniae; assembly: GCA_945882675.1. Taxonomy (GTDB): domain Bacteria; phylum Myxococcota_A; class UBA796; order UBA796; genus CANLGQ01. The sequence continues at coordinate 7,668 of CAMCWU010000053.1, read as the reverse complement.
CGTCGAACGGGCGCGAGCCGAGTCCGCCCTTCGCGAGCGGGTCGTCCGTGATCGTCAGCTTGTCCGAGAACAGCTTCTGGCCGGTCTTGCCCGCGTAGAAGCTCTGCATCTGCTGGATGCTGCGGGCGTTGGCGGACGACAGCAGCCGGCTGACGATGCTGCCGGCGGCGCGCGGGTCGACGATCATGACGCCCTCGCGGGTCGGGCCCTTCTTGCTGCCCATGCGGCCGAGGGCGAGCTCGCGGGCGCGCGTGCCGACCAGCGCGGGATCGAGCAGATCCGCCAGGAAGTGGCCGCCACAGTAGTCCGAGTCCTCCGGCTTGCGGTCGCCTTCGTCGCGAACGGTGACTGAGCAGCTCGCCCAGGCGTCCGTGGACTCCCACGCGCCCTGGAAGCCGTTGCTCGTGACCATGGCGTACGTGCCGTAGCTGTCCGACAGCTCGGACTCGGCCGAGATGACGCGAGCATCCGTACCTTTTCCGGCGTCCGCCATGGCGACGAGGCGGGCGAGCTTCCAGTCCCGCGTGAGCACGGCGCCCGACGCGATGTCCGGGTCCACCACGCCGAGATCGGGGATCTCCTTGGGGAACAGCGCGGGATCCGGGAGCTGGCGGTCCGGATCCGGCTGGAGCGCGCGGGTGAGCGCCACGGCGTCGCGCACGAACGCGTCGAGCGACTCGGGCCGGAGGTCGCTGGTGCCATGGGACCCGAAGCGACCGTCCACGTAGACGTTGACGGAGAGGCCCATCGACGTCGCGCCCGAGACGGTCTCGAGCTTGCCGTCGCGGTACGTCCAGCTGGCGTCCCGGCTCCGGTTCACGCGGGCGGAAGCGCCGGATGCGCCAGCCGCGAGCGCGCGGTCCACGGCCTGGCCGCACCGATCCACGAGCGCCTGCTGCGTGTTGGCCGCGAGATCAGACATTCTCGCCTCCGACCGTCATCTCCGAGACCAGCACGGTGGGGAGGCCCTGGCTGACGGGCACGCTCTGGCCGTTCTTGCCGCAAGTCCAGCCGCCCGTGTCGAGCCTGCCGTCGTTGGCCGCCATCGTCACCCTCCGCAGGGTCTCGGGGCCGTTTCCGATGATGTTGACGTCCTTGATGGGCGCGGTCACCTTCCCGTTCTCGATGAGCCAGCCGTTCTTGATGTAGAAGGTGTAGTCGCCGGCGCCGATCTGGACCTGCCCGTTCGTGAAGGTCTCGGCGATGATCCCGTTCTCCACGCTGGCGATGATCTCGTCCTTCGTGTGCGGACCGTCCTCCATGAAGGTGCAGCGCATGCGCGGGAGCACCATGTGGCGGAAGGATTCGCGGCGTCCGGAGCCGGTGCTCGGCACGCCGTAGTGCCGCGCGCTGATCTGGTCGTGCAGGTAGGTCCGCAGGACGCCGTTCTCGACGAGGACGGTGCGCTGGCTCTCGCCGCCTTCGTCGTCCATGTTCAGCGCGCCGCGCTCGCCCGGCTCGGTGCCGGAGTCGACGATGGTGACGAAGTCGGGAGCGATCTTCTGCCCGAGCATCTCGCTGTAGATCGACGTCCCCTTCCGGTTGAAGTCGGCCTCCATCCCGTGTCCGATGGCTTCGTGCAGCAGGATGCCGGACGCGCCTGCGGCGAGCACGACGGGCATGACGCCGGCGGGCGGGCGCCGTGCGTCGAACAGGACGAGAGTCCGTTCCGCCGCCTGGTCGACGAGCTCCTGGATCCGGGCGTCCGTCATATGGTTGATGCCGTGGCGACCGGCGACGTTCGCGCTGTTCGACACGGTCTGCTCGCCGCGCTTCGCGGTGAGGTTGCACCAGACCCGCATCATCGGCCGGCTGTCGAGGTGCAGGTTCCCGTCGAGGTCGGCGATGGCGATCCGCTCCTCGCTGTCCGTCCACGACACGCTGACCTTGGCGATCGACGGGTCCTTGGCCCGGGCGCGGGACTCCACGGCCGTGAGGATCGGCAGGCGCTGCTCGATCCCGACGAGCGACCACGGGACCTCCAGCGAGTAGAAGCCGGCGTTCGCGGTCCGCGGGTTGAACGCGACCGGGAGAGTGGCCGGCGTGCTCCCGGTGGCGATGGCCGCAGCGACGCGGGCCGCCCCGAGCATGGACTCCTCCGAGAGATCCTCCGTGTACGCGTAGCCGACCTGGTCGCCGACGACGACGCGCAGGCCGACGCCCAGGTCCACCGTGGTCGACGCGCGGGAGATGAGGCCATCTTCCAGGTTGATGGACGTGTTCCGGCTGTGCTGGAAGTACAGGTCGGCGAAGTCCGCGCCGCGGGACGTGAGCTCCGCCATGACGCGCCGGACGACGGCCGGATCTACGCCGAACCAGGCGGCGAACGGGTTGAGCGGCACGACCCCGCCCGCGGCCGCGGTGGTGACGTCGGGGTGGGCGCAGGCGGTCAGGAAGCGGGGCACGATCAGGGTCGCGGCTCCGCTAGCGAGGAGCGCCCGGCGCGTCATGGGGATCATCGAACCTCCGAGGCGCGTATGCTACGATGCGGTGACAGGTTGGTGGGAGTCAAGAGTTGTCGGATGAGCCGGGAGAGCCCATCGTCCTGCGTTGGGACTGCACATTCGACGATCACGTGGTGGTCCAACGCCGGCTGATGGGGCGTGTCCTGGGCCAGCGGGCGTTCATCTGGGTGGGCGCGGTGCTGGTCGTCTGCGCGTCGATGGTGTGGCTGGGCGGGCGGTTCACGGAGTGGATCGCGGCGCTGGCAGCGGCGATCTGGTCGGCGGCGGTCCTCGGCGCGCTGTGGGTCGCGCCGCGCCGCGCGGTGTCCCGGCAACGGAAGGCCGGGCTGCTCCCCCTCGGGCCGATGAGCCTGGCGCTCGACGCGGGTGGGGTCTGGTGGCAGCAGGAGGGCTCGCAGTCGCGGCTCGGCTGGGGGGCGGTGCGGAGCGTGGACGTCGATCGGCGGGGGCTGTGGGTCGCGCTGTCGACGGGGGTGCAGCTCCGGGCGCCGGCGCGCGCGCTCGCGGGCTGGGACGCGGGGCGGGTGGCTGCGTGGCGCGAGAGCCCTGGTCCTCCCGGAGAGATCGCGCCCCCGACGGACGCCGTGCACGTCGTCCGTGGCGTGCTCACGCCGGATGTGTGGGCGTCGGCGCTCTCGCTCGGCACGCGCGCGCTCCGGGGCCGGGTGTGGCCGCGCCTGGTACTGTTTCTCGCGTTGTACGCCCTGATCCTCGTGCTGTTCGAGAGCCTGGGGGCCGATCCGACCCTCGCGCGGGCGGTGTACGCGGCGCTGTCGATCGGGGTCACGCTGACGTCGCTGCTGGTGCTCCCGCGGCTCCTCGAGTGGCGGCGGGCGAGGAACCTGCGGAAGAACCCGTCGCGCGTGCCGCTGGGCGACGTCGACGCGCGGCTCGGGCCCCGCGGCGTGTGGATCCGCACGCCGGTCGGGACGTCGGCGTTCACGTGGAGCTGGATCACGAGCGTCGCCCAGGACGATCGGGCGGTGGCGCTCGTCGTGGGGCTCGGGTCGGTGGTGGCGTTGCCGGCCGACGCGCTGGCGGACCGCGACCGGGTCGTCGCCGACTGCCGGAGCTGGATAGCGGGCGCGCCGCGGCTGCGGAGCGGGGAGCCGCGCCCGGGTCGGGGGACCGCGCGCGACGTCGGCAACGCTTTCGCGCCGCCCGACTGACCCGCGGGTTACGGGTGCTCGGGGGAGGGGAGATGGACCGCGCGCTCCGCGAGCTGGTGGCCGACGGCCTGGAAGACCTCGGCGAGATCGAGCTCGGAGGCCTGATCTCCGTCGGTGACCCGGTGACCTTCCTGGGCCCCGCGCCGTCGCGCGAGCAGGCCCGCGTGCGCCCCGGGACCTGGCGCGTGCTCGGCCGCCCGTGGGAGGAGGATCCGAGCCTCCTCGGCGAGCTGATCCTCGTGCACTCCACGGCGATCGCCGGGTTCTACGACCTGTACGACGCCCTGCAGGTCGGCGGGGACGTCGCCGTGGACTCGGGCCGCGTCGCCGTCCTCGACCAGGCGCTCGCCGGGGACGAAGCCGTGCTCCGCTCGCTATACGAGCCGGAGGAGCTCCCGTGGATCCTCGATCGTGGCCTGGTGGCGGAGGCCGTGCCGGGCGGTCCGGCGGTGCTCCTGCGCCCGGCCGCGGAGCCGGCGACACTCTTCGCGGTCGCGCTCGGGCCGAAGCCCGCGTTCTCGATCCCGAGCCTGCCTGACGTCGTGGACTCGGAGTGACGGCGTGCCTGTCACCTCCCGTCAGACCTGGGTCGCCCCGAGCGACTTCCCCCCAAAGATGCTAGGTTTTACCTGAATGATGAAACTGCCGTTCGCCATCTCCGATCCGATCCTGCCTGCCGCCCCCACCGGCGCCGAGCGACGGGTCGATTCCGTGGTTCTTCCGTACCTGGTCGACCCCCGGGACGTGGTGTTCACGCGGCTGACCTTCCGCGCGGTCACCCGCGTGCTGCCGGTGGCGCTGCTCCTGTTCCTGGTCCCCACGTGGGTCGTGGCGCTGGCGGCGATCCCGTACCTCGCGTGGATCTTCACGGGGTACGCCGGCCCGGTCATGCTGATGCTGCACGCCGTCACGCACCGGCCGGTGTTCAAGAAGCGCCATCGGTACCTCGATCGCGTGATCACGCACGGACTGCCCATGTTCTGGGGCCTCACGCCCGCGGCGTACCACCCGCACCACGTGCTGATGCACCACACGGAGAACAACGGCGTGGACGACCTGTCGAGCACCGCCGCCTACCGGCGCGACGACTTCGGCCACTTCCTGCATTACTGGGCTCGCTTCGCCTTCTTCGGCTACTGGCACATGGTCTCCTGGCTCGCCCGGCGCGGGAAGCTCGACGTCGCGGCGCGCATGGTGGCGGGTGAGCTCGTCGCCTTCGGGCTGATGGCGCTCGCCGTCTGGCTCAACCCGGCTGCCGGGTTCGTGGTGTTCGTCGCCCCGTTCCTGCTGCTCCGCTTCCTGATGATGGCGGGGAACTGGTCGGAGCACGCGTTCATGGACGCCGACGCCCCGACGAACTCGTGGCGGAACAGCACCTGCCTGCTGAACACGCCGTACAATCATCGTAGCTTCAACGCCGGCTACCATCTGCTGCACCACCTGAAGCCCGGCCTGCACTGGGCCGAGGCGCCGGCGGCGTTCCAGAAGGATCTCCAGCGGTACGTCGACAACGACGCGATCATCTTCAACGGCGTCCGCAACAACCAGCAGATCTGGTGGAAGCTGATGACGGGGGACTACGGGTTCCTGGCCGATCGGCTCGTGGACCTCGCGGATCGGCGGCCCACCCGGGAGGCGAAGATCGCGTTCCTGCAGGAGCGGGTGCGCGGACAGAACGGAGCTATGAAGGGGATGGTGGACCGGGTGGAGGCCCGCCCGGCGCTCTAGAGCAGCAGCGCCCGCGCGACCTCCCCCGCCTTGTCCGCCGTCACGAGCTTCCCGACCAGGTGCAGCGCGAACCGCATCGCCGTCGCCGGCCCCTGGCTGGTGGTGATCCCGGCGTTCTCCACGACCGGCTCGTCCTGCCAGCCCGCCGCCTTCATCCGGCCCTTCAGCGAGGGGAAGCACGTCCATCCGCCCGCTGGGAGCACCCCCGCGGCGTCGAGGGCGAGCGCCCCCGCGCAGATCGCGGCCACCCGCGCGCCGCCGTAGACCCGGCCGCGCAGCAGGTCGAGCAGCGGCTCGTGCGTGGCGAGCTGCTCCGCGTTCGCGAGCCCGCCCGGCAGCACGACCAGATCCCACGCCTCGTCGCAGACGTCGGCGAACGCGGCGTCCGGCACGAACGTCATCTTTCGGGAGCCGAGCACGGGGGCGGTGCCGTCGAGGCCCGCGAGCACGACGTCGACCCCTGCGCGGCGCAGCACGTCGACGATGGTGGCGGTCTCGATCTCCTCGAAGCCGGCGGCGAAGGGAACCAGCACTCGGGACATGCTCACCTCGGGAGTGGAAACCGGCCGGGCGCGAGCGCCCCGACGTCGATCCACACGGGAACATGCCCACGGATCCCGTCGGCGACCACCTCTCCGATCGCGGGTGCGCACGTCACGCCGTGGCCACCCAGGCCGACCGCCCAGTGCAGGCCCTCGATCTCCGGGTCCGGCCCGAGGAGCGGTCGCCGGTCCGGCGTGAACGTCCGCAGCCCCGTCCAGCCCGCGCGGATGCCCAGGTGCGTCAGATGCGGCGCGAAACGCGCAAGCTTCTCCGCCAGCAATGTCGCGCCGTCCGCGGTCGTCGGACCGGCCGAGCCGGGGCCGACGGGGTGGCGCTCGACCTCGTCGCAGGGGGAGCACAGCCAGCCGCCGGCTTCGGGCCGCAGGTACAGGCCCGCGTCGTCGACCCAGCACCACGGATGATCCGTGTTCGACGCCGGATCCGGCTCCGTCTGGAACAGGTGCCGCGCGAGCGGGCGCAGCGGCCGGTAGAGCCCCAGGTCGCGCGAGACGGCCACGGCCCACGCACCCCCCGCGACCACCACGTGATCCGCGTCGATCCGGCCATCCGGCGTGTCCAGCCCCACCACGCGCCCGCCGGCCACCGCGACCCGCGCCCGCGTCCGCAGCCGGACCGTCGCTTCCCGGAGGAACCCGGAGATCAGCGCCGTCGGGTCGAGCATCGCCTCCGGTACATGCCACTCCCGGCGTACGTCGAGGAAGATCGAGGCCCGCTCGTCGACCGGGATCCCCTCCGCCCGCAGGTCCGCGACGGCGGCGTCCATCCGGTGCGCGTCGTCCGCGAGTGCTGTGATCCCGCCCGTCCGCCGCACGGCTCCCGGCTCGAACCCGGCGGGCAACGCGTCGTACCAGCGACCCGCCCGCACGGCCAGCGCGCGCTCCACCGAGTCTACCACGAGCCGCCGCTGCATCCCGGCGTTCTGGGCGGATGCTTCCGCACCCGGCTGCTCGCCCTGCTCCACGACGACCACGGACCGCCCGCGCAGCCACCACGCCACCGACGCGCCCGCGAGCCCCGCGCCCAGGACGGCGACGTCAGCCATCGAGCGAGGTCACGACCGCGATGTACGGCAGCTGCCGGTACCGCTGGTCGTAGTCGAGGCCGTACCCGATGACGAACCGGTCCGGGATCGTGAACCCCGTGTAGTCGGCGTCCACCGTGACCTTGCGGCGCGACGGCTTGTCGAGGAGCGACGCGACCTTCAGGCTCGCCGGCCCGCGCACGTCCAGCACGCGGCGCAGGTACTCGAGGGTCAGCCCCGTGTCGACGATGTCCTCCACCAGCAGCACGTGCCGCCCCGAGATGTCCGCGCGGAGATCCGAGGTGATCCGCACGCTCCCCGTGGACTCGGAGCCTTCGTACGAGGAGACGCCGAGGAGCTCGATCCGCACGTCGAGGTCCAGCTTCCGCACGAGATCCGCGAGGAAGATCACGCTCCCCTTGAGCACGCCGACGACGACGACGTCGCGCACGCCATCCGCGGCGTAGTCACCTGTGATCTGCGCGCCGAGCTCGGCCACGCGGGCCGCGATCTGCTCGGCGGTGAACATCGGCTCGAGGTCCATCGATCCCCTCGCCGGGAGTATCGCGGCGGGCGGGACTCTGCAGGTGGGGGGCTCGAGCCCATGCCCGGCTGGCAGGGCTCCGGTCCGTGCGCTCGTCGCGGGGACGCCGCTTCCCTCGGGTCCGCGCGCTCCCTTCGCGCCGCTGCGGCGCGAGCTCCGTGCTCAGTCGTCGCAGGG
>CAMCWU010000052.1 GCA_945882675.1 Klebsiella pneumoniae | reverse complement strand
GCGCGCGCCGGGGCCACAGGTAGTCCTCGGCGAACACGGCCAGCTCCTCGCACGGGACGCGGGAGAACGCAGCCTCCAGGTCCTCGGGGTAGACATTCTTGCCGCCCTCGGTGACGATGACGTCCTTGGAGCGGCCCACCAGGTGCAGGTGGTACGAAGCGTCCATCCAGCCCAGATCGCCGGTCCTGAGCCATCCATCGGCCGTGATGGTCTCCGCCGTGAGGTCCGGGTCGTCGAGGTAGCCCGTCATCAGCGTGGGGCCGCCGATCCACACCTCACCGACGCCCACGGCGTCCGGAGCGTGGATCTTCACGCTCACGCCCTCCACGACCGAGCCGACGGAGTCCGCGCGGTACGGATCCGTGCCGCACAGGGTCGCCACGGTGCAGGATTCGGTCGTCCCGTAGCCGATCAATACCGGGATCCCGAGGCGATACAGGGTCTCGGCGCGCTCGCGGTCGGTCCACGCGCCGCCGCAGAACATGAGCTTCATGCGCCCGCCCAGCGCCTGATGGATGGGCCCGAGGAGCCGGCGGCTGGTGTCCGCGTCGGGGCGGTCACGGGTCCACCAGCGGTTCAGGCCGCGGGCGGCGTCGAAAGCGACGGCGCGCCAGCCCTCCACCGCGTCCGTCTTCTCGCGGATCGCTCTGTCGAACGCCGTGAGGATGGCCGGGACCACCGCCATGTGGGTGGGCTGGTATCGCTGCATGGTGGAGAGCAGGAGCTCGGGCCGGAGCGTGCGCTGGTGGATGACGGTCGCTCCGCACACGAGCGGCCCCACGAACCCGGCGAGGAAGTCGATCGCGTGGTTCGTCGGGAGGATCGAGAAGAACGATTCGCCCGGGGCCATCGGGTGACGAGCGAGGAGGCCCGCGAGCTGGTGCAGGTAGGCGCGGTGCGAGAGCATGCAGCCCTTGGGCCGGCCGCCGGTCCCCGACGAGTACACGATGGTGGCGATGTCGTCCGGGTGTCGCGGGACCATGGGCGAGACGGCGCCTTCGGGGGGCAGATCCTCCCAGCGGTGCTGGCCTTCCGGCAGCTCGCGCTCGGCGTCGAGGACGAGCACGACCGGCACGCCGTGGTCGCGGAGCTGGCGCGCGATCGACCAGTCGGCGACCAGGATGGCCGGCTTCGCGTGGCGCAGGAGCGCGGCCTGCTCGTCGGCCGTGAGCTTGTAGTCGAGGGGCACGAGGACGGCACCCCGGTGGAACGCCGCTATCGCCGTGATGGCCCACCGGTGTTGGTTGCCCGCCAGGATCGCCACCCGGTCGCCCGCGCCAACCCCGAGCGCTTCGAGACGCGCTGCCACGCGCCCGACGAGCCGCCGGGCGTCGAGGTACGTGAGCCGTGCGCTCTCGCGGTGCCGGTTGGCCTCCACGAAGGCGACCTCCGACTTGTGCGTCACGAGCGCGTCGGCGAGCAGCGCGCCGAGGGAGGGCCAGCCGCGGGCATCCGGAACGACGGGCGTCACAGGCGGCGCTCCACCACTTCCGCGAGCCCGCGGAGCGTGGTCACGCCCTGGACCTCCCAGTCCGGGATCTCGATGCGGAACGCGCCTTCGAGGTCGCTCAGCAGGTCGAGCGCCTGCAGGCTGTCGATGCCGAGGCCGTCGAACAGGTCCTGGTCCGGGCCGAGGGTCGCGGCGCGGTCGCCGAAGCGCTTCACCGCCAGCTGCTGGAGCTTCTCGAGGTGGGGGCTCATGGGAGGTATGGCCTCGCGGAGGTGTCGTTCACGAACTTCTGAAGGGCATGAAGCGTCGCTTCGGACGTGACCAAAGCGCAGAACAGGTCCTTCTCGCGGTCGAGGTCGGCGCGCGGGAGCGGCTTCGCCAGCGCCTTGGCGGCGCGGATGGCCGCGGGTTCGAAGCGGGTGGTCTGCCGCGCGATCGATCGCGCGAGATCCAGGGACTTCCCCGGTCCAGACAAGTGCGCCACGAGGCCGAGCTCGTACGCGCGGCGGGCCCCGAGGGACCGGCCCGTGAGCAGCAAGTCGCGGACGACCGTGTTTCCGACGTCCCGGTTCAGCCGGGGAACGGCTCCGAACCCCGGGATGATGCCGAGGCGGAGCTCCGGGAGGCACAGGCGCGCGCCCGGGTCGGCCACCAGCACGTCGCAGGTGAGCGCGAGCTCCAGGCCCCCGCCGAACACCACGCGGTGGAGCGCCCCGACCGTGACCATCGGCGCCTGATCGATGGCGTCGAACACCGCATGGATCCGGTCCACGAACGCGCGGATCCCGCGGCGTGCGATCGGAGCCGACCCGCGCCGGAGCGCCCCGCCGACCCAGCGCTGCGCCCGCCGGGAGGGGATCGACGCGATCCAGGCCGGCGCCTTCCCCGTGAGGCCCGCGTGCAGCTCGCGGAGGTCCGCGCCCGCGCAGAACCCGCTCTCGAGGCGCGAGTACAGCAGCATCGCCTTTGCCGGCGGGTCCGACACCAGCTCGGCCAGGCCCTCGAGCTCGGCGAGGGTGGTGGTGCCGATCTCGTTGCACGGCGCGCGGTGGAGCGCGACCTCCAGCACCCCCTCCACGATCGACCAGGACACGGCTTCGCCGTGGAAGACGGTGGGGATCATGCGTACAACGCCGCGATGGGCTCGCGGAAGTGTGCCTCGATCGTGGGCCGCTTGAGCTTCGCGTTCGCCGTGAGCAGGCCGCTCTCGGGCGTGAGCGCCGTCGGGTGGAGGTGGACACCGGCGATGCGGCGGTAGTGCGGGAGCCCGGAATTCACCGCGGCGATCGCGCGGTCGACGTCCGCGCGGTCCACCGATCCGGCCACCAGCGCCACCAGCGCCTTCCGCTCGTGGCCCAGGACGACGATCTGGTCCGCGGCCGGCAGCTCGGCCTTGAGCGCCTCCTCGATCGGCTCCGGAGCGACCTTGTGGCCGCTCGACAGCACGATGACGTTCTTCACCCGCCCGGAGATCGACAGCCTGCCGCCGTCGAGGACGCCCTGGTCTCCCGTGCGGAACCAGCCGTCGTCCGTGAACGCGCGGCGGGTGTCGTCGGGCCGGCCCCAGTAGCCGGGGAAGATGTTCGGCCCGCGGACCTGGAGCTCCTGGTCGTCGCCGATGCGCACGTCTACACCGTCCAGCGGGCGTCCCACGGTCCCGGGCGACGCGTCCGGCGGCACATCCATGGTAACGATGGCCGACGTCTCCGTGAGCCCGTACACCTGGTACACGGGCAGGCCGAGCATCCCGAACCACGCCTGGGTCGACGACGCGAGGGGCGCCGAGCCGCAGATCAGGCACCGGAGCTCCGGCCCCAGCTTCTTCCGGATCGCGGGGAAGATCGCGCGCTCCGCCAGCGTGAGTGACAGGCGGTCGCGCAGCGAGGTGGAGCCGGTAGCGGCGCGGCTGGCGGCGGTCCACAAGCGACGGATCGGAGCTGCCCTTCCGGCGATCCCGGCCTCCACGCGCGACCGCATCCGCTCGAGGAGGAGCGGCACGTTCAGCACGTAGTTCGGCCGGGCCGTCGCGAGCTCCACCGCCAGGTTCTCCAGGTTCGTGGACAGGTGGATCGGGTTGCCGCGCCACAGGCAGGTCCAGAGCACCACCCGGCTGCCCATGAAGCACAGCGGCAGGTAGTGGAAGACGCGGTGATCGGGCGCTTCGGACGCCATCATCCGCTCGAGCGCGGTCGCCGTGACCGGGAGCATGAACGCCAGGTTCGGCTCCGTGAGGATGGCGCCTTTGGCGGTCCCCGTGGTGCCGGACGTGTAAACGAGCGTCACGGGCGCGTCTGCGGCGAAGGCGGCAGGCGCGTCGTGGACGGGCGGTCCGGCCACGTCCAGGGTGTGGACCGGGCGCGTCGTGACGGCGCGGAGGCGGTCCGCCAGCTCGGTGGTGCCGGCGATGATCACCGCGGCGTCGCAGTCGTCGGCGTACGACGCGATCTCTGTCGGGTCCTGGCGGGTGTACCATGGCACGCTCACGAGGGCCTCGCACAGCACGGCGAGGTCCATCGCGATCCAGGCGATGCCGTTCCCGGCCACCCACGCAACGCGATCACCCCGGCGTAACGTCTGCTCACGCAGCCAGCCGCGGTAGGTGGCGATCCGGTCGAGGAGCTGGCTGCCCGTCGCGGACACCAGCTCGCCGCCGTGGACCTCGAACACCACCGGGACGTCGCGAGAAGCCTGGAGCCGGGCCAGGAAGCGCTCGGCGATCATGGGCGGACCTCTGGCGGGTGGCGCTCGAGGAGCGCGGTGACGGTCGGGGGAGGCGGCGGCAGGTGGTCGAGCGGGTCGCCGTGGGAGCCGAACCGCGGGTCGATCGGGAGCTCCGGGTGCCGCTCGCGCAGGTGGTCCACGAACCACTGGCCCATCCGTCCCATTCGGACTAGGTTCTGGCTCACGCACCGCTCGATGGCAAAGGTCGTGGCCTCGCGGTCCCGCCACACCTCCTCCAGGCGGGCGTGCGCCGCGACCGCCAGGTCCGGCTGGTCCACGGTCAGCGCGAGCTGCGGCTGGCCGCGATCCGCCATCAGGTTCCGGATCCGCTCGTCCATGGTGACGCCGACGGATGGCACGCCGGCCGGCATGGTGCATACGATGGCGTGGTACCGGCTGGACAGCAGGAGCGAGGACTGGCGGAGGACGCTGATCATCGCGTACATGTCGTGCTCGTCGCTCACGATGACGGGCGCGCCGCCGAGCGCGTGAGCCAGGGCCTCACACGCGCCTCGGTCGAGCTGCTCCATGCCCACGATGACCGGGAACACCAGGTGTGACGAGCGGAACTGGCGCACCGCGGCCGCGAGCGCCCCGATGTAACGGTCCTGGGCGGCATCGACGTCCGCTCCCGACTTGTGGAAGTACGGACCTGAATAGTGGCTGTCGTCCCAGGCGCCTGTCGCCGCCCACGCCGCGGTCCGCGCGACGTCCGGCTTGACCGGCCACCAGAACGGGTTGATCGGGCAGATCGTGAGGATCGGAGTAGATCCATCCCAGCCCCGGTCCTCGAGGAGCTGGCGGCCGACGGCCGGCGGCGCGGGCTCGAACGTCCACGCGGTGTCGGTGCCGGACTTCGCCCGCACGCCGAGGCGCGCGAGCACGTCCACGGACTCCGGGTTCCGCGCGAGGATGAACGCGTCGCCGAGATAGCGGCGGACGAGCACTTCGAGCGTCGGGTCCATCTTTCCGGCTTCGCCGCCCCAGCCGACCGCGAGCTTGTTCTCCGCCGCCGCGACCCCGAGCGCGCCGACCATCAGCGTGGCGAGCGCGCTCGCGAACTTGCTCTTGAACATCGAGCCTTCGCAGGCGATCACGCCGTGCTGGCCGTGCACGACGTCGAATACGAACTTCGGGAAGACCTGCGGCATCACGATCTGCTTGACGGTGCGGAAGTAGCCGCGCGTGAGCGCGGGATCGAGCGTGAGGATTGACAGGTCCGCCAGGTCGTCGCCGAGGAGGTGCCGCGTCTGACGGATCATCTCCTCGACGCGGACGTCCGCGCCGGTGTTCCGCGTGCCGGCGTACCCGGCGAACAGGAGCTTGAGCGGCTGACCCGGCCGCCACTGGGCGCCGGGCTCGAAGGCATAGCGGGTGCCCGCGGCCTCGATGAACGCGGCCATCGACGCCTGCAACGCGGCGTCGGAGTCCAGCTTGCGCAGGTCCGTGAGCCGGTCGCTCACGGCGGTCTTCAGGCGCGACCACGGCGACGTGGACCGCGGCTCTATCCCGAGCGCGAGCGCGTTCTCCTCGTCCCGGGCGCGGCTCACGGGCGCACCAGCGGCACGTGCGGATACTCGTACCTGTGCGACGTCGCCCACTCGAACAGGCCGGCGCAGTACTGGGGAAACGGCGTCGGCGGGCGACCCATCGCCGCGGTGGCGCGCTCGTTCGCGAACACCGTGTCGTAGACGATGTACGGCCAGAACACCTTCATCACGGCTCCGAGCCCCTGGAGCGGATTGCCCCGCGGGAGCCGGTTCATCGCGCGGACACCCCACTCGAACGGCCGCCCGAGCCGCGGCGCGAACCGCAGCTTCATCGACGTGCCCTCGAGCGCGCGAGCGATGTCGCTGGCCTTCGGAGCCCCCGTCCCCGCCGCGAGGTGATATCGCTCGAACCCCGGTTTTAGATCGAGGTGGAGTTTCGCGATGGCGGCCCCCACCCAGTCGGCCGGCACGATGTCGAGGCGCGTGTTCGGGTCGAGGGGGACGAACGGCATCTGTGCGAGCTCGCAGAACGCGCGGACCATGTCGAACTGGGTCGTCTGCGGGAACCGGCTGTCGCCCATGACGATCGACGGGCGGAGGAACACCTTGCTGACGTCGGGCAGCAGCGACATCACCATGTGCTCGGCGAACTTCTTGGTCCGACCGTACGGGTCGTAGTCGGAGCGGTCCCAGTCGATCGACGTGTCCTCCTGGACGACTTCGTGGCTCCGGTGGCCGCAGACGGCCACGGTAGAGACGTGGGTGAACCGGTCGAGCCCGCCGCGCGTCACCGCCTCACGGGCGAGCTGCGCCATCGACAGCGTACCGCGGAGGTTGGTGTTCAAACACACTTTTTCCGACTTACGGTTCAGTGAGGCCGCGATGTGACAGATGGACCGTGTCTCCTCGGCCGTCCGCTTCCAGGTGTCGGCGTCGAGGCCGAGGTGGTGACCATGCAGATCGCCGGGTACGAAGCGGATCTGCTCGCGATGTGCGCGGAGCTGGTCGCGCGACCAGTGGAGCTGCATGTTGTGCCAGAGCTTCTCTTCCGCCTGCGCTTCGGACTTCGCGCGGACCAGCAGGCCGATCGGCTCGTCCGTCGACTCCACGAGCCGCGCGAGCGCGTAGCTCCCCAGGAACCCGGTCCCGCCGGTGACGAGGATCAAGCTGCCACCCGCGCCGCGAGCTTGAAGGGCGTCGGACCCGGCGGATCCGTTGGAATCCGCTCCCCGCGCAGAATGGGGATGCACCAGGTCTGCAGGCCGGGGAACTCCACGTCCACCCAGTAGTGGCGCCAGTCCATGGTCGGCACATCCCAGCGCACTGTGGGATCGATCGCTCCGATCGCCCGGATCCGGTCGGTTCTGAACCGGTAGTCGTTGTCACGGATGAACGGGAGGTACAGGTCGACCATGCGCTCTATCCGCTCGATGTCCGTCTCCCACGCGCCGACGCGGCGGGCCGCCATGCTGACGCGGTCCCCGAGTCGGTCGAGGATAGGCTCCAGGAGCCGGTTCTTGCGGCCTTCGCCGTCCAGCCATTCGAGGGCCTCGCGCCCCGCGGCGAGGATGTCGGGCCAGCGCCCGATCCCGCGATCCCGGGCGTCTGGAGCGGGTACCGGGTCCAGGTGCCGGACCACTGCGCGCTCGATCTTCGTGCCGTTGCCCGCGCGCGTCCACTTGCGGAATGCGAGGCCCGTGAGCTCCACGCATCGGCCGAACGACATCGGGTTCGCATCCCCCGACGCGAGGTGGTACACGCCTCCGGCGCGGCCTTCTACCATCTCCCGGGCAATGAGCAGCATCCCACGAGCCACTTCGTCCACGGGGACCACGTCGAACCGGTTGTCGGGGTTCGTGGGCAGGCGCTGGTACGCGGTGGTGATGAGCCACGCGAGCGGCCCCGCGGTGTTCAGCCCCTCGTTCCACCCGGCGAACGGGAAGGTCCGCGCGCACTCCACGATGGAGGGCCGCACGATGGTGGCGTACGGCCGGCCCGCGATCGCGTGCTCCGCGAGCGCCTTCGTGGACGTGTAGATGTGTGGCCAGCCCAGCGCTGTCGCGCGGTCGGACGCGATCGCCGTGCGCGCCTTCGCGTCCTCTCCCGCGGCCCGACACGCCATCTGGAGCGCCCGCAGCTCCGCCGGCGCCGAGAACGCGGTCCCGTTCGGGGAGCGCCCGGCGACAAGCGCCTCGGACACCTCTGCGCTGCCGATGTTCCCGGCCACGTACGCCGTGGAGATGTGCATCAGCTTCGCGCCGATCCGTCCCGCCAGGTCCGCCACATGGACTGCGCCGGCCACGTTGACGGCGAGCGCTTCCAGCGGGTCGGGCTGGAAGTCCGTGAGGCCCGCGCAGTGGATCACCAGGTCGGTGCGGCCGCGCAGCGCGTCCATCGTCTCGGGAGCCAGCTCACACCAGGGCTTCTCGACGTCACCGTCCAGGACCTCCACTCGCGCGCCGAGCCACTCGGCCAGGCGATCCCCGTGGCGGGCGCGGAGGTGCCGGAACACCGGCGAGGTCTCGACGATCCGCTCCAGACGCCGGACCGCGGGCTCCTTACGCGCCCGCCGCCGCACGATGATCCGCACCATGCCGATGTCCGGCACCTCTTCCAGCAGCAGGGCCACGAACACCTTGCCGAGGAAGCCCGTAAAGCCAGTCAGGACCACGGTCTTTCCGGCGAGAGCGGTTCGCACCGGTCCCACTTCGGGCACCAGGCGCTCCCCGGAGAAGTCGTCACGCGTGGGCAGCGAGTCCATCAGCACACCACCGGCCAGTCGAGGTCCTGAGCCGCCCGCCGCAGCGCCCGATCCGGCTCTACCGCGCACGGCAGGCCCACCGCGGCGAGGAGCGCCACGTCCGGGCCGCTCCCGCCGTATGCGAGCGAACGAGCCAGATCGAGCTGGTGCTCCGCCGCGAACTCACGCAGCGCTGCGCCCCCGAAGCGCCCTGCCAGCGGGTCGAGGAGCCGACCCGTGGCCCGCCCGTTCCGCATCTCGAGCCGGTTGCACACCACGTGGTCCGCCCGCAGGTGGCGACCGAGGTGCCGGGCGATCGGCTCCGGGTGGTCCGAGATCAGCACGACCCGATGGCCCGCGGCGCGGGAGCGCTCCAGCAGGTCCTGGCCGATGCGCCGGATCCGCGGCAGAAGCCACTCCTCCCAGTACTCCTCGCCCAGGACGTCGAGCCGATCCTCGCTCGTGCCGCGGAGGGCCGAGAACGCGACGCGCAGCGCCGTGGTCGGGTCCCCCGCCAGGGCCACGGGGGCCGCGAGCGCCACACCGCCCAGCCGGAGGAGGCGGGTAGCCATGTCCTGCGCATTCGCGGCCAGCCAGGCGGCGGATTGGACCGCCGGGCGGTCGAGGAGCGGCCCCTCTGCGCGGACGAAAGCTGCGGTGTGCACGACGGACGACCTCCGGTCCCGACACGGGTAACATGACTAGACTGACATGTCAGTCTATATTGCATGTCAGCTGCGCCCTGTTGCGCGGGAGGCCCCGCGCGTGAGAGTCTGGGGCATGGCGAGACGGCGAAGGAAGGGAGCGGGCTGGCCGTGGCGGGCCGCAACGACGGTGGACCTGGTCCACCGCGCGCGGTTGTACCACCTGGTGGAGGTTCGCTTGTGCATCGTGGACCGTCCGGACCGCGATCTGGCCGGCGTTGTCCCGGACCCCGAGCTGCTCACGCCGGCCCAGCGGAGGCTCTGCGGGCGCGCGGCGGCGGGGTGGTTCACGACGGAGGAGTGCGACGCGGTCGGGGCGTGGTTGGTGGCGCGGCGGGCGGCGGCGCTCGACCGGTTTCCGGTGGATCTACCAGTCGATCCGGCTGGGGTCGAGGATCCGGCGTCCGAGCCGGAGGGCCAGTCCGGCCTGCTCCGCCTGTGGGAGGACCCGGCGTGGGACCTGCCGTTCCATGTGGTCGGGCGCTTCCAGGTGGACCCGACGCGGGGGTCGAGGGACTTCGATGCTTCGCAGTGGCGGACCTTCAGGGGATCTGCCGACTAGCGGCTCACACCCACTGAAGATCCCGCATCTCCCCTGTGTTCCTCTGCATCACCCGGATCCGGTGCAGGAGCGTGTCCGCCACGAACAGCCAGTCCCCGCACAGCGCGATCCCTCCCGGCTCCCGGAGCCCGTCGGGCCCCGCGAGCGTGGTGATCTCGCCCGTCGCCACCTCGAGCCGCTTGATCTTGTGGTTCCAGGAGTCCGCGATGTACGCCGTCATCCCGGCCACCGCGAGGCCCATCGGCCGCTGCAGTCGGATGTCCGGGGCCCCCGAGTCCCCGAAGTCGTCGGCGCCGCGCCCGACGGCCGTGACGACCTGGCGCTCCTGCAGATCCACCGCGCGGACGCTGTGGGTGAGCTGGTCGACGAAGAACAGGAACCGCCCCGACAGCGCGAGGCTCACGGGCTCGGCCATGGCGGACCGCGGGAGCTCGCCGTCCACGTGCTCTTCGGCTCCGGAGCCGGCGAACGGCGCGATCGTCCGTTGGGCGTCGAGGTAGAGCCAGATCTGGTTGCTGCCCGTCATCGCGACGAATACGGCGGTCTCGCCGGGCGTCCCGGTCGCGACCACGTCGTGCGGCGAGCGGAGCGCCGCGCCGAGCGGATCTTGCGGGTCGAGGGGCGCGCCGTCGCCCAGGCCGCCGGTGCCGACGGCCGTGCCGACGTCGCCCTGCCGCAGATCGATCGCCCGGATCGCGTGGTTGCCGGCGTCCGCGACCCACAACGTGTCGCCGAGGCGGCTCGTGCCCTGTGGCGACCGAAACCGCGCGACGCGGCCCTCGCCGTCCACCAAGCCGGGCTGGCCCACTCCGAAGGTTCGGAGCAGCTTCGCGACGGGCCAGCCGTCCGGTCCGCGCCGCACGACCGCCTCCACCACGCGGTGGTTGCCGGTGTCGGACACGTACAGGCGCGCCGCGCCGTCGAGCGGGTCGCGCTCGCGGTCCGGTAGCGGCGGCGGCACGTAGCAGCTCACGCGGGCCGGGAACCGAAAGCGCCCCGCGATCTCCACGCGGCCGCGCGCCACGGGCCGGCGGGCCGGCGCGTCTCCGCGGACCGTGCGCACCACCGTGAGCAGGTCCTCCCGCGCGATCTCGCCTGCCGCGTGCCACGCGAGCCGCCCGGCGGGGTCCAGCACCAGCACGCCCGGCGCGTCCTCCACGGGGAGCCGGGAAGCCCACGCGCGGTCCACCACCACCGGGTACGGCAGGTCCAGCGGCGCGATGGCGTCCGCCGCGAACTGGAGTTCGTACGGGAGACGTGGCGCGATCACCACCACCACTGCGGCCTCCGCCTCCACGCCGGCCAGCTCGGCCAGCAGGTGGCTCGACGCGAGGCGGGACGGCCGTACCACCGCGAGCACGACCACCTGGCCGGGAGCGGGCGGCTCGCCGATCCAGCCGGATGTCGGCAGCGGGAGCGGCTGGCGGTCCGTGAGGAGCACGCCGTCCAGCCGCGGCCCTTCCTCTTGCGGCTCGCGGATGAGGAGCGCGCCCAGGACCGCCGGATCCGCGGTCGGCGCCTTGCACGTCCAGCCGGTGCACACGAACGCGAGCGCGCCATCGTGGGCTTCCTTCCCCGCGGTCCACGGGAGCGTGCCGGGCGGCGCGTCGAACGCCGCGAGGACGGCGAACGGGTTGTACGTCGCGTGGTACTCTTCCACCAGGGGCCGGCGGGCGGGGCCGGTGATCGCGACCTGCTGGCCGCCGTCGGTGAGCCACGCGCCCGCGAGCGCCTCGTACCCGAGCGCGCGCGGCGCCCGCGTGAGCCACTGCTGGTACGCGAGGCAGATCGCCTCCGCGCGTGAGCGGTAGTCCTCACGCCCCGTGAGCGCCCACAGCCGCACGAGCGCGTGCGCCGCGAGGCCGTTCGCGCTCGGCTCCGCCCCGCCGATCAGGTGCTTGCTCCGAACGATCAGCGCAGGCGTATCGGACCCCGTGTACCACAGCGTCCCGTGGCCGCCATCGCCGAACAGCGCGATCATCCGGTCGGCGAGATTGATCGCCGAGTCGAGCCAGTGGAGCTCTCCCGTCGCCTCGTACAGGTCCACCAGCGCGCCCACGAGCGCCGCGTGATCGTCCGCGAACGCCGGGTGCGACGCGCGGCCGTCCTTCCAGCTACGCATCAGCCGGCCGTCCACCGTCAACGTGCCCAGCAGGAACCGCGCCGCCTCCGCCGCGGACTCCACCCATGCGGGCTCCCGCATCGCAGCGCCCGCCCGCGCCATTCCGCCGAGCAGGAGCGCGTTCCACGACGTCACCACCTTGTCGTCGCGCCCCGGAGCCGGCCGCCGCCCGCGGATCTTGCCCAGCATCGCGAAAGATCGCTCCAGGAGCGCGCGATCGTCGGCGTTCTGCCCTTCGAGCGGGATGTCGAGCCGCAGCACGCTCGTCCCGTCCTCGAAGGTCCCCGCCTCCGTCACGCCGCACAGCTCCGCCACGCGCGCGCCCGCCTTGGGGCCGAGCGCCGTCGCGAGCTCGCCCGGAGTCCACACGAAGTATCGGCCCTCGCCTTTCAGGTTCTCGCCGTACTCGGAGTCCGCGTCCGTGCTCGCGGTGAAACCTCCGTCCGGGAGCAGCATCTCCGTCAGCGCCCACTGGATCGTCTCCCGGACCACCCGCGCGTGGTGCGGGTTCCCCGTCAGCCGCCAGCTATCGAGGTACACCGGAATCAACTGCGCGTTGTCGTACAGCATCTTCTCGAAGTGCGGGATCCGCCACGTGGCGTCCACCGAGTACCGCGCGAAGCCGCCGGCGAGGTGGTCGTACATCCCGCCCTTCGCCATGCCATCCAGGGTGGCTGTCGCCATGCCGATCGACCGCGAGCTGCCGGTCGCCCACGCGTGCGCCAGGAGCACTGCGAGCGTCCCGTGCGGCGGAAACTTCGGCGCGCCGCCGAACCCGCCGTTCTTCGCGTCGAACGAGGACTGTACGCCGACCGCGACGCGCTCGAGCCAGTCGTGCGCGAGATCCCCCTCTCCCGCGGAAACCTGGCCCGTGGCCGAGAGCATGGCCGTGAGCTTCGGCGCGAGAGACGCGACACGCCCGCGCTCCTCCCGCCACAGCCGGTCGATGTTCTGCAGCACCTCCGTGAAGCCGGGCAGCCCGCCCTTCGCCTTCGGCGGAAAGTAGGTTCCCCCATAGAAAGGCTCGCCCGCCGGGGTGAGGAACACCGTCATCGGCCAGCCGCCGCGGCCCCCCGTGAACGACTGCACGGCGCGCATGTAGATCTCGTCGAGGTCGGGGCGTTCCTCGCGATCGACCTTGATGTTGACGAACGCCGCGTTCATCACGGCCGCGACGTCCGCGTCCTCGAAGGACTCGTGCGCCATCACGTGGCACCAATGGCAGGCCGAGTAGCCGATCGACAGCAGGATCGGCTTGTCGTCGGCGTTTGCTCGCGCCAGCGCGTCGTCGCCCCACGGGTGCCAGTCGACCGGGTTGTCCGCGTGCTGGCGGAGGTAGGGGCTCGTCTCGTCGGACAGGCGGTTCGGCAGGGATCACGTCCAGGTGCGCTTCGATTATTGCGGCGCGGCTCCGGTGGCCCGGCGCCGCCGCTGTTACGATCCGCATGCATGAGCTCCGACTGGCCCGATCTCCCCGGTGTGACTGCCCTCGACGGCAGGCCGCTCCTCCCCCGCGTGCCCGCCCAGGTGGTCCGCGCGCTCGTACTCGCCGTGGACGGAGGGCGCGTCGGTGTCCGGCAGCCGGATCTCGTCAGCGCGATCGTTCGGGACACCCGGATGGACGCCGCTCGCGCGGAAGGGTTCGTGGGCTGGCTCCCCGTGTCGCATGTGGCGCGCTGGGCCGCGGACGGCACGCTCGCTCTCGACCCGCAGACGGATCTCGTCGATCTCGGCCTGCGGTACGCGGCCTGGGCGGCCACCCAGCCCGTCCCGGCAGAGGTCACGGACCAGGTCCGCTCGTACGTGCGCGCTGTCGCGGAGCTGGCGGTGGACGCCGCGAAGGGTCGCCCGCAGCTCTCGATCCCGCCGCCGTCCTCGGACCACCCGTTCAACACGGCGGAGCTCGAGTTCGCGCAGGCCGCGCTGCCCCCGCTCCTCGACGCCAGCGTGAGCCGCCGCGCCCGCAGGCTGGTGTCCGCTCTCGAAGCCGCGTTTCTCGAACGGCGCACTCAGGTACGCATGGCCATGCTCGCCGTCATCGGTGGCCAGCACGTGCTCCTCCTCGGCCCGCCCGGCACCGCGAAGTCGGCGCTCGCCCGAGCGCTCTGCGAGTGCTTCGTGGACGCCCGGTACTTCGAGTACCTGCTCTCGCGGTTCACGCACCCGGACGAGTTGTTCGGTCCCGTGTCCATCCCTGGCCTGAAAGAGGAGGATTACCGCAGGCTCACGCTCGGCTTCCTCCCCCAGGCGCATATCGCGTTCCTCGACGAGATCTTCAAGGCCAACTCGGCGATCCTCAACAGCCTGCTCACCATCGTCAACGAACGGATCTTCCACCACGGCCGCCACCGCGACCCCGTGCCGCTGGTGGGCCTCGTCGGCGCGAGCAACGAGCTCCCCGACCCAGAAGGCGGGTTGGAAGCACTGTACGACCGGTTCCTGGTCCGGCTGCCGGTCCCGCCGATCGGCACGGCAGAGGCCTTCCTCCAGGTCGCGAGCGGACGCGCCGCCAGCCCCGTCATCCCGCCGGAAGCCCGTCTGAAGCTGGAAGAGCTCGTGGCCATCCGCGCCGCCGCCCAGCAGGTCACGCTCCCGCCGCTCGTGGAGTCCACGCTGGTCGCGCTCTGGCGCACGGCGCAGCAGGGCGAGTGGGGCGTGTCAGACCGTCGCTGGCGCCAGGCCGTCGGCCTCCTCAAGGTCGCCGCCGTCACCGCCGACCGGCGCGAGGTCCTGCCCGTCGATTTGCTGCTCCTGGAGCACATCATCGCCCAGACGCCGGACCGCGCGGCAGAGGTGCGGGAGGCGATCCTCGAGCGCCTCGCCACCCGGGCCGTCCCGACCCACGATCTGCGCGCCCAGTGGTACCTCCTCGAGCACGACCGGGTCGCACCCACGTCCTCGCTGCGGAACGCGTCGCCGCGGTTCGGCGGGAACCTCCAGGTGAAGCTGATCCGGCGTCAGGAGCATTTGAACCGGTTCGTCGCCCACCATCGACGGGCGGTGGAGTCCCTGGCGGCCGATCGCGAGCGCATCGAGTCCGACGCCGTCAGCCACCCGTGGCTCTCCACGCTGCCGCCGCAGATGGTCGCGGAGCACCTGTCGGCCGCGCGAGAGCTGGCGAAGATCCTCCAGGTCGCCGAGCGGTACCGCGCCACGCTCTCGACCGTCCAGACCGCCGCCGCGGCCCTGGTCCGCAGCCTGCCAGAGGCGTCCAAGCGGAAGTACGGCTTCAGCTCCGTGTGCATCCTCAAGATCCCGGACGCCGACGTCTCGGTCGGGCTCACGCTCGCCGGCGAGCGGGAGGATGTCCCCACCGGAGACGCCCCCGCGAACGCCGCGACCAGCGTGTCGGAGGTCCCCGTCGTCACCGTCACATCCCACGACTGGGTCACGGCAGTAGAGGGCGGCATGGAGATCCCGGCGTTGCTCCGTAACGTCCCGGTCTACGCCACGCGCCAGGCGACCACGGCGCTCACGTCCGCGATCCGCGGCCTGGGCGGGACCGCCGTTCCTCGCCCGCCGCCCCTCCCCCTTCATTAAGGGGGGAGGGCAACATCGCCGACGGCTCTGGGGCTCCGGTCCGTGCGCTCACACAGGCACGCGCGACGTCCGTCCCGAATCCCGCTAGAGATCCCGCTTCACGGGCTCATCCGGCGTGAGCTGGATCGTGTCCACCTCCGACGCCGGGACCACTACGTCGTCTTCCGGCGTGGTAACCCCGGGCTCCATCGGCTCCGGATCCTCGGCCTTCTCCTTGTGCTTCGGCTGGAGCTCCGCCGACACCCGGTCGATGACCCGGTCCGCGACGGCGCCCACGCCGCCGACCAGCGTGCCGATGCCGGTCGAGAGCGCCGACCAGCCCTCCTTCCGCTCCGGAGCGGCCTTCTCGCGGAGGCGCTGGCCGATGTCGTGGACCGCCTGCTCCGGGTCGTCCGGGTGGCTCTCGAGGCCGTGGCCGACCGCCTGGAGCACGCGCCCGACGGCGTCCCCCACGTTCGTCACCGCCCGGTCGATGCGGGGATCGAGCGGCACCTCGTCGAGATCCGCCTTGCCCACAGCCTTCGGCCCGAGGAGCCGGCCCAGCACGCCCGTCGCGACGCGGCTCACGTCGTCCACGGCGCTCGCCAGATCCGTGCGCTTCCGCTCGCTCATCGACACCTCCCCGCGAGACAAGCTACACACTGGAGCGGGAGGGGGAAGCGCCGATGAGCGATGCGCCGCCGATCGGCAGCCTCCCCGTGGACGTGGTCGTCCGGCACCCGCGGATCGCCGACCTGGGACGTGACGCGGACGAGCAGGGCCGGGTGGACGCGTTCGCGCGGGACCTGGCGCGCTGGCTGGTGGGCCGGCCGGCAGAGGAGATGGGCGCGCTCGCCCGCGTCGTGACGATGGTGGCGCAGCGGGAGCTGCGGGACGCCCGGTGGATGTCGAAGGATCGCCCGCTCGTGGCCGTGGAATCGGCCGCCCGCGCGACCGAGATCCTCTGGCCGCACCTGCGCTGGGATCCGGACGAGATCCCGCCACCCCCTCCCCCGGAACCGCCGCCGGACGAGAACGAGAACGAGAACGAGAACGAGAACGAGAACGAGAACGAG
>CAMCWU010000051.1 GCA_945882675.1 Klebsiella pneumoniae | reverse complement strand
CTGCCCGCACGTGGAGCGTCTGCCCTACATCGTCGTGCTGCTGTGCTACGGCCTCTCGACCGTCGCGCACCTGCTTCCGGACCTCGCGGGCCCGGCGATCGTCTCGCAGTCCAGGAAGGTAGCGGGCTTTGGCGCCATGCTCCACCTGGCGGCGCTGCTGATCGGGATCGCGGTCGGACCGTGGGAGCCCGGGTTCCCAGAGGCGTTGTCGGCCACGTCCCTCGGGATCGCAGTGGCGTACACGTGGGTAGGCGAGGGCCGGCTGCGCGCGCTCGGGATGGCGCTGTGTCCGCTCGCGCTGGTGATCCTCGGGACGGCGCTCGTCGTGCCGCACCACCAGGTGACGGCCCTGGCGGAGACGGGGTTCTCGCCGTGGCTGCCGGTTCACCTCGGCCTCGTGTTCGCGGGGATCGGGGGGTTTGCCTTGGCCTTTGCGGTCGGGATCGTGTACCTGTGGGTGCGCGGGCGCCTCAAGCACAAGCGGCTCGATGACCTCGGTCGGCTCCCCTCGCTGGAGGTCCTGGACCGGATCCAGTTCCGCGCGATCCTGTTCGGGTTCGTCTTCCTCACGCTCGGTATCGGGGCGGGCGGCGCCTGGGCGGCCGTCAGCTTGCAGGAGCCGTGGGCTGTCGACCCGAAGGTGCTGTTCACCCTGTTGATCTGGTTCTGGTACGGCATCGCGCTGCAGATGCGGCTGGTGGCCGGACGCCGGGGCCGCTGGACCGCGCTGTTCTCGATCGTCGGCTTCGCCGCGATGATCTTCTCGCTCGTGGGCGTCAACTTCCTGGTGTCGGGGTTCCATGGCTACGGAGGCTGATCCCGACCGGATCCTGGCGGTCGGGCTGTCGCACCGGACGGCCCCCGTGGAGATCCGCGAGCGCCTCGCGTTCGACGAGCCGGGTGTCCAGCACTTCCTCGAGCGGCTGCGGTCCGAAGGCGTGGCGGAGGAGGCCATGCTGATCTCGACGTGCAACCGCGTCGAGCTGTACGCGGTGCCCGAGAGCGCCGAGCGCGTGCGGGAGACGCTCCTCGAATATCGGGGTCCGAAGGGCGAATCCATCGAGCCATACCTGTACTGGTACCACGGTCGGGAGGCGGTGCGGCACCTGTTCCGGGTCGCGTGCTCGCTCGACAGCATGATGGTCGGGGAGCCGCAGATCCTCGGGCAGGTCAAGGACGCGGTCCGCGTCGCCGAGCAGGCGGGATCGCTCGGGCGGATGCTGTATCCGCTCGCGCAGCGCGGGCTGTCGGTCGCGAAGAAGGTGCGGAACGAGACGGAGATCGGCCGTTCGACGGTCGGGATCGGCAACGCGGGCGTCGAGCTGGCGTTGCAGATCTTCGGCGATCTCTCGGGCAAGCGCTGCATGCTCATCGGCACCGGCGAGATGGGGCGGCAGGTCGCTCGGGCGCTGCTCACGAGCGGCCTCGCCGAGCTGTTCGTCACCAGCCGGACCTTCCAGAACGCCGTGGATCTCGCGCAGGAGCACGGCGGGACCGCGGTCCCCTACGAGCGGCTCGAGGACTGGCTGCCGCGCGCGGACATCGTGCTCGTCGCCACCGGATCGCCGACGTTCATCCTCGGTCCGGCGCACGTGAAGCGCGCCATGAAGACGCGCCGCTACCAGTCCATGTTCTTCATCGACCTGTCGGTCCCGCGCAACGTAGACCCGGCGGTCGGCGAGCTCGAGGACGCGTACCTGTTCAACGTGGACGATCTCACGCGCGTCGTCGAGAAGGGGCGTGAGGCGAGGGCGAACGCGGCGAACACGGCAGACCGGATGGTGCACGACGAGGCCGACCGGTTCATGGCGAGCCTCGCGGAGCTGTACATCGGCCGGGACATCGCGCTGATCACGCAGTCGGCGGAGAGCATCCGGCTGGCGGAGCTCGGGCGTTCGAAGCGCCTCCTGGACGCGCTGGACGACGCCGGGCGGGAGCAGCTCGACGCGATGACGAAGGCGATGGTGAAGAAGCTCCTGGATCGCCAGATCCGTGAGCTGCGGGCTGCCGCCAAGGCGGGGGACGCCGCGAAGGTCGAGTGGCTCAAGGCGCTCTGGGAGGGCAACGATGGCGGTCGGTGACACGCTTCGGCTGGGGACGCGGGGCAGCGAGCTCGCTCGCACGCAGAGCGGGCACGTGGCGACAGCGCTCCAGGCGGCGACGGGGCGTCCGGTCGAGCTCGTCATCATCAAGACGCGCGGGGACCAGGTGCAGGACCGTCCGCTGTCGCAGGTCGGCGGAAAGGGGCTCTTCACCAAGGAGATCGAGGACGCACTGCTCGCCGGGGACATCCACCTCGCGGTCCACTCGTTCAAGGATATGCCGAGCGGGAGCCCGGACGGCCTCGTGTTCGGCGCGGTGCCGGAGCGCGAGGATCCGGCGGACGCCCTGGTCGGATCCACGCTCGCGGGGCTGCGGCAGGGCGCCGTGGTCGGCACCGGGTCGGTGCGGCGGCGGCTGCAGCTCCTGGCGGCGCGCCCGGACCTCGAGATCAAGGGGATCCGCGGGAACGTGGACACGCGGATCGAGAAGCTCCGTCGCGGAGAATACGACGCGATCGTGCTCGCGGCCGCGGGGATCTCCCGGCTCGGGCGCGCGTCCGTTATCGACGAGCGGCTGACGGTGGAACAGATGGTCCCGGCGCCTGCGCAGGGCGCGCTCGCGGTTCAGTGCCGCCGCGGGGACACGGCCACGCTGGCCGCGCTGGCCACCATCCACCACGGGCCGACGGCCCAGCGGGTCGCCGTAGAGCGCGCGTTCCTCGAGGCGATCTCGGGGAACTGCGACGCGCCGGCGGCGTGCCTCGCGTGGTTCGAGGGGACAGGCCTCGCGGCGGAGGCGTACTTCGCGCCGGACCCGACGGATCCGTCGACGGGACGCCGGCTCAGACTCCGCTCGGACCCGCTGCACGCGGAAGCGCTGGGGCGCGAGCTCGCCAACCGCATCCGCGGGTGAGGGACGTGGCGGACCTGCTCGCGTCCGCGTTCGCGGACGATCCGCTCTGGCAGGCCCTCTCGCCGCGGGACGGCGCGCTGGCGTGGCTGTTCGAGCGGCGGCTGGCGCTGCTAGGCGACCGCAGCGTCGTTGGGCGCGAGCAGGGGGCTCCGATCTGGCACTATGCGCTGATCCGGTGGGACGCGGGCGCGTCGCTCGGAGGGATGCTGGCGGCGGGGTTGTACCAGGCGCCGCTGCGCATCGGCGTCCGCGCGAGCCTGGATCTGTACCGGCTCGCGCGCCACTTGGGGCGGCGGGTGGTGGACGGACCGTACGACGTGCTCGAGGCGGTGGCGGTGGCGCGGGAGCGGCGGGGGCAGGGGATCATGTCGCGGGTGCTGACGGAGCGGCTCGCGGGGCAGGATCGGCCGGTGGTCCTGAATACCCAGCAGCCGCGCAACGTCGGGCTGTACGAGCGGCTCGGCTTCGCCGTGGCCGTCGACGAGGAGCTCCGCGTGGGCAGGAGCCGGCTCCGGAGCTGGACGATGGTGCGATCGTGAGGTGGCTGCTCCTCCTCGCGGGCGCGGCGCTGGCGTCCTGGCCGCTCGCCGGGTCGCCGGGGACGGCGGTGGAGCCCGCCACGTACCTGCACGATGCGGCGTTCGCGCCGGCGACGGTGCGCTCGGATCCCGCGGCGCTCGCGCGCGTGGCGGCGGACGTCCTGCGCTGGCGGGCAGCGCACCCGGAAGAGGCGGGCCGGGCGCTCCTCGGGACCGTGGACCCGGAGCCGACGCTCCGGTGGATCGTTCGTACGGCGGCAGAGGATCCCGCGAAGCTCCAGGACTCCGCGTGGCTCGCGACGCAACTTCGGTTCGTGGCGTGGTCGCCGGACGTTGGAGGCGCCGCCAAGCGGAATATCACCCTCCCGCCCGACCAGATCCGTCGCACCAGCTACCTCGCCTGGCGGATGGACGGAACGCCCGCAAGGGACGCGGCGCACCCGCACGCGCTGTACGCTGTACCGGGCGACGAAGCCGGGCTCACGCCCGAGGAGGCCGCGAAGCGCACCGACCTCGACCGCCTGAAGTTCACGCGCCGCCAGGTCCTCGACGGGGTGTTCGAGCCGGGCGGGGCCGCTGCGGGTCGCGCGCAGGCGCTCGGCTGGCTATCCCGCGCCCAGGTGCACGAGGCGCTGATGCAGGGGACGGTGGTCCTGCGCTTCCCGGATGGCTCGGAGCGCACGCTGAACGTCTACCGGAACAACGGGCGGACCTGGAATCCCGCGAAGGCGAAGACGCCGGACGACCAGGATCGCCTGTGGTACTTCCGCGAGGTGGAGGGCCTGCGCGGCTACGGCACCGAGGACAAGGTGCGGATCGAGCCGCAGGTCACGGTCGCCGGCGATGTGCCGAACCTGGGCCTGGGCGCGCTGGTGGCCATGCGGTGGACGGTGAGCGGCACGGACCACGTGCAGCTCGCGATCCTCGCGGACAACGGCGGGGCGTTCGCGCCGAACCTGTTCCAGCTCGACTGGCTCGTCGGCACGTACGGCGATCGCGCCGAGTTCAACCGGGACGCCGCGGCGATCCCGGATCGGGTCCGGGCGGGGTTCCTCGTCCTGCGCTGATGTCAGATAGTTGACCGGGTCAACTATCTCTCAGGGTGCCAGCTCCTTGCCGAACACCCGCATCATCCACCCGTAGGCGAGCAGGAGGCCGGGCGCGCCCGCGGCCAGCACGCCGAGCGTGGCCCAGATCACGTTCGGCGGCGCGGCGTCGTGGACCGTGAGCAGCGGCGGTACGGTGTAGGGCCACTGGGCCGCCGCCCAGCCGCCGACCACCAGCGCGGCCTCCGCGGCGGCCAGGTCCCGGGCCCAGCGGAACCTGCGCAGGTACAACGCGGCGATCGCGCCGAGGCCCACGACGGCGACCACGCCCTGGAACGGGAGCGCCCACGCCGAGCGCCACAGCCCTGCCCAGATGTCGGGCGCGCCGGTCCGCGCGAGGCCGAACGCCGCCCATGCCAGCACGAAGACCGCTCCGGAAGCCCATAGTCCGCGGCGCCGGAAGTCCTCCTGCAGGTCGCGATCCTCGGTGGTCTCGAGTGTGAGGTAGACGGCGGCCAGGAACGCCGCGATCGCCAGGGTGAGGCCGCCCACGGCGAAAGGGAAGGGTGCGAACCAGGATCCGACGTACCCGCCGTCCACGATGCCACGCTCCACCCGCACACGGCCCGATGCGACTGCGCCTACCGTCACGCCGAGCATGACCGGCGCCACCACCGACGCCGCCGCGAAGATCAGCGACCACCGGCGCTCGATCGGGGCTTCATGAGCGTCGTACGCCCGGAACACGAAGGCAGAGCCGCGCAGGACGACGCCGATCAGCAGCAGCACGAGCGGGATGTGCAGCGCGGTCGCGATCGCGGCGAAAGCGTGGGGGAAGCAAACGAAGGTCAGCACGATGGCCAGGATGAGCCAGACGTGGTTCGCCTCCCAGATGGGGCCGATGGCGCGGGAGACCGCCGCGCGCTGGCGCTCCGCCCGCGGGCCGCTGGCAAGGAGGTCCCAGACGCCGCCTCCGAAGTCCGCAATTCCGGTGAGTACGTACACCACGAGGACCACGGCGAGGACGCCGCCGACGACCGGTTCGGGGCTCAAGCGTGCTCCCCGGGCGGCTCAACGGGGCCGTAGCGGAACTGGCGGTTCAGCAGCGATACCGTCACCACGCCGAGGAACAGGTAGAGCAGCGTAAAAACTAGGAATGGAGCCCATAGTCCCGGCATGGGCGTGACCGCGTCCGCGGTGCGAATGTAGCCCTGGACCACCCACGGCTGGCGGCCGACCTCCGTCGCGGTCCAACCGGCTTCGATCCCGATCATCCCGGCAGGCGCGGTCACCACGAGCCAGCGGAGGAACCAGCGGTCCACTGGCAGGCCACGGCGCCGGATGGCGAGCCCGGTCGCCAGAACGGTAGTCCCGACCGACACTCCCGCGGTGGCTAGCATGATCTGGTACGCCCAGTGGGTGAGGCCGACGGGCGGTCGATCCTCGCGCGGGAAGTCCTTCAACCCCCGCACCACACCCTGCGGATCGCCGGTCGCCAGGATGGACAGGAGGTACGGCACCTCCACGCCGTAAGTGGTGGTCTCGGCGTCGCCGTCGACCCAGCCGCCGATCGTGAGCCCGGCGCCGGCGGTTGTCTCCCAGTGCCCTTCCAACGCCGCGAGCTTGACGGGCTGCCAGTGGGCCACGGCCTCCCCGACCACGTGGCCGGTGAGCGGCTGGGCGAACGCGGCGATCCCGCCGACCACGAGGCCGATCGCGATCCCGCGGCGGTGGAAGGTGATATCCGCCGGCCCGCGCGCCCGCAGGAGCCCGGCGGCGTGGACGCCCGCAGCCGCGAACCCGGTGGCGAGCCACGCGGCCACCAGCATGTGCAGCGCCTGCCCGAACGACGATGGGTTGAACATGGCTCCGAACGGGTCGATATCGACGAACGACCCGTCCGCCGCGACGCGGAAGCCCGTCGGCGTGTTCATCCACGCGTTGGCGCAGACGACGAACGCTCCCGACGCAGCGCCCGACACCGCGACGCCGATGCCCGCCAGGAAGTGCGGGATGCGGCCCACCCGGTGCCAGCCGTACAGCCAGATGCCGAGGAAGATCGCCTCGAAGAAGAAGGCGAACCCCTCGAGCGAGAACGGCATGCCGATGACCGGGCCCGCGGCCTCCATGAACCGCGGCCAGAGCAGGCCGAGCTCGAACGAGAGCACCGTGCCCGAGACGGCGCCGACGGCGAACAGGATCGCGGTACCCTTTGCCTGCCGCTGGGCGAGGAGCTTCCAACCCGGATCCCCGGTGCGCAGCCACAAGCCCTCCGCGATCACGACGAGAACGGGCAGGCCCATCCCGAACACGGCGAAGATCATGTGGAAGGCGAGGGACATGGCCATCTGCGAGCGGGCGGCGAGCAGGTCGTCCATGGCGCCTCCGGACGATCTCTGTAACGCCGCCGCGCCGACCCCGGATGCGACACGGGGTTGCACCGGGATAGACTCGTACCCGTGAACCTTGCCCTCCTGCTGGTGGCCGCGTGCGCCACCCCGCCGAGCTCGGCCTCCGCCGCGGATCCTCCCGCGGATCCGGAGGCGGTGGTCGTGCACACCACGGACGGGCCGCTGGCCGGCATGGTCGTGCACCTCTCGGCGGGACACGGCCGGCTGCTCGCCAAGAACTCGCGGGGAGAGGTCATCACCTGGTCCTGGCAGCGCGACGCCCGCTACGGCATGCGCGAGGACGAGTGGACCGCGGACTTCGTGATCGACCACCTCGCGCCCACGCTGGAGGCCGCGGGCGCCACGGTGCTCACGCTCCGGGAGCGCGATCGCGCGGACATCGGCGCGTCGGTGGACGACGCGGACGCCGGGTTCTCCGTGGAGGGGACGGCCACGTTCGCGCCGGACCAGCTCGCATGGGGGCCGGGCGCCCAGGTCCTCGATGGCACCACCCGCGCGACCTGGACCGTGCCGCCCATGCCGCCCGGGACGTACCGGGTCTACGCGCGGTGGGTGGCCGGCCCGGATCGCGCTCCGGACGCTCGCTACACCGTGTCCGGCGCCACGGGTCGGGATGTGTGGACCGTGGACCAGCGCGTCCACGGCGGCGTGTGGTGGCCGCTGGGCGACGTGACGGTCACGGACGCCATCGGCGCCACGATCAGGCTGGACGGCGGCGGAGGCCGGCTCTCGGCGGACGCCGTGCGGATCGGAGGCGGAGTCGCGTCCCCGGGGCCGGACTTCGAGCTCGCTCCGCTGCACCAGGTCGCGCCGGTCCACCGCCAGCCGTCGCTCGGCGGCCCCGTGGACCTCCTGTGGCTGGAAGACGGCGTCGAGAGCTCGGATATCCGGTTCCGCGCGCGGTGGGCGAGCCGCGTGAGCCCGCCCCCGGAGGAGGCCGTGTTCCTCTCGATCCACACGAACGCCGGGCGCGCTCACGGCACCGAGATCTACGCGGGCGCCGAGACGAGCCCGCCCATGTCCACGCTCCCGGCCAGCGCCACGCTCGCGGCCGAGCTGTTCCGCACGCTCGACGCGTCGACCCGGACGATCAACCCGACCTGGTACGTGGAGCCGCCGAAGCGCGGGGATTTCTCCGAGATCTCACCGAAGTGGCAGGAGCTGCCGTCCGCCCTGCTCGAGGTCGGGTTCCACGACTCCCCGGCTGACGTGAAGTGGCTGCTGCGCGAGGACTTCCGGCAGGCGTTCGCCGACGGGATCCGCGACGGGCTCGTGGCCTGGCGACAGGCGCAAGGCGGTCCGCTGGTCGATACGGGCGGGCCGGAGCTGCCGATCCGCCTGGGCAATCCGCCGGCGGACAACCCTTCCGGCGAGTGATCCGGCGGGCGGGTACAATGTCCACGGAGGACCCGCCATGCGCACAGACCCTGCGATCACCCGCCATCTACGGGGCGTCGTCGCCTCGCTCTCGAACGCCCCGGCCACGCCTGCCCGCGCCGCCGTACTCGCGCGCCTGGGCGCCTACGCGGACGCCGGCGCCTTCCCGAGGCCGGACGCCGTGCGCTTGCGCCCGCGGGCCGTGGTGCCGCCGCGCGCCTTCGCGGGTCCGGGCGACCGGATGCCGCTATTCCGCGACGCAGCCGGGACGTTCTGCGCGGTGGGGCACCTCTACGCCGCCGACGAGCCCGCCGCCGCCGCCGCGCTCGCCGACCGGGTGCGCGACGCATATCTGCCCGAGGTCGAGGACGCCGGCCTGCGCGCCTGGGCTGCGCGCGTCGGCCTCACTGCGGACGAGCTGGCGTTCATCCAACCGACCTACTGCTGGGAGCCGCCCGTCTGCGACGACGTCGAGATAAACACTCCCGCCATGCCGTCGGAGGCGGAGTGCGCCGGCGCCGTCCTCACCGTGACCGAGCCCGTCTATTGCCAGGAGTGCGACGGCCCGTTCCGCGTGTGGGTGTGGGTCCAGAACCCGGGAGACGCCGACCTGGAGGGC
The DNA here is from genome assembly GCA_945882675.1 of Klebsiella pneumoniae. Lineage (GTDB taxonomy): Bacteria > Myxococcota_A > UBA796 > UBA796 > CANLGQ01. The sequence continues at coordinate 7,681 of CAMCWU010000051.1, read as the reverse complement.
GTGAGCGTGGCGCTGTGGGCGCCTGCGGGGGGGACGGTGACTACGCAGGACGTGGGCGTGGTGGCCGCCGGGAACCGCAAGCTGGTGGAGATCACCACGTCGACGGTCGAGGGCGTAGGCGCGGGCGGTGGCGTCCGGGTCACCGCGTCGAACGCCTGCAACGAGCCGTGGGAGGTCGAGGTCTGGAGCTTCGGCAACGGCGGGCCGGGCTACGTCACCCCCGCCGAGTGCGGCACGGACCACTGCGCAGACACGGCGTCGGCCGGGGGCTCTGGAAAGGGGAGCTGCGCCGCCGCGGGATCTGTGGGAGGCGGCGCGGCCTGGCTGGCGGCGCTCGCCCTCGTCGCCCGCCGGCGCCGGACCGCCTGAGCTCGGCTTAGCCCCGCTCGGAGATGGGGACGTACCGCGTCTCGGTCGGGCCCGTGTAGATCTGGCGGGGGCGGCTGATCTTCAGCGACGGATCGGCGTTCGCCTCCTTCCACTGCGCGATCCAGCCCGGCAGGCGACCGAGCGCGAACAGCACCGTGAACATATTCGTCGGGAAGCCCATCGCCCGGTAGATGATGCCCGAGTAGAAGTCGACGTTCGGGTACAGCTTCCGCTCGACGAAGTACGGGTCGGAGAGCGCGGCCTCCTCCAGCTGCTTCGCGATGCCGAGGAGCGGGTCGTTCACGCCCAGGCGAGAGAGGACGTCATCCGCCGCCTTCTTGATGATCTTGGCGCGCGGGTCGAAGTTCTTGTACACGCGGTGGCCGAAGCCCATGAGCTTGAAGCCGCTGCTCTTGTCCTTGGCCATGGCGATGTACTTCTGCACGTCACCGCCGTCCGCCTGGATCTGCGCGAGCATCTCCATGACCTCCTGGTTCGCGCCGCCGTGCAGCGGGCCCCAGAGCGCGCAGACGCCGGCCGCGAGCGATGCGAACAAGTTCGCCTTGCTGCTGCCGACCATGCGCACGGTCGACGTAGAGCAGTTCTGCTCGTGGTCCGCGTGCAGGATCAGGAGGAGGTTCAGCGCCTTGCTGAGCACCGGATCGGCCGTGTACTCCTCTGCCGGGACCGCGAACATCATGTTCAGGAAGTTGCTGGCGTAGTCGAGGTTGTTGCGCGGGTGGACGAACGGCTGGCCGACCGAGCGCTTGTACGCGAACGCCGCGATCGTGGGGACCTTGGCGATCATGCGGGTGATCGTGAGGTCGACGTCGTCCTTGTCCACGTCGAGCGCCGAGGGGTACCACGACGACAGCGTGAGCATCATGGCGCCGAGGATCGCCATCGGGTGCGCGGTCGAGGGATAGCCCTCGAAGAAGCGCTTCATATCCTCGTGCAGCATGGTGTGGCGGGTGATCTGGTCCGTGAACCCGTCGAGCTCGGCCTGCGTCGGCAGCTTGCCGTTGATGAGGAGGTACGCGACCTCCAGGAAGGTCGACTTCTCGGCGAGCTCGTCGATCGGGATGCCGCGGTAGCGGAGGATCCCCAGGTCGCCGTCGATGAACGTGATCGCCGACTTCGTGGACGCCGTGTTCATGAACGCGGGATCGAGAGTCACGAAGCCCGTCTTTCCGCGGAGCGCGGCGATGTCGATCGCCTTCTCGCCTTCACTCCCGATGACGGTCGGGCACTCGAACCGCATGTCGCCGAGCGTGATCACAGCCTTTTCGGACACGGAACCTCCCCCCACCGGCGGGACCCGGCCGCCGCGGGCGAGAGACTAGCGCGCGCGCCCTCGCTGAACCAGGGCTCAGCCCGCGTTTCGCATGCGGATCGCGCCGCCCCCGCGTGAGTCGGCGTTACACGTGCCACGGGCGACTTCACACAACTTCACCCGGGCCACACGCAGCGGAAAACAGCGGTCCATAGGATGATGACAGGGGAAGGCGGCGGACGGCCGCGAACCCCTCGGAGGTCGTCATGTGGAAGCGCTTCGGTGGGTTCGGCTTGCTCCTCGCTCTCGGGTCGGTGCCGGTGGTCGCGCTCGGGGGTGCGCACGCGTGGAGGGGCCACCAGCCCCCGGCGTCGGAGGCAGAGGTCCGGGAGAAGCTCGACTCGGTCGCGAACCGGGTCCTCGATCGGGTGGACGGCACGGACGAGCAGCGGGAGTCGATCGACGCCGTGCTCGATCGGGCGGCCGGTGATGTCTGGGCGTTCCACGGGTCGAAGGACGAGCGGCACGCGGCCTTCCGGGAGGCTCTGACCGCCGAGACGGTGGACCGCAAGGCCCTCGAGTCGGTCCGGAAGGACCTCGTGGACGATCTGGACGCGCTGACCGCGGCCGTGGTGGACGCGATCGGGGACGTCGCGGAGGTGCTCACGCCCGAGCAGCGGCGCGAGATCGCCGCGATCCACGACGAAATGCGCGAGCGCGGCGGAGAGTGACGTGACCCGGGTGCTGGTGATCGACGACGACGACCGGCTGGTCGAGCTCCTCTCGACCTGGCTCGGTACGCGGGGTTTCGAGGTCGACCGGGCGCCCACGGGCACCGCGGGCCTCGCCGCCATCGCGCACGGGCCAGCCGCCGTCATCCTCGACGCCATGCTCCCGGATCTCGACGGGTTCGAGGTCCTGCGCCGCATCCGGATGACCTCGCAGATCCCCGTGATCATGCTCACGGCGCGGGGGGAGGACACCGATCGGATCGTGGGCCTAGAGCTCGGCGCCGACGACTACCTCCCGAAGCCGTTCAACCCGCGCGAGCTGGTCGCGCGCCTGCAGGCGATCCTGCGCCGCGGACGCCCGCCCGACGGCCGGTCGCTGGTGTTCGGCGACCTGGTCATCGACCTGGACGCGCGGGAAGTCCGCCTCGGGAGGGAGCTCCGGCCGCTCACGTCGCATCAGTTCGAGCTGCTGCGGGTGCTCGCCGAGAGCCCAGGCCGGGTCCTGAGCCGGGCCCAGCTCATGGAGCGGGTGCGCGGGGAGGAGCTCGAGGCGTTCGATCGGAGCATCGACGTGCACATCTCGCGGATTCGCGTGGCGGTGGAGGTGGACCCCAAGGATCCACGGCGGATCGTCACGGTCCGCGGGGCCGGCTACGTGTTCGCCCGGGATCCGCGTTGACCCGGCTGTTCGTCCAGATCTACGCGACGCTCGTCGGGACGATCGCGCTGGTGATCCTCGCTGCGGCCCTGGCGGCGGCGGTGGCGTTGCACGGCGAGGACCGGGTTCCTGCGCACCTCGGCAGCTCCTTGCGGGTCATGGGGCGCTTGCTCCCGCCAGCCAGCGCGCCCGCGGACCTCCAGGCGGACGCCATCGTGGCGCTGTCGGCGGAGGCCGGGATCGACCTCGAGCTCTTCGCGGCCGACGGGGAGCCCGTGCAGGCGGATCGCGCGTGGGAGGGGGCGCCGGATGCCACGCCCGGCGGGGTGTTCGTGCGGCGTCCGGGGCGCGGGATCGCCGTGCGCCTGCTGGACGGGCGGACGCTGGCGGCGGTCGTGGACGAGCGCGAGCAGCTTCCCCGGTTCCTGCTCGTGCTGGTGTTGGTCGGCCTGGGGGCGGCGGTGGGAGCGTGGCCGGTGAGCCGCCGGCTCTCGTCGCGCCTGGAGCGCCTGCGGGCCGGCGTGGCCCGGTTCGGAGACGACCTGGGGGCGCGCGTGGACGTCACGGGCGGGGACGAGGTCGCCGACGTCGCCCGCGCATTCAACGCTTCCGCGGACCGGATCGAGGCGTTACTCCTCGCTCAGCGCCGACAGCTCGCGGGCGCGTCGCACGAGCTGCGGTCGCCGCTGGCCCGCCTTCGGATGGCCGTGGAGCTGGTGGGCGAGGTGGACGGCGCCGCTCGCGCATCGCTCGTGGACGGGGCGGTGCGCGACATCGGGGAGCTGGACGACCTCGTCGCGGAGCTGCTCCTGGCGGCGCGGATGGATGCCGGCGCCCGGGAGGACTCCGTCGTGGACCTCGGGGCCCTCGCCCGCGAGGAGGCGGCGCGGGTGGGCGGGGAGGTGTCGGGTGACGCGACGCTCCGGGGCGACGCGAGCGCGCTGCGCCGGATGCTCCGGAACCTCCTCGAGAACGCGGCTCGTCACGGTGCGCCGCCGATCCGGCTCGGGCTGGCCGGACCGGACCCGGTCGTGGTGAGCGTCACGGACGGCGGCCCCGGCGTCGGAGAGGCCGAGCGGGAGCGGATCTTCGAGGCGTTTCACCGCCCCGCCGGCCACGCGGAGGGGCGGGGCGGCGGGGTCGGGCTCGGCCTCGCGCTGGTGCGCCAGATCGCGGAAGCGCACGGCGGCACGGCCACGTGCGACGGCCCCGCGTTCGTCGTGACCCTCAGCCGCACTCCCCGAGCGGCGGATCGGGCAGCCACGCCCCCATCTCGCCCAGATCCAGCTCGATCCAGTACGGCCGGTACACGGGCGCCCCTTCGATGATCTTCCCGCCGATGTCGAGGATCACCTTGCCGTTCTTCACGGTCCATCTCCCGCTGGTCAGCTTGCCGCCCTCTTCCAGCCACAGGCCGTCGCGCTCGGCGAAGGAGAGCTTCCGCGGCCCGAGATGCCAGGGCAGCGTGCTCTTGAGGAAGAACGCGATGCGGTTGTCCGTGTCGATCGCCGCGCGGTGCATCTGCATCCACCGGCGGAACAGCGCGGAGCTCGCGAGCGGCTCCATCCCCGGCTCGCGCTTCAGGATCTGCCGCAGCGTGCCGTCGCGATCGCGGGAGATGGCGGCGTTGAGGACGTCGAGCGCCTGAAACGCCCACGAGCCCGGCGCGCACGGATCGATGGGCTCGGCCGCGTGTGCGGCGACGATCGCGCGCCCTTCCGCCAGGTGGTCGACCGGGGGCGTGGCGCAGGCGAGCAGGAGGAGGAGGGCGATCGTGTGCACGCGATCCTCGGCGGTGCGGAGCCGCCCGACATGCTAATCGCGCCTCATGCGGATCGCGACCTGGAACGTCAACGGGCTCCGCGCGGCTGCGCGCAAGGGCTTTGCCGAGAGCTTCACGGCTATCGGAGCCGATATTCTCCTGCTGCAGGAGGTGCGGGCGACAGAGGACCAGATCCCTCCGGGTGTGGTCCCTCCGGGCTGGCACGCCGCCTGGAGACCGGGCGCGAAGCTCGGTCATGCGGGAGTGGCTGTACTGTCGCGCTTCCCGATCGAGGTGCTGGATCACGGACCCGACGCGCCGTCCGCGGCGGGCCGCCTGCTGCTCGCATCCACCGGCGGCGTGCGGGTGTGCAGCATGTACCTACCTTCCGGTAGCTCCAGCCCCGCCAGCCAGGTCGCCAAGGAGGCGTGGATGGCCGCGGCCCGGCCGTGGATGGACCGCGTCGTGGCGTCACCGGAGCCCGTGTTCGTGGCGGGCGACCTCAACATCGCCCACACCGACCACGACGTCCACAGCTTCAAGCGCGCGGGGATCCTCTCCGGCTTCCTCCCCCACGAGCGCACGTGGTTCGCCGACATGCTGGCGGCCGGCTGGACGGACTGCGTGCGCCACCACCACGGCCCCGGACCCGGCCCGTGGTCTTGGTGGTCCACGCGCGGTCGCGCGCGCGACGAGGATCGCGGGTGGCGCATCGACTACGTCCTCGCGAACCCGGCTGCGGCGGCCAAGTTGGAGGGCGCGTATATCGATCGGCCGGCCGGGATCCGGTGCTCCGACCACGCTCCCGTCATCGTGCGGCTCGCAATGGGCGCCTGATCTCGAAGCGTTGACGCGTCAACCCTACCCCTCGTGTGGTAAATGAATGGCGTACAGAGGAGACGCCCATGCGCCGACACATCGCCCTCCTGGCAGCCCTGCTCGCCCCGACCCCCGCCCTCGCGGTGTTCCCCGCGGACGCCGACTGGATCCCGGTCCCCGGCGCCCAGGTCCTGGACGGCGCGAGCGACGCCGTGCCGGCCTACCTCGATCTCACGGGAGTGGCGGCCGACCCGACCGTCTGGTGGTCAGCGGACGAGACGGATCTGTTCTTCCGCGTCCAGGTCGTCGCGAACCCGGCCGGCGTCGGCAACACTCTCGACAACGGAGGTTGGGGGGTTTCTTTCGATATCGACGGCGTCACGACCAACTTCGAGCTCCTGCTCGAGGCGTCGACTACCGGCGGCGTACTGCAGGTGTTCGAAAACAGCACGGGGGCGGCGGGTCTCGCTCCTTCCCCGCTGAGCGCCGCGTTCGTGGGCACGCTGGGCACCGGAGAGGTCCGCACGGTCGCCGTCTCCGTCTCGGGCGGCGGCTCGTACCTCGACATGGAGGTGCCGATCGCGACGATGGAGGCGCTCGGGATCCTGCCGGACACGATGTTCCGGATGGGGACCTACACGCGCGATCCCCTCGGCGCGGGTTGGACAGACGTCTCCGGCTGCGGTGGCCTCGTGGCATGCGTCGCGGAGGACACGACCTCCGATCTGGTCGCGATCGACGCGGATCTGGACGGCCTCGACTTCGTGGTGGAGGACCAGAACGGCACGGACCCGGAGGATGCCGACACCGACGACGACGGGCTCCGCGACGGGGACGAGCTCGGGAGCACGGATCCGCTGGAGTGGGACACGGACGGGGACGGGCTGTCCGACGGCCTCGAGTCCGGGATCACTGCTCCGGACGCCGATACTCTCGTGGGCGCGGGGCACTTCGTCGTGGACGCCGACCCCGCGAGCACCACCGACCCGGACGATGCCGACACCGACAACGGCGGCGTGGACGACGGCGTCGAGGACTGGAACGGCGACGGCGAGATCGACGCGTTCGAGACCGATCCCAACGACTTCGCGGACGACGTCGACTCCGACGGCGACTCGATCCCGGACGTCTTCGACGGCCTGAACGGCAACCCGATCTCCGACGTCGACAGCGACGGCGACGGCCTCACGGACGAGGAGGAGTTCCTCTACGACACGGATTCGGACGGCACTCCCGACTTCCTCGACACCGATAGCGACGGAGACGGCATCCTCGACGAGGTCGAGGGCAACGTCGACACCGACGGCGACGGCGTGCCGGACTACCTCGACGAGGACAGCGACGACGACGGCGTGACCGACGCCGACGAGGGCAGCGAGGACAGTGACGGCGATGGGACGGCCGACAACCTGGATCTCGACAGCGACGACGACGGCATCCTCGACGAGGACGAAGCGGACGGCGACGGCGACGGCGACGGCGAGCCCGCCCTCGAGGACGACGACGACAACGGCGACGGCGTGCCCGACGGCGACCAGCTCGGCGACACGGACGGCGACGGGACGCCGGACCTCCTCGAGGAGGACACCGACGGCGACGGCATCCCGAACACCGAGGAGGGAACCGACGATCCCGATCAGGATGGCGACGGCAACGCGGTCGACACGGACTCCGACGGCGACGGCAAGCCGGACGCCGACGAGGGCACCGGCGACGACGACTGCGACGGGATCCCGAACTACCTCGACCCCGACGACCTCGACGGCAACTGCGACACGGGCCAGCCGATCCCCGGCGTCGACACCGGAGACACGGCCGACACCGGTGGTCCGGGCGGCGGCGGCGGCGACAAGCAGAACGACGGCTACGGCCCCGGCGAGTTCACCGGCGGCGCGTGCAACAGCGCGCCGGGCGCTGCGTCGTTGCTGCCGATCGCGCTCGCGGCCCTGCTGCTGCGGCGGCGTCGGGTCGCGGCGGTTGCCGCTGGTCTCGTGGCGGCCCCGCTGGCCGGCGCGCAGGAGGTCAACTCGCAGCGCTTCTTGCCGAACCAGGATCGGAGTACGTTCGCG
>CAMCWU010000050.1 GCA_945882675.1 Klebsiella pneumoniae | reverse complement strand
CTCGACCAGCGCGACGCGCTTCCCAAGGTTCCTGGCGCGCATTGCGCCAGCGAAGCCCGCGGGTCCCGCGCCGATGACCACCAGATCGTATCTCGCCATGCGGCTCGCCTCGCGGTTTCCCCCCGATTATACCGCCCAATCAGATGAGCCAGCGGCGATACAAGATCGAGTCGGTGATCGGGCAAGGGGGCTTCGGACGCGTCTACTCGGCGGTGCTCGAAGCCGACGGGGGCTTTCGCAAGCGCGTCGCGGTCAAGGTGCTCAGCCCGAAGACGGACACCAACCTCCCGAACATGATGGAGCGCTTCCGGGACGAAGCCCGGATCCTCGGGCTCGTGCAAGACCGCGCGTTCGTAGGCGTGGAGCCGCCGGTCCAGCTCAATGGGCGTTGGACCGTGGTCATGGATCTGGCGGAGGGCGAGAGCGCCCGGGCGCTCATGCGACACGGTGGGTTCCCGCCCGGCTGCGCGCTCGAAGTCGCCCAGGAGCTCGCTCGCGCGCTGAGCACGGCGTACACCCGGCCCGGCCCCGACGGTCGGCCGCTCCGGCTGTTGCACCGCGACCTGAAGCCGGGGAACCTGCAGATCTCGTCGAGCGGAGAGGTGCGGCTCCTCGACTTCGGCATCGCCAAGGCGCGCTTCGACGAGCGGGAAGCGAAGACCACGAACGACTGGGCCGGGACCGCCGGCTACTCGGCGCCGGAGCGCCTGCACGGCCAGGAAGGCCCGGAGGGCGACGTGTTCTCGCTGGGGGTCGTGCTCCACGTCCTCATCACGCGCGACACGCCCCTCGGCGCCGGGCAGTACAAGCCGAAGAATGACCGGACGCCGGAGATGGAGCCGGCCATCGCGCTCGCCGCGGAGATGACGGAGCTCGACCCCGCCCGGCGCCCACGGATGCGGGAGGTGGAGGCGCGGTGCCGGGAGCTCCTCCGAACCATCGCGGGGCCGACCCTCCGGGAGTGGGCCGAGCAGCACGTGGAGAACGGTCGCGGCGAGAAGAAGGACCGCCGGTGCGGAGAAACCTGGGTGGAGGGCCCGGGCGACGACGAGCTCGGCGACCCCGACCCGATCTCGGATTTCCGATCCGACATCCGATCCGACATCCGATCCCGATCCGACGTCCGCACGGACTCGAGGACGGACAGGCGGAAGCAGACGGATAACCGGATCCTGCCGTATACCATGAGCCGCACCTCCACTGCGACCCCGCTGCGGGAGCGCCTGAAGGACGAGGTCGCCCTCCCGAAGTATGCGGACGCGAGCGAGCTCGAGAAGGAGGCCGAGCGCAAGCTCGCTGCGGAGAAGGAGGCCGAGCGGATCGCGATGGAGGCCGATCGCCGCCGGTACGAGGAGATCGCGAACCGGAAGCCGACCGCGACGGAGCGCGCGACCGACTTGCTCGGGAGCCCGCTCGGAATCGCGGCCGCGGTCGGAGCGCTCGTCGCGCTGTGCGCCACGGTGGTGGTCGTCTACGGCACCTTCACGGTCCACGGCGCCCGCTGGGGGGCGGAGGCCGCACGGGACGCATACCTCGAGGATATAACGGCTCGTACACCGGATCTCCGGCAGGCGCTCGTGTCCATGGGCGAGCCCGCGGACGAGCTCGACCGTCATTTGGACGCGTACCGGGCGGCGCGGGACCCCGCCGCGAAGGCCGCGCGGGCCGACGCCCTCGTGACCTGGTCGGAAGGGCGCGTGGCGGCTCTGCGCCCGAGCACCGTCGCGGCGCACCGGCTCGACGCCAGCGTGGCCCAGGCGGCCACCGCGGAGCTCGCGGGGGACCGAGCGTTGCTCCGAGACGCCACGGCCGAGTGGGCCGCCGCCGCGAGCGGGACAGCCGGGAGCATGGCCGTCGCGCTGCGACTCGCATCCGCCCCATAGAGGGCATGCTGAAGTTTTTTGTGACGTACCCGCAGAGATCGCACACCTGTACTGCCAGGAGTGATGGCCTCCATCAAGAGGGGACGAGCGAGATACTCACGGTGCCGGACGGTTCGGCCGTACGGTACTGGCCGGGTCCCCCGCCCGTCCTCCGAGGAGTCGCCATGTCATCTCCCACCCAGCGCCGGAACAGCCGCCGAGGCGGAATGGCCATGTACATCGCCGTAAGCCTGCCGGTGATCGGCATGATCGGCGCCCTCGGGATCGAGGTGGTGTACTCGCACGTGGTCCGCCAGCAGCTCCAGAGCGCCGCGGACGCGGCCGGGCACGCTGCGGTGCGGGCGATCGACGGCACGGCGGCGGGCCTCACCCTCGCGCGGGCGGACGCCCACGGGATCGGGGACGGCATGCTCGTCGACGGCCGCGCGTTCGTGTTCGACGACTCGGACATCGAGTTCGGATACCTCGACCCCAACACCGGGGTCTGGGTCGGGTCGAACGACCCGCTGCTCGTCACGTCGGTCCGGGTCACGCCGGTGGAGCGGGTGAGCCTCGGCTTCGGCCGTGCGTTCTTCGGGCAGGAAGTCGACGTCACGGTGTGCGGCGCGGTCACGATTGGTGAAGGCAACGCAAGCGACGGCGTGGACCCCATCGGCGGGGACGGCCTCGAGAACGGCAGCGTCACCGCGCGCGTGTCGGTCGCCGGCGGCGGCGGGCCCATCCGGATGACCGACGACGACGACGGCGTGGGCGGGGCGGAGACCACGGTGGTGGACTTCTTCGCGCTCGAGTCCCCGCTCGACCAGATCGACGCGATCCCGGGCACCATCTCGGCCACCAAGAAGTTCAAGGTCCTCGTCGTCAACGCGGACCTGTCGCCCGGCGCCTGGCTCACGGTCAACGGCGTCGACACGGACGTGACCACGTACGACGACGCCACGTTCGCGAGCCTGCCGACCTTCACTTCGTCGAGTGGCAGGCCGTGGTGACCGCCGCCAACGACGGCGCGCGCGCGGGGGCCCAGACGTCGATGCCGGACGATCCCGACGACGCCTCAGAGGTGGCGGCGCAGGCGGCTCTCGCGCGGTACTACCCCCGGGCCGTGCCGGCTGGCACGACCTACGTCGGCACCATCGTCGGCGCCGACCAGGTGAAGGTCACGGTGAGAGTCCCGAACACCTCCCTCGTCGGTGTGCCGTTCCTGCCGGTGCCCGCCACGATCGTGGCGGAGGCGCAGCTCGCGGTCCAGGATCTGTACGACTGAGGGCGGGGCCGCGGCTCGAACAGCGCCATGGCCAGCGGGATCCCCCGGACCATGCTGTAGATCGGGACGGTGACGACCGTGGCGGCGCCCCCCCACCCGAGCTATCCCGACCGGTGTCGGTCGGCCGCTAACACGCCGACCACGGTGCCCGGGAGGTAGAACCGCGGTCCTCGGTGCATCCCGCACGACAACAACCCCCATCTGCATGGCCAGCTGATGCCCGATCTCATCCGACCTGTCATCCGCGCCGACGACGCCGCCATCGCCGCCATCATCCGCGCCGTCATGCCCGAGTTCGGCGCTTCCGGCGCCGGCTTCGCCATCACGGACCCGGAGGTCGACCATATGGCGGCGGCGTACGCCCGCCCGGGTTGCGCGTACTCCGTGGTGGAGCGGGACGGCCGCGTGCTCGGCGGGGGCGGCGTGGCCCCGCTCGACGGCGGACCGCCCGGCGTGTGCGAGCTGCGGAAGATGTACTTCCTCCCCGAGCTCCGTGGATCCGGCAGCGGTCGTCGGCTGCTGGCGCACTGCCTGCAGGTCGCGCGTGACCTCGGCCACCGGACCTGCTACCTGGAGACCCTGACGGGCATGGCCGCCGCCCGCCATCTGTACGAAGGGATGGGTTTTCGCCGCCTGGAAACCCCCATGGGCGCGACCGGGCACTTCGGGTGCGACCAGTGGTACCTCCTGGAGCTGTGATGGATGCGTTCCTGGCGTTGCTCCAACAGCCCGCGGTCGGGCCCATCACCTGGGCGGAGCTCTTCGGCGACGTGACCGGCGCGCTGTGCGTGTGGCTCGTCGCGCGGCAGCACATCTCGAGCTGGCCCGTCGGCCTCGTGAACAACGCGTTGTTCTTCCTGCTGTTCTGGACGGCGAAGCTCTACGCGGACGCGTCGCTGCAGGTGGTGTTCGCCATCCTCGCCCTGTACGGCTGGTGGGTCTGGTGGAGCGGGCAGGGGGGTGCGCCGCTCCCGGTCCGGCGCACGCGGCCGGCGGAGTGGGCGTGGCTGGCGGTGGGTGTCGTGTTCGCCACGGCGATCCTGGGTCTGCTGCTGGACCGGTACACCGACTCGCCGGTCCCGTGGTGGGACGCCACGGTCACGGCGCTCAGCCTCGCCGCGACGTACGGTCAGGCGCGCAAGCTCCTCGAGTCCTGGTGGCTCTGGATCGCAGTGGACGTGCTCTCGATCCCGCTGTACGCCATCCGCGGATTGTACCCGACGGCAGCGCTCTACGGCGTGTTCCTCGTCCTGTGCGTGGTCGGCCTGCGGGCATGGGCGCGCGATCTGCGGGAGCCCGCGTGAGGGTCCGACACGGCCTCGTCATCGGCAAGTTCTACCCTCCGCACGCCGGGCATCACCTCCTCGTGCGCACGGCGGCCGCGCTTTCCGAGCGCCTCACGGTCCTCGTGATGGCCGCCCACACGGAGGAGATCGGCCTCGAACCACGCGTCGCGTGGATGCGTGACGCGCACGCCGCCCTCGCGAACGTCACCGTGTCGGGCGTGTGGGACGACATCCCGGTCGACTACAACGACGACGCGATCTGGCGCGCCCACGTCGATCTCATGGTCCGGGGCGCCAGCGCGGTCACCGACGTCCCTGTCGACGCCGTGTTCACGTCCGAGGCGTACGGGGACGAGCTCGGCGCGCGCCTCGGGTGCCGGCACGTGCTCGTGGACGTCGCCCGCGAGCTGGTCCCGGTCTCCGGGACCGCGGTTCGGCGCGATCTTGTCGGATCCTGGGATTTCCTCGAGTCCCCGGTCCGCGGGGGCCTGGCGCGGCGCGTGGTGCTGGTCGGCGCGGAGTCCACGGGCAAGACCACGCTGGCTGGCGACCTGGTGGAACGCCTGCGAGCGCGGGGCGGCGCCCACGGCCTCACCCGCGGCGTCCCGGAGTACGGGCGCGCGTACACCGTGGACGCGCTGGCGCTCGCCCGCGCCGGAGCCCGCCTGCGCGGCGAGCCCGACCCCGCGCTGGACGCGCTCCCCTGGCCGACATCCGCGTTCGAGTCCATCGCCCGCACCCAGAACGCCCACGAGGACGCCGCCGCGCGCGAGGGCGGCCCCGTGCTCGTGTGCGACACCGACGCGTTCGCCACGGGGATCTGGCACGAACGGTACGTGGGCGCGCCATCCCCGGCGGTGGACGCCCACGGTCGCAGCGCCGACTTGTACCTGCTCACGCACCCCGACGACGTGCCGTTCGGCCAGGACGGCCTCCGCGACGGCGAGGCCGTCCGGCGCTGGATGACGGATCGCTTCGTCGAGCGGCTCGACGCGACGGGTCGGCGCTGGGAATGGCTGCGCGGCGGGAGAGAGACAAGGGTGGAGAACGGGTTACGCGCGATCGACGCGGTCCTTGCGCGCGGCTGGCGCTGACGGCGATTCGGGCGTGGTGTAGCGTGGTCGAAGCGAGGGGTGGCATGCGCTGGGCGCTCGGGGTGCTGGTGGGCTGCGGGGGCCCGGAGATCCCGCCGGCGCCGCCCGTGGTGCCGCTTCAGGTGACGGTCGCGGCTCGCACGGGCATCCACGACCTCGTCGCCACGGTCGCGTGGCCCGACGGAGAGCAGCCGCGCGACGTGCGCTGGGCGTGGGCCCGGGACGGCGCCCGGGTGGAGAACGTCACGGATCGCGTTCCTGCGACGGATACCCGCCCCGGTGAGATCTGGACCGCCACGGCGACCGCCATCGTCGGCCTGCCGGCGGCGGCCATCGGGTCCGTGTCGCACGTCGTGCCGGCGCCCCCGGGCGGCAACGTCATCGTCATCGTGATCGACGACGTCGGTCTCGACAAACTCGCCATCTACGGCGCGGAGAGCGCTGCTCTGACGCCGACTATCGACGCCCTCGCAGCGCGCGGGGTGCTGTTCCGGAACGCCTACGCGTCGCCCACGTGCACGCCCACGCGCGCGAACCTGCTCACGGGCAGGCACGCCAGCCGGAGCGGGGCCGGCGCCATCATCGACCTCAGCGACACGGAGTTCGAGCTCTCGCTCGACGCGCTCACGGTGCCGGAGGCCCTCGCTGACGCGCGGTCCGGCCCGTGGTCGAATTCGTCGGTCGGGAAATGGCACCTCTCGAGCCGGATCTCGGCGTCCGCGCACGCGCACCCCGGGCTGTCCGGCTTCGACTGGTACGGCGGATCGCTCGGCTACCTGCTGAAGGGCGAGGACGTGCCTGGCGAGGTGTACGGGTACTTCCGCTGGGACAAGACCGACACGGACGGGAACGTCGCGCTGCGGGACGCATACAACACGACCGACACGGTGGACGACGCGCTCGCCCGGATCGCCGTGATGGAGCCGCCCTTCTTCCTGTGGCTGGCGCTCAACGCGCCGCACACGCCGCTGCACGTGCCGCCGGCCGGCCTGCACACCCGCCCCGCGGTCGCCGAGAGCACCGATCCCGAGCTGTTCGACGCGATGCTCGAGGCCGCGGACACCGAGCTCGGCCGCCTGTTCGCGTCGATGGATCCGGCCGTGCTGGCGGATACGACCGTCATCTTCATCGCGGACAACGGCACGTCGGAGGTCACGGTCGCGCCCCCGAGCGACCCGGCGCGCGTCAAGGGCACGGTGTTCGAGGGCGGCGTCCACGTGCCGCTCCTGGTCGCGGGCCCGCTGGTGGCCGGTCCGGGCGAGACGGACGCGCTCGTCCACGCGGTGGACGTGTTCGCCACGATCGCCGAGATCGCAGGGATCCCCCTCCTTGACGACGGGGCGGGACAGGCGGTGGCCGCGGGCGGCGTGGTCCGCAGGATCGACGGGATCAGCCTGCTCCCGTGGATGGCGGACCCGTCCGCCCCGTCTGGGCGCGAGTTCGTGCTGGCCGAGAACCTGTCCGCGAACGGCGATCCGCCCTGGGACTCCGCCGCCCGCACCATCCGGGACGCGCGGTGGAAGCTCATCCGGCGCCCCGACGGCGACGCGCTGTTCGAGCTCGTGCCCGGCGTCCTCGACGAGGGCCCGGACCTGCTGCCGGCCGCGACCGACGAGCAGCTCGCGGCGTACGATCGCCTGTCCGCGGCGCTCGACGCGCAGGTGGCCGACATGCCGTACGAGGGCTTCTGAGGCGCGCGAGGTGACCCGCGCGCTCCCCAGTTGTGCGACAAAAATGTCGCAGTTCGTTCACTGCCGCTGAAAGAGCCCTCCCATGCCCGATCGCATGTGTGACCTCGCTGGCACGGCGCGTGCAGGGGTGGGTCCACCGGAGGAGCTCCTCGATGATTTCCCGCCTGCTCACGCTCTCGCTGCTCGCGAT
Organism: Klebsiella pneumoniae; assembly: GCA_945882675.1. GTDB lineage: Bacteria > Myxococcota_A > UBA796 > UBA796 > CANLGQ01. The sequence continues at coordinate 9,455 of CAMCWU010000050.1, read as the reverse complement.
CCCCCTCCTCGGAGGGTGCTCGGAGACCTTCGTGGCTCCGGCCGGCGAGACCCTCGCCCCGCCGGAAGCGGCGTTCGACGACGCGCAGGCGCGCACCGGCGTCCCGACCGAGCTCCTCCTCGCCATCGCGCAGGTCGAGACGGGCGTGCGCCCCATCGTGGGCGCGAGTGAGTTCCCGGGGCAGGAGCCGGCTTTCGGCGTGATGGGCCTCCGCGGCGCGAACCTCACGCTCGCGGCCGAGCTCGCCGGAGTCACGGAAGACGCGGTCCGCACGGACGTCAACGCCAACACCCTGGCGGCCGCCGCGCTCCTCGCCCACTGGGGCGCGGAAGAGGGCATCGCGACCGACGACTTCGCGGCCTGGGCGCCGATCGTCGCGAAGTACAGCGGGATCACGGACGAGCAGGCCGCGTCCGAGTACGTCTGGTACGAGGTGTACGCGGCGCTCGCCACCGGGGTGACCGTCGAAGGCTACCAGTCCGCGCCGGTGGACGTCGCGCCGCGCTACCCGGCGCCGAGCCGCGGGGCCAGCCGTACCGGAGACGGCGCGGCCGTCTGGACCGCGTCGCCGAACTTCAACAGCCGGAGCGGCCAGACCGTCGAGCTCGTCGTCATCCACACCTGCGAAGGCAGCTACAGCGGCTGCTGGGGCTGGCTCGCGAACGGCGCATCGGGCGTCAGCGCGCACTACGTCGTCAACGACACGGGCTCGGAGGTCCGCCAGCTCGTCGACGAGAACGACCGCGCCTGGCACATCAGCGCGAACTACGACTGCGTGAACAACTCGAGCCAGGAGTGCGGCCTCAACGGCAAGAGCGGCAACTCCATCTCGGTCGGCATCGAGCACGCCGGGTACGCGAGCCAGTCCTCGTGGAACGCCGGCCTGATCACCCGCTCTGCCGAGCTCACCTGCGGGATCACGCAGCGCCACGGCATCCCGCGCGACAGCTACCACGTCGTCGGCCACGGGCAGCTCCAGCCGTACAACCGCACGGATCCGGGCGCGAACTGGCCGTGGACCAGCTACCTCGACCAGGTCCGGGCCGAGTGCGGCGACGGCGCGGCCCCGCCGTCCGGCGGCTCCACGCCCCCGTCCAGCACGGCGCCGACGGGCAGCCAGTTCACGATCGACAGCAACAACGGCGCGAACGACACCGCCTGGTTCGAGATCGAGGTCTCCGCGAGCTGGTGGTCGAGCGCGAACGTCGCCGGCTACTGGAACACCGGGTACTGGGCCGCGGAGACGGCGGCGGTGTCGGATCCGGCGCGGTTCTGGTTCCTCACGGAGGCCTCGCAGTGCTACACGGTGGACGCGTGGTGGACCGCTGCGTCCGACCGCCCGACCGCGGTGACCTTCATCGGCTATGACGAGAATCTGGCGGAGGTCGGCCGCAAGACCGTGAACCAGACCATCAGCGGTGGGAAGTGGAACGAGCTCGGCGACTGGACCTTCCCGGACGGCTGGAACCAGGTGGCGCTCTCGCGGTGGACGACCGCGGGCAAGTACGTGGTCGCGGACGCGGTGCGCCTCACGCCCTGCAACTGATCGCGTTCCTGGCCGGGTGTGGCACGTCCACGCCCGCCGGGCGGCTGCTGTGGGTCGCGGAGCGGGGAGGTGTGGCGCAGGTCTGGACGGCAGACGCCGACGGCGCAGACCCGCGGCCGCTCGCCGATCTCCCGGGGACGGCATTCCCGGCGGCACCCGATCCGCTCGGCACCCACGCCCTGCTGGTGACGGCAGAGGACGACGCGCGCGGCCACCGCGAGCAGCTCTGGCTGGCCCCCCTGGACGGCGGTACGGCCGCCCCGTTCGGCCCGCGGACGGAGCGGATTCGGAACCCGGCGTGGTCCCCGGACGGCCGGACCGTGGTGTTCGAGGCCGACCTCGAGAGCTTTCGCGACATCTGGGCGATCGGGCGGGACGGCACGGGCCTCCGCCGCCTCACGGTCACGGAGCACGGCAGCTTCGAGCCGTCGATCTCGGCGACGCGCCTCGCGTTCGGGACGAGCCGGGACGGCAACGCGGAGATCTACGCCGCCGCCCCGGACGGGAGCGCGCCGGTCCGCCTCACGGACGACGTGGCGGACGACGTGCGGCCCGTGTGGAGCCCGGACGGCTCGCGCCTCGCGTGGATCAGCCACCGCGGCGGCACCGCGCGGGTGTGGACCATGGCACCCGACGGCACGGACGCGCGACCCCTCCGCGCCGCCGCGGAGAAGGCGATGGACCTGGATCTCGCGTGGGCGCCGGATGGTGGGCGCCTCGCCGTGGTGGTCCAGACGGGCGCGCGGGAGGTGGACATCGATCTCGTGGACGCGGACGGGCGCGTGGTGGCCCGGCTGGGCGGCCCCGGCGTGGACGAGCAGCCCGCGTGGTCCCCGGACGGGCGGTGGCTGGTGTACGCGGCGGCGGGCGAGCTGGTGCGCGTGGATCGCGACGGCGGCGGAGCGCGGCCTCTAACGGCAGATCCGGCGCCGGACTGGCTCCCGCGGTGGGTGGGTCAGAAGCAGTAGTCCGGCAGATCCGACGTGTCGCCGTCCGCGTAGGGCGACGGCTCGCCGAACCGCGACGTGAGCAGGAACTTCCCCACGATCTCCTCCCACTCGAACGGGACTGTGTGGCCGAGCCCGTGGTCGCACCGCACCACCGTGTGGCCGTCCGCTTCGAGCCCATCCGTGAGATCGGCGGTCGTGGCCGCGAACTCCACGCGGAGCACACCCGCGTCGAACGCGTCGCGGTCCCCGCCCCACGCCGCCAGCACGGGGATCGGGTAGGCCGGCGCGAAGTACGGCATGCCGATGGATTCTCCGGTCCCGCCCGAGAAGATCGCCGTTCCCGCGAGCACGTCGGAGGCATGCAGCGTCAGGTACGTCGTCCACAGCGCGCCGAAGCTGAAGCCCGTGGACCACACCCGCGACTCGTCGAGCTCGAACCGCTGGGCCGCACAGTTCCGCACCTGCTCGAACAGCGCGAGATCTGCGCCGCCATCGCCGACGATCGCCCACGTGAGCAGGTCCGGGTTCTGCGACCACGGCACCACCACCACGACGTCGTTCACCTTCGCGAACCGCTCCGCGTCGAACGCCGCGGCGAAGTTGTCCGCCCGGTCCCCGAGGCCGTGCCACGCGTACACGAGGCCGATCGGACCTTCGTGGTTCACGGGCCAGTACGCCTCGATCTGGCGATCCACCCCGCCCGCCTCGAGGTCCTGGGTGCCGGGCGCGTCGAACACCGGGCACGCGCCGACCGGCTCCGCCACGGGCCGACCGGTGAAGGGCTCGGTCTCCACGGCGTCGGGGACGAGCGCAGCGTCGGTACCGGTATCGTCCGGGGAGCAGGCGAGGAGGGCGAGCAGGGCGAGCATGGGGACCTCGGCGGTCCTGCGACGTTATCACGTCAGCGTCGGGCGTGCGTGAGCCACTGCGCCGGGCGCACGTGGCCAGCGTCTCCGATGTGACGACCGGACGTCGCGGGCGCGCGGACCGGCGCCCCAGAGCCGTGGACTTACGCAGATCCCCCAGATCGAGAGCGGCCTGGAGGGGTCAGCCCGCGGCGGAGCTGCGCCCACGCCGCGTCACGAGCGCCGCCAGCGCCATCCACCACGCCCCGGCGGTGGTCGGCGTGGTGCAACCGCCTGTGCCGGCGGGCTCCGCGCCCGCGTCCTCCATGGGCTCTACGGGCTCGGGCGGGGGTGCCGCGTCGCACGCCGGGCCGAGGGTCGCGACCTCACGAAACGCCGGATCGTACAGCGTCACGTCGACGCAGCCCTCGGTCGCCGGCTCGCCGCTCTCGTACGCGAGCGCCGAAAGCGCGAGCTCCACTGCGCCCGTCGGCACCTGGACGAACCACGCCGGATGGTACGCCGCCGGGGTGCCCTGCACCTTCAGGAGCCAGTTGCCGCTCGTGGCGCCGTCCAGCGTCACGGTCGGCGTCGCGCGCCAGCCCGACCCGCCCTCGCACCCGAAAGTATACCATGTCCCGGTCATCTGCTCGAAGTCGGAGAGCTGCAGATCCACGAGCGCGGCGTCCACCCGCGGCGTCGCGGCCACGACCTCCACCCCCACGGGGGGCTCCCGGTCGCTGTCGGGCGACGTCAGGTGCAGCTTGTAGATTCCGGGCGCCATATCCAACGGGACCACGAACAGAGTGACCAGCGCGTCCCACTGGTCGATCGCCTCGAGGAGGGTCGACGACCCGCCCCCCTCCAGCTCCGCCACCCAGTCGCTGCATCCGCCATGCTGGACCGGCAGGACATCGCCCGGCTGCACCGGACCGAGCGGGAACGGGTAGGCGCCGAAACAGTCGTAGCCGAGGTCGACGCACGCGAACGCGGGCGCCGTGAGGAGCACAGAGAGCAGGAGCACGGCCCCTCCGACCAACAACATACCCGATCCCACCGATCCAGGGGGAGATCTGGGTGGGCCGGGCGATCCTGGGGCTCCGGTCCGTGCGCTCGCGGCAGGCCCGCGGACGTTCGTCGGGGGCTGGTGTACGAGCCTCCCGGAAACGTCCGCCCCCGCGGACGTTCGTCGGGGGCTGGTGTACGAGCCTCCCGGAAACGTCCGCCCCCGCGGACCTTCGTCGGGGGCTGGTGAACGACCCTCCCGGAAACGTCCGCCCCGCGGCCCGGTCGAACGGTCCAACGCCGAGGAGACCCTCGTCTCGACGTCGAGACTGGCGTCGCGCCCGCCCGGCATCACGGCTCCGGCACCACCAGCGGCAGGTCGCACGCCCGGCGCGCGTTGGTGGCGTCGACCTCCGCGGCGGTCACGGGTGCGTCGGACGCCTGCACCTCCAGCGCGAGGTACTTCGCCACGAACGCCCGCACCAGGTCGCCCTCGGGCGTGCAGGTGCGGGTGGCCCAGTGTTCGAGGAGCGCGGCCCGCCGCTCTGCCCGATCCGCCAGGGTGGCCCCGCCGTCGAGCGCGATCCCGTCGTGCCAGAGCGCGTCCAGCCGATCCGGGACATCCTCCGCGAGCCGGCGTTCGAAGCCCTCGATCCCGAGGGCCGCCCGCCACGCGAGGAGATCGGCCTGGATCGCGCCCAGCGCGGCCATCCGGTCCGCCGCGGTCTTGCGCGCGCTCTGGCCCTCCGACGTCTTCGCCATGTCGATCAGCCCGTCGGGGTGCAGCGTCACCGTCGGGAGGTTCGCGTCCTCCGACGCCAGGATCAAGTCCCCGTGCCGCCCCGGGCGCGGGCGGCCGTAGCCCATTTGTTGGAGGTGGCCCTCGAGCGCAGCGCGCGCGGCGTCGCTCCGGGTGGTGCCCCACACGACGATCTCGTTGCTCGTATCGTCACTGTCGAGCGCCCGAGGCGGCGGCGCGAGACCCGGCGGGCCGAGCGCGCGCTCCACCTCCGCGGTGCGGTCCAGCCGGTCCGCCAGCGCGAGCGCCGGCGCGGTGAGCAGGTCGTCGTGGGTGGCGATTATCGCGGCGATCAGCAGGTCGAGCGCCGCGGATCCGCCGACACGGGCCGCCACCGCGCGCACCACGTACGGGTCGTGCGGATCGGCAACCAGCGCGTCCGCGAGGACCTCGCCCGCGCGCCCCTCGTCCCCGAGCGCCGCCGCGAGGTCCACCACCAGCGCCCCATCCCACGGCCGCGCGTTCACCGCCGCCTGCAGGAAACCAGCGGCCTCCGCGGACTCACGGTGCATCAGCGTTCGCCCGAGCGCGGCGAGGTGGAGCGGGTCCGGGTCGAGCTCCACCGCCCGCCGCAGGCCGTCCACCCCGCCGGCCTGGACCAGCGCGGCCGCGCACTCCGACGTCGAGAGCCAGCCGCTCTCGTCGATCCCGCGCCGGAGCGCCTGCGCGGCCGCGTACCCGTCGGCGTCCACCGTCCCCGCCGCGACGCACCGCGCCCACGGGGCCAGCCGAAGCGCGTCCATCCGCGTAGGGTCGAGCTCCAGTGCGCGCGTAATCCACACGGCGGCCTCCGCGGGATCGCCGTCCCGGAGCCGCAGATCCGCGAGCGCGGCGTACACCGCGCCGTCCGGGTCGTCCAGCGCCAGCAGCGCGCCCTCGGGGTCGGCGAGCATCCCACGCAGCGCGAGGATCGCGCCCGGTACCTGGGGAAACGCCTCCGCGACGGCGTCGGCGTCGCCCGTCACGAGCGCGATCCCCACGGCCGCCTCCCACGCCCCCGGGTCCGCTGCGAGCGCGCGCCGGAAGTCCGCGACCGCGAGGTTCTCCAGGCCCATCACCCGCCACAGACGCCCGCTCTCCACGAGCGCCTCCGGGCACGTGGGGTCCAGGCGCAGCGCGTGGTCCACGAGCTCCCGCGCGACGTCCGGGTCCTCGTCCACGGCCCGCGCCAGCTCCGCCCACGCCACCGGATCCGTAGGATCGGCTCCCAACGCCACGCGCGCCGCGTACTCGGCAGGCGACGCGTGCGCCACGAGCGCGAGGAGCAGCATCACGGCGCCGACAGCCGCACGGCGTTGATCGTCCCCGCCACCACCGCCACGAGCAGATCCGCGAAAGCCCACAGCGGGAGCCCATGATCCTCGCCACCGCGGAGAATGCGCTCCGATCCGGTCGGCGCCGCCGAATCGTCGTCCGCCGCCACGACGAGCGCGACGCCGTCGGCCAGCGTGATCACGGCGACGCGAGCCGTGATCCGCGCGTCCGCCTTCGGCTGGACCAGGCTCTTCCCGCCGTCCACCAGCCGGTCGATGGATTGCAGGGCCTCGGTCCCAGCGTCGCTCCACGCATCGCGGTGGGTCACCTGGAGCGGGACGCCCGGCCCCCAGTATGCGATCCCGCTCCCGCCGCTCGGGGTCCGGGGTGCCAGGTCTCGGCCTTCGTGCCGCACCAGCCCCATCGCCCCGGCGTCGTAGAAGCCCCCGTTGATCAACGACTCTCCCTCGCCGGCGGTCGCGATGACGGGGAGGTCGGACACGTCTGCCGCCGGGTGCACCGTCATGCGCGCGTCCCGCGGATGGCGCGCGATCCACGCCCACCCGTGGTCGTCGCCGAGCGTCCACGCCACCTGCTCGAGCCGCACGGCGCCCGCCGTCGCCATCACGACCGGTGCGTCCACGACAACCCTCGGCGCGGTCGGCACGGGTACCGGCTGGGTTTGAGGGGTTTGCGGTGTCTCGGGAGCCTGCCCGAGGGAGCAGCCCACGAGCCACGCGATCCAGGGTGCCAGCGCCACGCCTCCCGGTCCGCGCGCGAGCGGTCCACTTCCCGCCGATGATAGCGTACGCGAGGGGCGTCCGCGCGCCCGGCGGTATGTGGGGGGGTGTGCGGGGGCCGGAGGTGGCCGGGCTCCGGTCCGTGCGCTCCGACAGGCGCGCGCAGGTGGTCGATCGCCGCGCGCGGGCGGCTCCCGTGAGCCCTCGGCTTGCGACGACACGGGTGTCGCCTTCCGCGAGCCGGGCCGAGAGCTGGCCAGAACGCATGTGCGATCCTCGCTCACGCGCAAGCCGAGCCAAAGTCGGCCAGCGGAGGAGCTTTGGTGGAACGCGATCCCGTGGGTTCCCGCTCCCGCTCCCGCTCCCGTTCCCGCTCCCGTTCCCGTTCCCGTTCCCCCACGGGAACGCGATCCGTTGAACTGAGCTTCGACGCCGGTATTCTGCCGATCCGCGGTGGATGATGGTGGAAAGCGACTTCCCCGGGGGTGGCACGGGGTGCCGCCGACGCCATCGGCGGGGCTGCCGCCTTCCCAGGCGCCGCATGTGGCGGGATGGTTGACCATCGGCGGGGATGCGGCCCTTCCGGGGGCCGCTTCCGCCGGGATGGTTGACCATCGGCAGGGATGCGGCCCTTCCGAGGACCACGAGCACGAGCGCGGCGGCGCGCCCCACCTGGCGCGCGCGCCCGAAAACCCGCCAGCAAGGTTCGGTACGCAGGCGTCTCACGATTACATTGGTGCGACCTGCACTTCGTGGAACCCGTTCCCGTGGGGTCCCGTTCCCGTTCCCGTTCCCGTTCCCGTTCCCGTTCCCGGTCCCGTTCCCGTTCCCGTTCCCGTTCCCGTTCCCGAGCCCGTTCCCGCGCTCCCGCGCGAGGGGGACCGAGGGGCGCCGCGGAGCGGCGGCCACCGCCGTGATCCGCGGATCGCGCGTCGGCTCCGACCCGAGGCGGGGGCGACCGCAGGGACCCCGAGGGAGACCGACGGCCGCAGGCCGGCGCGCCCTGCGATATATTCCCGGCATGCTCAAGAACCGCCGTGCATCCAAGCCTCCCGTCGCGATCGCTCCCCTCCTGACGCGCGCCGAGCGCACTGGGTACCGCGAGACGTCGCTCCATGCCGATGTCATGGCGTTCGTGCACGGGCTCGCGTCTCGGGCGGATCCGCGGCTGCACGTGAGCGACTTCGGGCGCAGCTTCCAGGGCCGCGAGCTGCCGCTGCTGGTCCTGTCGGCGCAGGGCGTCAAGACGCCGGGGCAGGCGCGCGCGCTCGAGCTGCCGGTCGTGTTGATGATGGATGGGATCCACCCGGGGGAGGTCGAGGGGAAAGAAGCCTCGCTCGCCCTGATCCGGGATGTGCTCGACGGGCGGCTGCCGGACGTCGCGGACGCGCTGGCGCACGTCGTGCTGGTCGTGGTGCCGCTGTTCAACCCGGACGGGAATGACGCGCTCGACCCGGCGAACCGCCGGTTGGACCTGTCTAAGCTCTCGGGGCAGATCGGTCCCGTGGTCGGCACGCGCACGACCGCGCAGGGGATCAACCTGAACCGCGACTACTTGCGGATGCAGGGTGTGGAGATGCGGCTGCTCCAGCAGCGCGTATGCCAGGTCTGGGAGCCGGATCTCACGATCGACAACCACGCGACGAACGGGTCCGTCCACCGGTTCCACATGACGGTGGACGTGCCGCATACGGTCGAGAGCGGGCGTCGGGAGCCGATCGAGCTGGTGCGGTCGAAGCTCGTGCCGGACGTGATCGCGGCGGTGCGCCGGCGCGGCCTCGAGAGCGGGTGGTACGGGAACTTCGTCGAGGACGAGCGTTCGCTCGACGCGGGCGTGGACATCGCGGGGACGGAGCCCGTGGGCCTGGGGTGGATGACCTACCCGCACCAGCCGCGGTTCGGAAGCAACTATCGAGGTCTGACGGGGCGTCTCGACCTGCTGCTCGAGTGCTACAGCTACCTGACGTTCGAAGAGCGGGTGCGGACCGCGTCGGCCTGGCAGGCCGAGACCTTGTGCTGGGCTGCCGCCCACTCTCGCGAGATCCTGCAGACGGTGGCGACGAGCCGGAAGCCCCCGCAGCGCGTGGCGGTCCGGTACGGGATCGAGGATATGCCGGAGCCGGTGGAGATCCTCACGCGGTCCCCCCGGACGCTCGAGGGGGAGCCCGTGAAGCTGAAGCTCCCGTACAAGGCCCGCTTCGTGGGGACGTGCGTGGTGGACCGACCGGTCGCGTATCTGGTGCCGGCACCCGTCGCGGCGCACCTGCGGCTCCACGGGCTCGTGGTGCACCCGGCAGAGGGGAGCTACCAGGTGCG